>CAZURA010000006.1:0-74712 GCA_964622985.1 uncultured Bacteroides sp. | reverse complement strand
AATCCCCCGTTGGACGCCAGGCGATACGATCCGTTATCAGAACTGAAGATGATCAGTGTATTATCGATCAGATGGTTATCGGTGAGATATTGGATTATTTTCTCCACTGCCAGATCCAGGTTCTCAATGTTTGCCAGGTATTCAGCCTCTCTTTTTGGCCGGTCACTGTATTTTGCCACCAGCTCGGGTGGAGAGGCCACCTTATGATGAGGTTCGTGAAAAGCCATGTACAAAAAGAATGGATCTTCAGCGTTGCGGTGATTCTCCAGCCAGGTGACCGCTTCATCGGCCAGGATCTGGCATGAGTACCCTTCCTGGGGTTCCAACTTCCTGCCATTTCGCACAAAGTTGACCGGGTTCAGATGCGAGGGTATGGCATTGTTTTCTGTACCCAGGGAATAATCAAATCCCTGTTCATGGGGTTGAGGATGACCCAGTGTTGGATCCTGCGGCAGACATCCCAGGTGCCATTTGCCAATATGTGAGGTCTGGTATCCCTGGTCCTTTAACACTTCTGCAAGGGTTAACTCACTCTCCCTCAGATGCATGATATGATTGGGTGACCTGTAATTATAGATACCTGACCTGAACGGACTTCTTCCGGTAAGCAGACCGGCCCGCGATGGGGTGCAGTTGGGAGCAGCTGCATAAAAGTCGGTGAAAAGAATTCCGTTTCCTGCCAGGCTGTTCAGAGCAGGAGTTTCTGAAGGGCCCCCGTAGCATCCCAGGTCACCATAGCCCATGTCATCGGCAATCATCAACAGGATGTTGGGTTTTGCCCCCTGGATGCTGTTCTTTTTTTCACCTGAACAGCCCCACAGTGTTGCCAGAAGGAGCAAAACTGTCAGGATAGGATTGATCTTGATCATATACCGTTATGGTTTTATGGCAGTAACCCTTCCAGGTCACCGGCCATCTTTGTGGATTGCAGGTAAGGATCTTGAAACTGAACGCCATATTCCTGAAGTTTGGCAGCCAGTTCCTTTACCACAACCTCATTGCCTGGTTCATGAATATAGTTAACCAGCTCATCGGGATCCAACTCCAGGTCGAGTAGCCACGGATCGTCATTTGCCGAAAGGATCAGTTTGTAGCGGCTGGTAAATGCCCCGATCCAGGTCCCATCCTTGTCGATCCCGGTGCTCCGGATAAAAGCGATATCCGGTGTTTCACCTGTTGCTTCCGGAACGGTGGTTACCCTTGAATAATCAGTTCCGTGCATCTGCGTTGCATAACTGACTCCCATGATCTCCAGTATGGTAGGCGCAAAATCAGCTGTGCTGATGACATTATGGACCACTGCTCCTTTCAATAATTGCTGCGGGAAAGAAATAATAAACGGAATCTTTGCAGAGGCTTCCAAAGGTACTCCTTTGTTGTGACGGTGATGCTCCGCGCGGAGGTCCCCGTGGTCGGAGGTAAATACTACAATGGTATTCTCGAGTAATCCTTCCGTTCTGAGGAAATCGAGCAATTCACCCACATTGTCGTCTATACACTTCACCATTCCGAAGTACTGGGCCTGGTTGATCCCGGCATTGGCCTTCTTCGCTGCCCATGTTGGAATACCTACATCTGGCTTATTGTATGTGCGGGGTGCTGTAAACGACATATCCGTATACATCCCGTCATAGGGAGGACGCACCCGGTCAGGTCCGTGTGGATCGGGTATACTCAACATGACGCAGAAAGGGGAATCCCTGTGTTCTGAGATCAGCTCCATGGTCCTGTCGGTCAGAAAGTCTGTGGCAAAAGATTGTTCGTCGGCTCCGTCGAGATTGTAATTCGGTATGCCATTCTCATTGACACTGGCCACCCGCGGACCGGTGGGTGTATCTTCCAGTTTTTTCCAGTGCCCCCGGTTAAACATGTAGCGGTTATCGGTGAATCCAAAATTCCTTTCCGGCTCCCACTGGGGTTTACCCTCTCCGTCGAGGTGCCACTTACCCACATAGCCCGTGAAATATCCGTTCTCCTTCAGGATCTCAGCGAATGTGACCATCTCAACATACATGGGGACATCATTCTTGGTAACTCCCGTGTGCTGGGGATAGAGCCCAGTCACGAAGGAAGCCCTGGAGGGCCCGCAGACCGGAGTCGTGGCATAGCACTTGGAGAACAAAACACCATTCTGTGCCAACCAGTCAATATTTGGTGTCTCCACCCTGACACCTTCCCCCCATACAAAGGCCTGATCATCCGACAACAATTCCCGGTAACAACCGAGTGTCCTGAAGTTATGTTCATCCGTATGTATGATCAACAGGTTGGGCCCCTGCGCGGTTTCCGGTTCGGGGGAAGTGCAGCCCGGCAGTAAGAACGGGATGGACAGAAGGATCAGCAGATATAACTTATTCATGACAGGTCTGTTTGCAGGTAAAAATAGTTCTTTTCCCTGGGTTTTGTTGATTCCTGGTGTTCTTGAAGCCAGCTCAATGAATGAGACTCAATGTAAACTCAAATTCCACAGGCTGAGGTTTCAGAAGGTACTTGTCCATGGGCCTGGGCCCGCAGCTGTTGCCGCCGAGTCCGTTTTGCTGATAATCGATGTACCAGAAGACCTGCTCCTTCTTTTCCAGTTCGTAGGTGTGAGCCGCTTCGGTCAGATTCGACTGGCTATAGTGCCGGGCACTGGTCTCGAAGGGCCGTGGGGAGGATACTTTCATCCCAACACTTTTGTCATCGGTTATCTTTACCCATCGTACGCCGGTTTTATTACCGTTTTCCTGGGGAACGGGGTAACTGACAAACTGATCGCTCACCGATCCTCCGTAGATCCCAAGCAAAGCGGAACTGTTCCGGTCGATGTAGTTCTCATGGGGACCTCGTCCATACCAGCTCATTTGATCAAAATCAGATCTGAGCCGGATTTCATAACCCAGTCTGGGTAAAACCGGCAGGTTCTCCTCAACCGGTTCAAAACAGGTCTTCAGCTGAATAACTCCGTCCCCACGGACCGAATAGATCTGTTTCGTACGGGCCAGCAACCGGTTCGCTGTCGTTCTTAAGGCGCCTCTGACTTTAAAGGTCAGAAGGTTTTCTGTCTCATTTTCAATCCATACACTATCCACCTCCAAAAAGGCCTGATGAAAACCCGCTTTGAACCACTCATGGGATGCCCGGCCTGATTCATGACGCCAGAGGTTGGTATAGCAGCCATCGTTGTCGGTGGGGGCTCTCCAGATATTCAGTACCGGACCCTGTTCAAATAACTCTCTTCCATTTACAGTGAGTGAAGTGATGGCACCCTCCTTTTTGTCAAACTCCAGCGCTACTTTTTCTGATCTGAACCGGAGCAAATGCTCCTTTTCTGTATGTTCAAGCTTGTATGTGACTCCGGGCTCCCGGTTTGCTTTTCTCCAGGGCGAAAGTGAAAGCTGATCCGTTGCGACGATATAACCCGTGGCTGCCCAGTTCTCCTCCTGGTCCAGCCGGACATACAGATTTAGCAGGAATTCACTGTCCCGGGAATTCAAGGTGTTTGTCACCTCTTTAGGAAGAGACAACAGGCCATGCTTATGAGGTTCTGTCTCAAGTGATGGGAAAGTGCCGGCCTCTACTGTTTTGCCATTACGAAGTAATTCCCATTGCATTTGAAACCGGCTCAGGTTGGTGAAGTCGTAACGGTTGATCACTTCCAGAGTGTCCCGGGTACTGTTTGCCCACTGGAATTCCACATTCTGGTAACACTGTTTCACTTCGAAGGCTTTGGGTGAGAGGCTGAGGTCAGAAAAGAGGATCCCGTTTAGACAGAAATTCAGGTCATTGGGTGTATCCCCAAAATCACCTCCGTAGGCATAGTATGAGATTCCATCTTCTGTTTCCTGCAGAATGCCCTGGTCCACCCAGTCCCATATACAGCCACCGGAAATTCCGGGATAACGTTGAAATACCTCCACATATTCCTTCAGATTGCCGCAGGCGTTGCCCATGGCATGGGCATATTCATTGGTAATGAAGGGGCGGTCCAGGTCCATATGTGCTATCTCGATCAGATCTGCCACCGAGTGGTACCGGTAGGGGCCCTGCTTTCTACCATTCTTGTATACGCCTCCGCCCCAGATATCCCCCACAATGGGTTCGGTTGAAAAATGGTAGTGGGTGGGCCTGGTGGGATCGATCATTTTAGATGCCTGCTCCATGGCCACCATATTCACCCCGTTGCCCGCTTCATTTCCCAATGACCACATGATGATGGAGGGATGATTCTTATTCTGTTCGACCATGGTCACCATGCGTTCAACGTGAGCCTTTTCCCAGCTCGGATCTTTGGCCAGAGAGGCTTCTCCGTACCGCATCCCATGTGACTCCACATTGGCCTCATCAATCACATAGATTCCATACTGATCGCAAAGGTCATAGAAATAGGGACTGGCCGGATAGTGAGAATTCCTGACCGTATTAATATTAAGCTGCTTGAGCAGAATGATCTCCTTCTCCATCTGTTCCCGGGTAATGTAATGCCCGGTAACCGGATTGTGTTCGTGCCGATTCACGCCTTTAATGATAATGGGCTGATTGTTCAGGAAGATCTCTCTCCCGCGGATCTCAATCTGCCGGAATCCTGTTTTGACAGACACCTGATCCAATTCTTCATTCCTGCTACCCCGCAGTGTGATCAGAATGGTATAGAGATTGGGCGTTTCTGCGGTCCAATGCAAAGGTTCGGCAACTTTGAGAGGTATCCGGATCTCTACAGAATTTCCCTCTTCGAGCGAGGGCGTTTTCCTGACCGGCTCCCCTCCGAAGGTAACAGGCTGACCACTGGGATCAATGAGAGCAACCTCAATCGCACCTTGTTTGAAACGCTTGGATGAGGCATTTCTGAGGCGAAGTTCAACATCCAAATGAGCATGTGTATAATCCTTGTCGAAGGCAGTGGTGGCAAAGCAGTCCTCCAGGTATACACTGGGCCTGGCCACCAGGTAAATATTCCGGTAGATTCCGCTTAAACGCCAGAAGTCCTGGTCCTCCAGGTAGCTTCCATCGCTCCAACGAAATACCTGGACCGCCAGCTTGTTGGCTCCAGGCTTCAGATACCTGCTCACATTGAAGGAGGCTATGGTCCGGCTATCCTGAGCATACCCCACTTGGTGCCCATTTACCCATACGTAAAAAGCCGATTCCACCCCGTCGAAGCGGAGGAATACCTCCCTTCCACTCCAGCTACCGGGTAGGGTGAATTCCCTGAAGTAGCTACCCACACCGTTCCCGTTCTCTCCGTCAATGAAGGGAGGTTTTTTTTCAAAGGGATAGTTGATATTGGTGTATATGGGCCGGCCATACCCCTCCATTTGCCAGTTTGAAGGTACCTTTATATCGTCCCAGAGGCTCATATCGACATCCTGTGAGTGAAAGCCCATGGCTCTTTCTTCCGGAATGGCTGCCCAATGAAACTTCCAGGAACCATTGAGGGATAGGTGGTACACCGATTGCTCCGGGTCTCCTTGCAATGCTCCCTCCTCAGATTCGTAGGAAACCAGGGGTGCGGCCGGGGCCTCTGTATTCACCCGGGTAATGTACTGGTTCTCCCAGTCGTTGACCTGGGATTGGACACCGCACCAGCCTGAGATCAGGAAAATGAGCAGAGCTGCTCTATGTCTCTTCGTCATATGGGATATTATTCTCTGATTAGAAACCTGTAGATGACTGTTTCCCTTTGCTGTGTTATTTCAGTTCAAGTGCCTCGGTGTTCGTGTAATCCACACCACGGATCTCTTCAAACCGATGGATCATTTCCTCCAGTTTCTCTTTGTGAGTATCTGCCAGGTTGTTTTGCTCCCCCAGGTCGTCTTCCAGGTTATATAGCTGGAATACATCGCTGTTACCCAGTTCAATATTTACACTCCGGTTGACCGCAGGTCCTTTGTAAGGGGGGATCATTACCCAATCACCTATCCGCAATGCGGTTCGGGATGTGGCCTCCAGGATCAGTTCATCCCTGCCCGTATCGTTCTTACCCAGAAATACATTCATCAGCTCTTTGCTATCCATGGATTCCACTGTGCTGCCCACCAGGGATGCCAGTGAGGAGAGCAGGTCCACCTGTGATACCATGGCATCAGAGACGGAAGGCTCGATCTGTCCCTTCCAGTATGTTATAAACGGTACCCGAGTACCCGCTTCAAACAGACTGTATTTACCGCCTCTGAGAGGCCCTGCAGGGGTGTGGCTGCCCACTTTCTCCTCGGCATCATCATAATACCCATCATTGAGCACCGGACCATTATCACTGGAGAGGATGATCAGGGTATTTTCCAAAAGGCCTTCCTTTTCAAGGGTACTTACTAATTCACCGATGCACCAGTCCGCTTCCACGATCACATCGCCCCTGGGCCCCATCCCGGTCTCACCCACAAAGCGGGAATGCGGTGTCCTGGGAACATGGGGTTGCTGGAGGGCATAGTAGAGAAAGAAAGGTTCGTTCTTATGCTCGATGATGTACTCCTGCGCTTTCACCAGAAAAGTGTCGGCCATATTTTCATCCACCCACCTGGCTGCTTTACCCCCTTTCATATACCCTATGCGGGAGATCCCATTCACGATGGAATGGAAGTGACCATGGTGCCACATCATTTTAAGCATTTCAGGATTCTCTTTACCCGTGGGCTCACCCGGAAAATTCTCTTTGTAATTGATTTCAATGGGATCTTCCGGATCAAGCCCCACCACTGTTCCGTTTTCAATATATACCGTGGGAACGCGGTCCTGGGTGGCTGCCATGATATAGGAATAATCAAATCCCACTTCGTTGGGACCAGGCGAGATCGGCTGGTTCCAGTCCACCATACCATCACCCAGACCCAGGTGCCATTTCCCCACGATCCCTGTGTGGTATCCCGTCTCACCGAACATCCTCGGGAGGGTCATCTGGGCCACATCGATGATCAGGGGTGCTGTTCCGGGCAAGATCCTTGCCCTCTCATTGCGCCATGGATAGACACCGGTCAGCAGTGCATACCTGCTGGGTGAACAGGTAGCAGAAGAAGCGTACCCGTTGGTGAATCGAACACCTCCCTCCGCCAACCTGTCTATGTTGGGGGTCGGCATTTCAGTGGCACCGTACGCACCCACATCCCCATAGCCCAGGTCGTCGGCATAGATAATAATTACATTGGGCGGATTCACACCTTCTCCCGGTTTCTGCAGGGTACTACATGAAGTTACTGTAACTAAAACTGCTGCAAATGCGATACATAAGAGTTGTCTCATGGCTGTATAGAATTTAATTTGATTGATCAAGCTTATTCAGGTCAGCAGGGCTTTTTATGGTAACCTCCCGGTTCTCCATCAAAGCCTTGTGAATTTCGAATGTGACCCGCTGCCACGGATGTGATTCCTCCCACAAAGGATCTGTTAAGGTGGCTTCCCAGGATGCAAGGTCTGCTTTAAGTTCATTAAGTTTGTCCGGATGGCTTGCTGCCAGGTCCCTGCTCTCTCCCAGATCGTTTTTCAGATCGTATAGCCGGTACCCATAGTCATCCAGCCGGATCAGCTTATACTCCTCTTTGCGTACAGCTGCCATCTTCAGCTTTCTCCAATAGAGGGTTTCATGCGGTTCAGAAGTAACCTCCCCAGTGATATGGGGGATCAGGTCCACCCCGTCCAGGGGTTTCCCGGGAGACTCACCCAGGTTTGCTGCTGCGATGCAGGTAGCAAAGATATCCAATGAGGAGGTCAAACCTTCATAGCTCTTTCCACCTGCTATCCTGGCCGGCCAGGACAATATGAATGGGGTACGGTGCCCTCCTTCGAATTTGTTGCCTTTCCACCCTTTCAGCGGATGATTGGAGGATTGATTGTTGGTAGCTCCTCCGTTATCGCTCAGGAAGAATATCAGCGTGTTTTCAGAAAGAGCTTCCTCTTCCAGCTTATCCAGTACTCTACCCACACCCCGGTCCATGGCCCGGGTCATGGCTGCAAGTTTCGCCCTGGGATGATCCTTAAAAGTTTCCAGATCAGCCTCTTTAGCATGCATGGGTGTATGTACTGCATTGTAGGAAATAAAGAGAAAAAAGGGATTCTCTTTGTTCTCCTCGATGAATGTTACCGATTGATGTGAGAACGCATCAGTAAGGTAACCCTCAAAACTGACATGGGTTTGATTATGCAATAGCTCTCTCTCCTGCCCCTCCCTGTCATCTTTGGCCTCATCGAAAAAGTAAGATCTGGATCCTCCCAGAAAACCCCAGAATTCATCAAAACCGCGGTTATTGGGATGGAACTGTTCCTCTGAGCCAAGGTGCCACTTCCCTATAATCCCTGTGGAATATCCAGCACCTTTCAAGGCATCCCCAAGGGTCTTTTCTGAAAGATCCATACCCATTCCGGGTGGAGGAATATTAGCTTCGAAACCAAAACGTTGCTGGTAACGCCCGGTGATCAGGCCACCCCTGGAGGGACTGCACACCGTGGCCGTGATATGAGCATCAGTAAATACCACGCCGGTTTCTGCCAATCTGTCGATATGGGGTGTGGGAATATCACCACCCATGAAACCCACATCGGCATACCCCGCATCATCGGCCAGAATGACGATAATGTTAGGAAGTGGATCAGACTTGTTACTGCATCCCACTATGATACCCGCCACACACATAAGGGCTAATAGGGTGTATGTTTTCATCACAGGATTATTTTGCTGAAAAAAATTCACTATCCTTTCGAGCCAAGGTCATGATGCTTTCGATCTCCTCAACTATCTCCGGGTGGGCGAGGGCCAGATCGTTTGCCTCTCCCGGATCATTCTCCAGGTTAAAGAGCTGAACCGTACCATCCGGATTCTTGTCGATATTAGCCTTAACCCCTTTCCATTGACCCATTCGGACCGCCTGGGACTCCAGGTGGTTCCGGGGGCCGGGATCACCGGTTTTCCAACCATAATGATACTGGAAGTATTCCCAGTAGAGGTGGTCGTGCCGATCCTGGGTTTCTCCCAGCAATTCGGGCAAATAGGAGATGCCGTTGATGGCTGAAGGTGGCTCCGCACCCGCCAGTTCGCAGGCGGTGGGCAGGAAGTCCCAGAATGCACTGATGTGGTCGCTAACCTGTCCGGGCTGGATCTGACCCGGCCACCTGACAATCAGAGGGGCCCTGATACCTCCTTCGTAGGCATCTCCTTTATAGCCTTTTGAGACACCGTTGCTGGTGAAGAAATCGGACAAACCCCGAACCCCTCCATTGTCGCTGGTGAAAAAGACGATGGTATTCTTATCGATCCCCTTGCTCTTTAATAGCTGGAAGATGCGGCCAATGTCTTGGTCCATGAGGGTTACCATGGCCGCATAAGTTTTCTGCTTTTGGGTCCACCCCATGTCTGTATACGGGGCATCATCGGGGATTTGGTACTTCCCGTGGGGAATGGTATAGGCCAGGTAGAGGAAGAAAGGCCGGTCACTCTGCTCTTCAATATAATCCAGAGCCTTTTCGGCGAACAAATGGTGGCTGTACTCGATGGGAGCGTTTTGGTTATCGAGCAAAACCTTCTGCTCATTTTCCCACAGGTAGGGAGGATAGTACTCATGTGCGTTTCGCTGATCCAGGTAGCAGTAGGAGTAATCAAATCCCTGGTTGTTGGGCCCACCCACTGAGCCTGGTCCTCCAAGTCCCCATTTCCCGATCACACTCGTCTTATACCCTGCTGTTTTCAATACTTCCGCCACCGTCACCTGGGCATCGGGCAAAGGAAGGTTTCCTTCGGTTTCCATGGCAAAGTTCCCCTTGATATAGGCTTGCCCCGTATGCAAACCGGTCATCAGTACCCCTCTGGAAGGAGCACACACCGTACTGCCTGCATAATGCTGAGTGAACCGGATACCCTCCTCGGCCATTTGGTCCAGGTGAGGGGTTTGGATCATAACACTGCCATAGGATCCCAGGTCGGCGTACCCCATATCGTCGGCCATGATGTAGATGATGTTTGGAATTTCAGGTTGTTGTAAGGTTTGCTTATTGCAGGCAATTCCTGCCATCAGTACCGCCAGGATCCCAAATCTGGCCAGTATCGTATCTCTGTTCATTATCAATCCAAGATCTTAAATGAATACTTCTACCTTTTTCATATTAATATTACAACACACTTTACTATTCCGGGGAACCGTATCGCTCCGTTTAGGAAAACTAATTGAAAGGAGATAGAAAACTATTGAGCAGATTTGAACAATATTTCAGTGCGATTTATGATTGATCATTTGTAACACTTGATCCTTCAGCGTTTCTCTCTCTTTTTTGTATTGATTGCCGGTGGCCAGGTTATTCCATTCGTTGGGGTCCTTCCGGTGGTCGTACAGCTCCTCGTGTCCGTTGTTGTACATAACATACCTCCATTGCTCCGTCCGGTAACTGTAATTTTGTTGCAGGATTAATGAATCATCCAGTTCCCGTTGGATTTCAATATGCCACAGCGCTTTTGGATTGGTGGATACTCCCAGTCCCTCGACAGGTTTGTTTATGCTCGCTCCCAGTAAGGTAAGTACACCTTCCGGTCCTTCCCACTGATCGTACTCCGGATCCTCCAGGAACGGTCGCAGGCTGAATCCTTCAGGGGTAGTTGATGAGGCCTCCCGTGTGGTGTTTCCTTCCAGGTTACAGAGGTCGACCAGTGTGGGATAGATATCAATCAGTGATACCGGATGCTCAACCATTGAACCTGCTGAAGTGACGCGAGGGTCCCTGATAATCAATGGAATGCGTGTTGACTTCTCCCAGGGGGAATTCTTATAGAGATACTCCTTTTCACCCATTTGCCAGCCATGATCGCTGGTAAAGACCACTACGGTATTCTCTTTGAACTTACTGTTGTCCAACGCGTCCAGCACAATCCCGATCTGATCATCCACAAATGCCACACAGGCCAGGTAGGCCTGTAGGAATAATTTCAATCCTCTCTCCCCATCAGGATAAGCTTCCATGAGTGCCTGGTAATAGTGAAGGCCCACATCACTGGGGGGGTATACACTGGTATAATAGCAGTCCTCAAGATCCCCCTCTTTCCTCATCGGAAGGGTGATCCTATCCAGCGGGAACAGGTCAAAATATTTTTTAGGAGCATACAACGGGGTGTGGGGTTTTACAAAACCCACACCCAGGAAGAAGGGTTGATCCTCTTCCCGGGCTTCCATTTCCCTGATTTTTTGTGCCGCCCACTGGGCATGCAGTTCATCCGGCATCAGGTCCCTGTCGTTATCATTGATGTACCTGAACGGACGCGGACCATAGGTCCAGCCAGGAGTTCCGGATCTCCCCTGGTCCTCAGGAAACACAGGTATATCGGACAGGGGTGCAAATGAACCATCCACATTGTTAATGCGTCTGAAAGGCTCAGGAACAGAAGGATGGCCAACCGTTTTCTCTCCATCAAAAGCGTGCGGTCCATAATTAATTCTTCGCTCAATTCCCCATTCACTCCAAATCGTGTCCACTCTATTGTGAAGCAACTTGCCGGTCCCCATCACATGATATCCATTCTCTTTGAATAGTTCAATAAAAGTTTTGTTATGCTGCAGCAAGGGATTTTTAAAATAGGGGGTCCAGCCAAAATCCTTTGATGTATGAGGGTAAATTCCTGTAAACAGACTGTTCCTGGAAGGTTGACATAACCCTACGTTGGTATGTGCATTAATAAAGTGGGTTGATGATTTGGCAAGCTGATCAATATGAGGTGTTTTAATATCGGGATGTCCTCCCAACTGAGAGGTATAATCATTCAGGTCATCACACATGATGAAGATCACATTAGGCTGACCGGCACTCTTCTCCTGGCCAGATAATCCCGCTGGTAGTGAAGCCAGCAGGATCAGAACAGGTATAATAGGGGTAATCTGCATGTTTTATTCTGTCGGCTAACGGATGTTATATTACGATCAGCTGATTCGATGAGAGAGAATCGCCTGCCTGAATCTTTATCAAATAATTTCCCGGAACCAATGGTTCAGGTACCAGTTGAATGTCCCCATTGGACTGAAGTGTTTTTTCAAAGAGGATCTTGCCCTCAAGATCCACAATCTGAATGTGTAAGGTTTTATTATTGAATTGGTCAGGCATTTTGAAAACTATCGGCTGATCCGCTTTGACAGGATTGGGATAAAGTGATATTGTTGCTCCGGCTTCACTTTTTCTTGGAATTAATCCTGTGTGAGCCTCCCCATTAAAGGCCCCTATATTGGGAAGATTGGTTTCCGAAACCGGATTGCGGTAATAATCTTCTCCTCCATGGTTATGGAAATAATCGTATTGGTGATCTATCCCCGGTGTCAACATCAATCTGCCAGTACCTATTGCAGGACTGCCGATTCTCAGGATAAACCCGGCCGAATCCGTAACCACCTGTTTCTTGAACAGGGGATTCTGATAAACGGCATGTTCCCCCCTGTAGGGCCGGCCTTGCGTATCAAAATCGGGAAATGTCCCATACCATAGGTTGTGATCGAATTCATTAAGATCCGGATCATTATTAATGACCACATCCCCAAAACCATTTGAGGCATAGATGATGTTGTTACATACACGGGTATGCTTTGCTGCTTTAATAAAGATCCCGGGCTGGATGGTATCGGGAATAAATATGGAATTGTTGTATACAAATATGCTATCTGAACCCAAGGGATTTTGAGGATCGCCCGCCCATCCCGTAAACCAGAATATCTGTCCATACGTGGGGCCTCTTTTACGCCATCCGTCACCTATGCTGACATTATAGCGGTAACCCACATTTATGTTGTTGCCCAGGATCTCCACAAATCCTCCCTCGTTTCCTTCACTGTAGTTGTACTGATAAACTACATTCCGGTTGCTGTGATCGATATGCATCCCGTAGGAATCCTTGATGCCCCTGGCATACAGAAACTTATTGTACTGCACGACTACATTTTTACTTTTAAAGCACCAGATACCGCTACCACGGCCCGCCATTCTGGGATCAATGCCTGAACCTGTATGATCGGTGGTGTTGTATTCTACCAGTACATCCCTGCTGTTGGCCGCGACCACAATACCGGCACCGCCCACATGCTGAATAAGGTTGTGCCTGAGCTCCAGGTTTTCAACCGCCTTGAGTACAACAGCATGTCTCGATGTCCCAGTAAAGTAGCAGTGTTCAATTCGCATATTCCTGAACCTGATCGGGTGGATCTCATCCCCCCAGGAGCCGGTCGAGGTGATGGCATGTGCATTGATCCCGGTTTGGTCATTATCACTGATCTGGGTCGTTTGATAAATATTTCTGAATGTTAACCGCTCCAGCTGATAATGATCAAATGTCGTTCCGTCACTATACGTGTTTTCAAAATAGATACCATACCGCTTATCTTCAGAAACTCCTGGTTTAGATATCTCATTTTCATTAGTGATCTCCAGGTTGGAGAGGTGAATATGGCTACTGTTCTGAATCAGAACGGCAGAGAGGTATCCATCTCCGTCCAGGATGGGTTTTGCACCACTTCCATAGCTGGTGATCACTACAGGCAATGATTCGTTTCCTCCTTCAGAAATAATAGTTAGCCGGCCGACAAATGTATCCCCTGATCTGAATAGCAGTGAATCTCCGGGGATCATCTCCCGGGCATTGACTTTAGACAGGGTTTGCCACGGGGTGGCGGGAGATAATCCATCATTCGTATCATTTCCTTCGGCAGCACTTATATAGAACGTAGAAGGTGTTTCCCGGGTGGTGCCAAAGAGCATTGCGATTTCTGCCGACCCCATCCATACAACGCTACAAAGGATAAATATATGTTTCTTCATTTGGTATTGTTTTCTTTGTTTCTGTTTTTATTACCTGACTACCCTGCCGGAAGTGATCCCTTCCATAAGGCTCTCCACTTCGGCTCTCTTCACATAGTTGAAGTCACCTTCAATGGAGTGACAAAGGCATGACGCCGCAACTGCAAATTTTACCGCCACATCCGGACTTCCCAGTTCCGGGGTATTCAGGGCAAATATGAGGCCTGCTCCAAAAGAATCACCTCCACCTATCCGGTCTACAATAGCCTTGATTTCATAGGGCGTGTAGATGTCGTTCTTCACAGGGGCGAAATGAGACTGGTCCGATGTTGCATCATACAGCATGGCTCCCCAGTTATTGTGCGTGGCAGAGAGGCTCTCCCTTAATGTGATGGCCACTTTTTTCACGTTGGGAAATTGCGATATGATTTCTTCTGCCACCCTGGTGTACCTGGACACATCCAGTTTGCCCTGCCGGACATCCGTATTCTCAGCAGAAATGCCCAGCACATCCTGGGCATCTTCTTCATTCCCGATCACCACATCCACATGGGGGAGGATGTTGATCATCGTTCTGCGGGCCAGTTCATGTGAAGGAGTCGACGGTTCCCACTGCCACAGCTTTTTACGGAAATTGAGGTCACAGGAGACCGTAAGTCCGGCAGCTTTTGCCTCCCTGACAGCTGTTTCTGTGGCTTCGGCAGCGATCTTTGAAAGCGCCGGGGTTATTCCAGTGGTATGGAACCAGCCGGCACCGGAGAAGAGATCTTTCCAGTTATAACCTGATCCCGGGGTCAATGAGACTGAAGAATACTCCCTGTCATAGATCACCCTGCCGGGGCGCTGATTGGCCCCTTTTTCCACAAAGTAGAGTCCCAGCCTGCCATAACCGACCTTCTTGATTCCAGACACATCCACATCTAAGCGCTTAAGAGTTGCAATGCATGCATCGGTAATATCATGGTACGGCAGAGCAGTCACGAACCTGGCCTTACCTCCCAGCATGGATACCGATGCTGCCACATTGGCTTCTGCCCCTGCAAAGGTCAGGTTCTGCCTCCCCGGCATACTCTGCATAAACCGTTGAAAATCATCCGGGCAGAAGCGCCCCATTATCTCACCAAACGTTACGATCGTATTCATCCGTTCAGAGTTTTTCATATTCGTTATAATCCATCATTCCTGCCCCCTTGATTCATTAATCATTTTCCTGATTTCGCCTGCATTTTCTGCGATCGCATCCCATTTCTCCTCCCGTATCAGGTCTCGTTTTGCCAGCCATGAACCACCGAGGGCACAAACAAGAGGAGATTTCAAATAGTTACTGACATTAGTGATGTTCAATCCTCCCACCGGAACCGCATGATTCAGCCTCTCAATCTCCAGTACCGCGATAACTCCCGCATCTTCTATCCTGGAAGCTATTTCAGGAGACATGGCATATGCATTTCTGTCGGACATCTGCTGTTGTTATTTCTAGTTATCAATGATAGGTATTAAAAGATTATTTCGTGGTCACCCCGATAGAGTGCATACAATGGTTCTGATCTGAGGCCGGAAGTTATCTCCTTGCCGTTGACTGTCACAGCATGGTCAGCATGTTTCTTCAGGCTTTCAAGATCCAGTGATACCTTCATGTCATCCGGGATCGAAAGGTACAGCTTTCCGGAATCTTTATTCACCTCCCACTTTACAATCAGCTCTCCCTGCGGTGTGCTAAACGCTCCTTCCATCCGGCCGATCCCCGATGCAATTCTCGCAATGGAGACCTCTTTCATTCCGGGTACCAGGGGTGTTATTCCGAACATGTATTCCACAAAGAGGGCGGGAGGAAATGCACTTTCAGTTTGCGCATCGCTCCGGGTCTTTTTCTGAAACTTCCCCGTTCTCCCGGTTCCATCGATGAACCATTCCTCCCATAGTGTCTGATTGGTACCCGGTTCCAGCATTTTGTCAAACCGCTCCCTGAGAAGGTTAAAGGATTCTTCCACATAACCAGCCTCACACAGTCCTTTATGCAGGAAATAGGACATGGCCGGAGTCACCATAGTCAAACCCGATTCCCTCCGGATGAAATTATGTTCTTCCCTTTTCAGCAGTTGTCGTGCAATGGCATTTGCCAGTTCAGGACTGGCTAAATTCAGTGCAAGTGCCATGGCGTTGCCGTGCTCACTGAAACGTTGCGATCTGGTACCATTGACGAGCGCATCGGCAAACAGTTTTTTATCCTCATCCCACAGATGAACCTGTAAAGACTTTCGAAGCAATTCAGCCCTTGACCTGTAGATTTCACTTACACCTTCATCGAGCCATTCCAGTACCTGGGCAAAATCCTCCAGGGCACCCAGGTAATGCCCGTTCAAAATCATATTTGCACCACGGCGATCTATTTGGGCATGGTCCAGCCAGTAGGGGTAAGGGGGATTATGGATCATCCCATTGGGATCGGTACAGGAATGGAAGAGCTCCATGAGTTTTTCGGCCGCAGGCAACAGTTGCTTTACAGTTGCAGAATCCCCGGAAAATAACAGGTAATTTCTCAGGCTCCGGATCCAGAGGCAATTGGAATCAAAAATAACCATATAATCCCCATTGGCCAGGGGAGCATAGGCAGGCATGATCCCGTTGGCCTGCTGTTCCTGGGCTACCTGAACCAAATACCTTCGCTGGAGGGCGTAATCTCCGAATGTCCAGTAATTTCCCAGTGCTGCATAATAACCGGTCTGCGCGTATTGCCTTCTTTCCCGGTAATTGTCTGTGTACCCGTCGGTGGTGCAAACGGTTATGGTCTTCTTTGAGGCTTCCCAATACTGCTCCACCCAAGGTGAACCCGGTGTTTTGAGGTAGCCGGCTGAAACAAACGGATATTCAATTCTGCGCATTCCGGCTGAATAAAGCCTCACCTTTTCTGTGGGATTTCTGATGGCAACGGCCATATACCTGGCAGGCTTGAAATAGGTGGCTTCCCACACGTCCCGCTTCCCTGAAAGGGTAATCCGGTCCAGGCAACGGGTATCGACGATCTTATGGGTAAAGACATTACCCAGGATGTAGGGTGAGCACATCACATCCACCTGGATCCCGGGTTCTCCCTGAATGTCAAGTTTTGGCATCCCGTTGATCACCTCGCCAAAATCAAATATGAGGATCTTTGATTCTTCCTCTTTTCCAGCCGTAATCAGAAAAGGCTCCCCGCTGTCGGCAGATTGCCCGTATTCGCGCATCAGTTTCCGGTTTGTATCTCCGCCAAGAGGAACTGTGCTAATCTCAATATTTCCTGTTTCTGAAATCCGATCTTCCACCTGGTATATACCCACCAAAGAGGTTGCTTTAACATCAGATTCGATCAGATAGGGCAGATCCCTTGGAACCAGTGTGGTCCACGGAGGTGTGAGGGGCTGGGGCGAGGCATTGCTTTGTGGTGCCGGCCAGCCCGCATTTCTCATTAAGAGGGTAGCGCGATCCCAGGTGCTATCTACAAAGCTGCTATGTGTCCAGCCGTTGACATGTTTTCGCATATCCACCCGGTCATTCACAACATCCTGGAACCGGCTGATAGGAGGTGCCTCATTGGACCAGGATAGATCCGGCGAGACCATCCACTCTTTGCCGGAGATGAGGGTGACTGAGCTATCTCCATATGAGATCTCGGCCTGTACCAGCAATCCCGCCCTTCCCGGGTACTGGTAGGATCGTTTGCCCTGCTGATGATGAACCCGTACGGCATAACTGTTTTGTCCCTGAACGAGCACCCTGGATATATCCAGGATATCGTAGGACTGATGATGGGGTGCAGAGCGTGCCGGACCCCGGCAAACATACTGTCCGTTTACATACAATTGATACCTGTCGGATGCCGTAATGCGAAGTAATGCAGACGCTGGTTCTTCTTCCAGCTCAAATGAATAACGGGCCAGCATGGTATGATTCTCCACCGAGGGATCCATCCAGATCCAGTGGGCCCGCCACTGGAAGGAGGAATCCTCCCTCTCGCCGGGATTCATCCATATCCCCTGTACTGTCTCTCCGGAGGCAGGACCGGAAGCATAGTTCAGTGAACCAGCAAAGAAGAGCAGCAGAACCCCTAATATGTTAACCTCCCTTCTCATAACGAACCCAATAGCCTGACCTCTAAATTAAGGCTTTGTAGCGTAATTGATCATGTTATACAGGATCTTGTCCGCCACAGGGTCCTTTCCCAGATTATTGAGCAACCTCAATTGTGAAACAATAATCCGGCCTTTACCCAGGGTTAGCACTGCCACATCGGTACCCCACCATGAAGTTCCCGGCCCTGAGTAATGCATCTTATGTTGCCTTGAAAACCAATCAAAGCCCACAGCGGCCACCACCGGGTCATAGTGTGTGATCTCTTCTCCATGCAGTTCACGCAGTGTATTGACTGTCCATACATTTTCGTAAATGTCATGCATCATTTTCCCGGATGGTAATCCGGCAAATAGGGGATGATCCCGGACCAGGTGGGGAATGCAGGTCCACAATCCCCTTGCTTTATGGGGTGTTGCGCTGAAAGGCAACAGAGAGTCCCGATCCAGCAGCTCTGTGCTCAACTCTTTAAGAAACACTGCAGTACCGCCAGCACGGACAAAACTGAGAAGATCTTCCAACGGGGGATCACCGGAATCATCGTCACTGGTATACCCGGCAACAAGCACCGGATCGGACAGATGGGTGTCCTCACTGAACTTCATGTTATTAATTCCTGCACTGGTCAGGAATCCTGTAAGGGATCCAATGGGATCCATCACTGCAATCCTGGTTTCCGGTATTGCCAGGTCGTTGCTCGTGAAGACATCAAACTGTATGGTATTTTCAGCGATCAGCATTTTATCGGCTGACCAGAGCTGAGCTTTGACCTCATAATTTCCCCGTAAATCATCGGTGCTGATCTTCTCTTGATACAGGGAGTTGACTCCCTGCTCCAGTGTTGTTTTTACCCCTTTATGGAAGACCACTTTTCCGGAACGATCAATGATCTGAATATCCAGTTTGCCTTTCATCATCTCGAGCTCATTAATACCCTTCACCTCCAGTGTGGTCCCTTGGCCTGCATAGACATTCCTAGGCATGGTCCGGATGGAAAGAATCTGTGGCTGGTTGACTGCTTTTGTGGCCTCGTAGGCATGGGTCTTCGGATTACGCCAGAGATCCAGTAGTCCGGCACCCAGGATCCAGTCACCCGCTACCAGTGCATGAATACAATAGCCGTCCACCTCCGGATTTGACCGGGTCGCCTCGACCATTCTCCGGTTGGCTTCCCCATGAATGTATTGCTGATCCAGGTAGAACTGACTCATGTCGGGATAGAGATGCTTAAATCCTGATTCCACCAGGACCTCCTCCTGCTCCGCTGCAAGCCGCTTATGGTACCTGTAGGCCGGGGTTAGCGGATTGCCCCGGGATTCAAAAAGTTCATTATTCTTTACCAGGTCGGGAAGGCTGCCGTAGCCCAGTTCTGAAATAAAAGACATCAGTCCCGGTACCACATTCCGGCCGGGAGCTTTTGCATATAATCCCTTTTCCTTCTTTTCAGTTTCAGTCATCCCCACTGCCAGAAAACCATCGAAGAGGTTTCTGTCGATGAAAGGTCCGGGATAGGTATGAATATCATTGAATTTTGCGGGTTCTGTATCGCGTGGCAGGTACATATTTGCACCATAAGCCCATCCTCCGGATTCATCCAGGATGAGCCGGGTGGGATCCAGATTGCGTGCAAGCAGAGCCATGGGTCGCATCATCTGTTTCAGGACCGGCCTGTGCAATTCATTGAACAGTTCCCACTGGACTATACAGGCCCTGTTCCTGTCCCGCAGGATGGCCTGGGTAACCTCGTTTTCTACCCTGGAAGGCAAATAGGGGGTGGAAAGGGGCAACTGCATACATTCGAGGGCCGGACTGCCCACCACCATAACTCCCATCTCGTCGGTAAGATCCAGCCACATGGGAGCAGGCGGATGACGCCATGGACGGATCATATTAAATCCTGCCTCCTTCGCCAGCCTGATCTCCTTCCTGGCCATCTCTTCCGAATCAGGGTAGGCGATCCCGTTGGGATAAAGTCCCTCAAAGAAGGCTGCTTTTATCAAAATGGGTTTTCCATTCAAATAGAAATCGTTGTCCCTGATCGTCAGTTCCCGCATTCCAAAATTGGTACTCCATTGATCCGAAACCTGACCTCCTGAGAGGATCCTGAGACTCGCATGGTACAGTACCGGATTGCCGGGTGACCAGTAGCCGGCATCCGGGATCTCCAGCATGAGGGATTGGTGGTTAATACCCGGTATCAGTCTCCAGTTTTCTGTTAAAACTACCGGTTCGGAATCACTCCCGTTCTGATTGATCACAATTTCGAGTTGGGATGAAACACCTTCAATCGCTGTCTGATCCACTTCAACCTGAAACAATGCAGTATTATCGTTAATGTCAGGTTGTATGAAGACATCCTTAATGTAGGTATCACCTGTGGCCACCAAGTAGACAGATTGCCATATGCCGCCTGTAATGCCACCTCTCCAGGTAGGCATCTCAAGCTTGCCCATCCCGTCGATTCGCTTCCCGGTGAGAAAGATCGGTCCGACCACACGCATGGTCAGAGTGTTCGTCTCACCCGGTTTGATCATTTCATCCACACGAAATTCAAATGGAGTGAATCCCCCTTCATGAAAACCTACCACCTCATCATTCATCCATACTTCGGCCAGGTAATTCACCGCTCCGAATTGAAGACGGATCACTTTATTCTCCCAATGATCCGGCACATGAAATGTGTTCCTGTAAAAAGCAACCCCTTCATAATCCTGTTCGATGATCTCCCAGCCCGAAGGAACAGTGATATCTCTGATTTTCTCTGTTTTATCAAAGTTTTCCCTCAGGTGCCAATGCTCCCTTTTCCCTTCATTGTTGTGGTCGAATATGATTTCCCAACGGCCATCCAGTGACAGGGTCTCTTTACCGCCAGACTGTGCGTTCAATAGGGGTGCTACGCAAAAAAGGAGAACCCAAAGTGTATTATATCGTACTCGTTCCATTTCAGTGGATGTTAAAGGTGCCTAAAAAATATACTCATTCAATCCTGTAAGCATCCAGGAATTGTTCATCCAAATCTACACCAAGTCCTGGGCTTTCCGGCACTTTAATCAGACCATCTTCCTGCCTGATCAGCGGAACAGTCAGTTTATCCCTCAGATCATTTTCGGTGCGGTCAAGCTCAATCCACGGCAACGGCTTGTACATTCTGCCGGGAACAAGGTCCAGGTTGGAAACCAGATGTAAAGCTGCGTGGATCGCTACACCAGTGCCCCAACTGTGTGGGATCAGGTCCACTCCAAAAGTGTTGGCCAACGTGGCTATTTTTTTTACTTCGGTAATACCGCCGGCTGCGCAGATGTCAGGTTGGGCAATATCCACGGAGTGATTCTGGAATAATTGCATAAAACCGTAGCGGAGATATTCACATTCTCCGCCTGCGATGGGGATTTTTGTCTTTTCTCTCAATTGCCGGTAATTGTCGTATTGTTCGGGAGACAAAGGCTCTTCGAACCATGAGATCTCGATACCCTCCAGCTTTCGGCAAAGGAGCACAGACTCATTAAGAGAGTAGGCATGATTTGAATCTATCATCAGTTCCACTTCATTTCCTATGGCATTTTTTATGGCTGACACATATTCAATGTCCTTTTCAATCCCAAGGCCCACCTTCATTTTTATACCTTTGAACCCCTGCTCTTTATAACCTAAAGCCTCCTCTATGAGCAGTTGTTTGCAATCGCCGCCGTTGGAAAAGTACAATCCGGTGGCATAGGGTTTCACATATTCATTTTTACGCCCACCCAGCAGAGAGGAGACCGGTTTTTTGAAGTACTTGCCTTTTATATCCCACAAGGCAATGTCAATGGCACTCAATGCGGCCAGAAACACCCCCTTCCTGGCAAAATCGAGTGATCTTTGATACATATGCTGCCAGATCACCTCCTGTTCCAGGGAGTCCATTCCCAGAAGATAGGGAGTGAAAAACTCAATACCCGCCTTGACCAGGTTGGCCGGACCATATCCTTCTCCCCATCCGTAGGTTCCATCCTCTGTGGTAACTTTTACCAGGCAAATGGTCCTGATCTCATATTCCCACTGAGAGAAATGAAATGCTTTGTTCAGTTTCTGGCTGACCACGATGGGTTCAATTTTCTTGATCTTCATTTAATCGAAGGTTTTAGGATGCATGAATTGCATAATGATCAGGATGCACTGTTGGCGTATCCTAAAATGACTCGCTAATAAACTTATCCGTATGCTTATACTTGAGCTGCATTCAGAACAGGTCTGCTTCTGGCCCGAAATATAAGAATTTTCATACTCTGGACATCACCAGGTAAATCAGGGTAATCATAACTCCACCTGAAATGGCCAGGATCCCGCTCAGGAGACTGAAAGATTTCAGGAGTTTTGTTACCGACAGGCTATGCAGCTCTTTAAATAACCAGAAAAAGCTGCTGTTGACATGGATCACCCCAAGCGCCCCGGCCCCGATGGCTGCAGCGGCAAATTCGGGTTGCAGAGTACCATTTGCGATCAGGGGGGCAAGGATGGAGGCAGTGGTGATCATGGAAACGGTTATGGAACCGGTTACTGTGGTAAACAGAAGGCTGAGCAGGAAAGGAATCACTATACCCAGCGCGGCCAGGTTTCCTGCTCCGGAGAAGAGTGAATCAACAATAGCTGTATCCTTTATGACCTGCCCGAATGCGCCGCCTGTGCCAGTAATGAGTATGACAATAGCCGATTTTGTTGCAGAATTCTGAACGAACCTGTATAGCTCTTTGGAGAAGTTCTTCTTCCCGATAAGGGGTAAGGCAAAGATCACTCCTATCATCAGAGCCCAGACCGGGTTGCTGATCAAATCCATAAAGTTGTTCTTTGCTGCAAAAATGTTGCCTGCTGACATCAGGAACAGGGGCATCAGTAGTGCAACAAACGGTAACGCCTTCTTGTAACCTTTTAGTTTGACGACTGTTTTACTCTTCTCTATAGTAACGGGATCAGATTGAAACTGAAGCTTCTTTGTCATAGATTTGATCCAGAAAAGTCCCCCCGCCACAGCTGCCCCGGCTACCAGGATATTGACAGGGATCAGGTCACCCACATCTGCTTCCAGGATGGCAGCTACTGCCAGTGGGCCCGGGGTAGGAGGGATCAACGCGTGAGCTGCGGTAAGGCTCATGGTAAGGGAGAGGCCCAGGACCAGCACAGAGTGACCCGACCTTCGTGACAATGCCAGAATGGTAGGAAGCAGAGTTAAATATGCCACGTCGACAAAGACGGGTATACCCACCAGGAACCCGATGATGGCCATGCTTAGTGGCAATCTCTTCATGCCGAAGAGGCGGATAATGGCATCGGCAATGGCATCGGCCCCGCCCGAAACAGCCAGAATC
Source organism: uncultured Bacteroides sp. (assembly GCA_964622985.1). Classification (GTDB taxonomy): domain Bacteria; phylum Bacteroidota; class Bacteroidia; order Bacteroidales. The sequence continues at coordinate 51,544 of CAZURA010000006.1, read as the reverse complement.
TCCCCCAGCAGGGTTCCGAAAAGTATCACCAGTCCGATCCATTTCAGGGTATTGCCGAAACCACTTAGCAGGCTCTCGGTAACCTCGCCGGAAGATCCTCCTGTGGCCACTCCCAGGAGCAACCCGGCAATCAACAATGCCGGTATGGGATGTACCTTAAAAACGGTTATACCCAGGATCAGGAGTACAATACAGCTAAACAATATCACGATATCTGTCATCATGTTTTGATATATCCATTACCTGTATTCAAGCCAGGCCGTAGCTTCGCAGTTTTTATCCGTAGTAAAACGGATCCAGCGTGCCTGAAAGGAATCCGGGAATGTATAGGTATATGTTTCACCGGGTGCTACCCTGACTTCTTTCCACTTCATCCAGGGACCGTGACCTACAGGTTCCACCTCGATGATAAAGTGAATATCTTCTGAGGATGAGTGGGAAAGGCGTAACTCTTTTCGGTCGTAAAATTCAATCAGGTAGGGATCGGAAGGGGTATGTGCTTCGATAACACTGTTTTTCCAGGGTCCGCCATGCCCGGTGGGTTTACCCAGTTTCCACAGGTCATCGATCACCCCTGCCCACACAGCGGCCTTTCCATCCTCCGACCGGATGATGTGGGGATTATCCTCACTGTCGGCGATCTGCACACCAGTCATGATCAACATGCCCCGGTAGGAGGCGTAATCGTGGATGCGCAGGTTATGGGAAGCCACCGGCCTGATCTTTGCAAAACCATCGGCATTCTCTGCAGGCAGTTCGTAAAAGGTACCATGACAGTTGAACAGGTCGCGCTCCGTGGCCACCTCCCGGCAGAGGCGGAGTTTTCCTGTGTTTATCATTTCCGAATAGCGTTCATTTCCCAGCGGCAATCTCCAACGCCTGCCTCGGTCATCGACGATCAGAACCGAGGATTCCTCAACGGTTACCACCTGAATGGGTATGGCCAGTTTTTCCCGGATGAATGATTCAGTTGCCATATCCGCTTTGGGAACCAGATTCAGAGCGGCATCCAGTTCATAATAGCCAGCCTTTTCCAAGTGATCCCCATCAAAAGCAACTGCAGCAATGCCCAGTGCCCTATAGTTATCACCAAGGGCATAAAGCAATCCCCCTATGGACTGCTGATCTTCCACCCCGGACAAGGAGGTAAAGATCTCATTTTCTTCTGTGGAGCGGTCATCGGTGGCTGAATAGGAAAAGTGAACAGTAGCCTGTGTGGCCGCATGAGAGGTGACCCGTATCCATTCTCCCGGGTCATTTTGTGTGAATTCCACGTATTGGGAAGTACCCGCCTGGATGGTTTCCTGGTGCAGGATTTCCCACGCTCCGGTACCCTCCCTGTCGATTTCAAAAGAAAACCTGGCCGCTTGCTCACCTGAGTTGTTTAACCAGGCTATCCGTTTTGGCCATCCAGCAAACAGAAAGGGTTCCGAGGGAACATTTGCAGCCACTCTTTCCTCCAGCCAAATAGAACCTCCGGCAGTAGTTGGTCCAAGTTGGTCGGGTTTGTCCACCAGGGTAAACCAGAGGTTCGAATTGGATTGTCCCGGACCGGCAATACCCCCTTTAACGTTACGCGTATTTAAGAATTCACTTTTTGCAGCGTCATCACAACCAAATACCAGCCGGTCATTCCACCGGGCAAAATCACCAATTACTTTCAGGTAGGCCGATCGGGGGCGTATTCCAGCAGTATTCTGCCTGGTAAAAGTGCCTGGAAAACGCCAGAACATACCGTGCATCGTCATCAGGTAGTCGGGAGATCCCGGAGTTCCAATATCACGGATGCGCGGCCATTCGGTATTCCATCCGTGAGCACCATCGTAACTGTGGCTGGCCTTTGGCAGTCGAAAAAAGGACCATGCCCCCTGGCCACGGACACCCAGAAGGATCGATTTGTGGTCCCATCCAGTGGCCCAGATCGGATCGGTTAGCGGATTAGAATTACCGTATATGCCGCCGGGTCCGGTAACTTCCACGAACTGGTTACGCCGAACCATCTTCCAGCGGGCACCATCCCATTCGGATAGGGATCCTGACTCTAAATCAAACTTCCTTAAAGCCTCCGGGGTTGCCTCCCCATTGTTGGAATATACCATCACTCCCTGTCCGGAATATAAACCTTTCCCGTGAGCGCCGGGTAGCAAAGCATTTTTTGGATTAACCTCAGTATCCTGGTGTTCGCTCCTTTCCACATTCCCGTCTTCGAACAATATAACAGGCTCCAGTGTATTCACATCCACCACATAAAAGCCCTCCTCCATGGTTCCGAAGTAGATCTTCCCTGCAGGATCGGTCAGGTGGCGGGCAAGACCCGTATGACGGCCCGGCATCTCTTCATATGAAACAGCTCGCACGTTTCGACAGGAATCAATGGCATAGGGACCAATAAAAAGCTGATTGCTCTCCTTGTGGATCATCCGGTTGGCCGGTGTCCCTCCAATGCTTTCTTCCCTCACAATCTGTGTAAGACCGGGGGTTATTTCATACAGTTTGTCTGAGGATCCGAACGGCTTATGAGGACCATAAGTGATCACCCAGAGCCTGTCAGCCCAAGGGACAACAGCACCTGTCCCGCATTCGTTCTCATCGTTGTAGTAGGCCAGATGTGGATAAATGCCGCTGATGTTTACCGGACCTTCTTTATCTGCTACTGAGGATCTGCATGAGATCAGGACCATGAAGATCCCGGTTATGAATATAAGCCTTTTCACAAGCATATTTAATCAGCAATCTCTTCCCACTTCTCCCGGCTCCATCGGACTGGGGGAGTGAAGGTTTTTGCCCACTGCTTATAGGTATCTCCAAGACAATTGGCCATATCCGGTTCGGTTTCGATCAGGTTATGGGTTTCAGAGGGATCATTCACATAATTGTATAACTCATAGGTGGGATCGGTCCCGCCGGGACATTCATGGTAAAGGTTTGGCTCAATAGCTCCAACGTACCTCAATAGAAAACTATCCGTTATGACTACCCAGCAGGGAGGTGCATGCCTTCTCTCCACACTGCGATCCAGAAACGACCTGTTGATATTGAAGCCCCAGGACCTGGAATGCCTGCCTGCCCACATCAGTTTCTCATGAACGACTTCCTCCGAATCGCTGGTCAAAAGGGAGAGCAGGCTTTTGCCATCAAGTCCAGCGGGCACTTCACCTCCTGCAGCATCAATAAAGGTGGGTAGAATATCCATGTTTGTTGCCAGTTGATTGCACACCCTGGACTTTTTGATCCCTGCAGGCCAGTAAAATACAAATGGAATTCGGATACCTCCCTGGAAAAAACTCCCTTTTGTTCCGGGAAAGGGAGCATTCCCGGGAAGAACGGAAGGTCCGCAGACTCCTGAGAGTCCCGCCTGGGCTCCATTGTCCGAGGTAAAAACGATAAGGGTATTCTCCAACATTCCCTTTTCCTCCAGGTAGTCCAGTATCCGCTGGATATTATAATCTACCCCGTACACATGGGCATAGAAATTGGTCAGGTCGTAAGAGTCGGAAGGAAACTTCGAAAAATAGACATCCGGGGCTTTTGGTTCCAGGGAATCATGCACCGCGTGGTAATGTAACTGCACGAAGAAGGGTTGATCCTTGCTGACTTGTTTGCTGATAAATTCCAGCGCCTTATCTGTAAAGTGATCCGTATTATAACCGGGCTGGATGCCGGCATGGTCATATCCCTCCCACACCAGCGTGGAATTATAGAACTGGCTGGCCCAGTTGTTGTATCCGTAGTAATAATCAAAGCCGTTTTGCAGCGGATTGTGTTCGTCGATAACTGATCCGTAATAACCGGCTTGCCACAGCTCTTGGTATGCTGCAGGATTAGAGGTGCGAAGGTCACTGAAGGAGAGATCTTCCTTCATTCCCTCCCGTTTCAGCAGGTCACGAATCATTTGATCATTCCGGATCCCCATATGCCATTTACCGATATGAGCAGTAGCATAACCCATCTCCTTTAATTTGTGGGCAAGATGGGATCCCGGTTCCAGTCCCAGATTCTCGGTATCCATGTTGACATAAATCCCACGTGGTTGTTGCATCGTTCCGGTGGCTATGGAGATCCTGGAGGGTGCACACAGGTTGCTGGGTGCGAATGCCCTGGTAAAAACCGCCCCCTCCTTTGCCAACTGGCTCAGTGTCGGCATGGCCCGCCTGGAAAATTCAAGAGCCTGTTCCGGGGAGTAATCCTGGCGCTCAACCACCAGTTGCATAAAGTAGGGATCGAAAGCCTCCACGGTAAGCGAATCGTTGTGTAAGGCAAACTGGCCATATCCCAGGTCATCCATCATGATAAAGAGCAGGTTGGGCATCACCTTTTCTTTCGTTGAACAGTTAGATAGCAGGAATGGAAGAATAAACAGGACTACTATCCCTGACAACGTATTTGCCGCTCTAATCTGTATTATTTTTTGATTAAAACTTGAAATCATTGTTTTCGAAAATGTAGGATTTCACAAATCCTTTGTTAAGTCCAAAATTCCCTGTAGTTCCACTAATGGCACCATTGTTAAAGCAGAAAGCGATAAAGAGGTTACCTGAAACTTTTGATGGCCCCGTTATATCACAGATGAAGGACCCATCTTCTGATAATCTGGCCGAGTAAGTTTTCCTCCAGTAACCTGAGATATCATCCGCTGCTTCATTTGCCACCACTACACTATGTGCGCGAAAATCCGATAACAGTTTTCCGCTTACCTGCAGCACATCAAGGGAATCGTTATATGAAGTCTGAAAATCAGTGATTGTCACTTCCGGTATCTGGTTAACCTGCTTAAAGTCACCCGCAAATAAAGGATGTTTCCATAGCATGGCAGCTGCTGCCTCTGAAAGGTAAACCCGGTCATCTTCAGGATAGTACTTATGGTATGCATTGTTGGTAGGTCCCATTAACGAATTACCCAGGCTGTCGTATTCCCTGGGCCCGATATGACCTAATCCGAAGGCATGGCTCAATTCATGGATCATTGCCTTCAGTTTGAATGTGAGCGCATTTCCCGTGGCCAGATTATCATCTCCAGGTATAATAATAGAACCTGTACCGGTAATGAAATTTGCTGAGGAGGTCCCCCCTTTGAAATTTCCTCCTCCACGGTAAGCTCTCCTGGATGGACCGGGATAGCTGATGATCCACCAGGTCTGGTTCTCAGAAGGTATACCATACTTCTTTTCAGCTGCGGGGATCACCTCGGTGCCGGCATATCCAAGTTTATCATAAGCTCCGCTGCTTTGGGATTGCTTACCTGCCACTCTCCACAGAATCGGATACCCCTGCTCATCCTTGCTGATCTTTAAGGGTTTCTCACAATCGTACCCCCAGTGAGCCATCCACTTTTCGAAGAACCATTCAGCATAATCTGTTACCTCTCTCATCCGCTCTCTATAATCATCAGGCAATTCCACGTCCTTGGGAGTGAACATCACGATTTGTAATCCTGTCCAGGTTTCATACTCCCCGATGGGATCTTCAGGATCCGGAGAGTTATTATCGTCGGCACATGACCATGAAAGGGCCAGGATAACAATTGAGATTAATAACATCCTTGTTTCAAAAAAGTGATGAAGGTATGTTTTTGTTTTTCCGACATTGAACATTACGGTTAATTATAGTTCTGGTTTAGACTGTTAATAAGGTTCCACATTCTTAAAGCGGTCGGGATGCAGTTCATTATACAGGTCGTTCTGACTCAGACCGAGAAATATGGGATCGATCATCAGGCTTTCCCATTGGTTTTTCATGTTGATTAATCCTTGAAGCTCTTCACCGCTACCCAGATCCTGCTTCTCCCCGATATCCACTGTCATATCGTATAATTCATCCAGTGTTCCATTCATGTTGACAAATTTCATCGCTCCACTCCGTACGGCGTAGGAATCATTGTCAAATTTTCTCCAGACCAGATGTTCATGGGGAAAGCCCTCTTTATCTCCGCTTATATAGGGAACAAGGTTCACTCCGTCAAGGGGATTGCCGGGTACGGCTCCCGCATACTCTGCTGCAGTCGCAAAAATGTCAAGGGAGATGACCGGATGATCATATACCTGACCCGGTGCTATTTCATCGGGCCATTGCATGGCAAAAGGAACCCGTATACCCCCCTCATAGAGGCTTCCCTTTCCCTCCCTGAGAGGATCGTTTATGGATCCGTTCTTATTCTCAGGGCCACCGTTATCAGAGAGGAAAAAGACCATTGTATTGTTCGAAATATCCAACTCTTCCAGTTTGTCCAGCAGGGCCCCTACACCATCATCCACTGCGCTTACCATGGCTGCATAGATCTTTCTTTTTTCATTCTCTATGTGGGAAAAGCGATTCAGGTATTTATCTGTGGCCTGCAAAGGAGCGTGTGGTGCATTGTAGGCCAGGTAAAGAAAGAACGGATTTCCGGCATTCCTTTCAACGAAGCGTACCGCCTCCCTGGATAAGGCATCGGTCAGATACTCCTGTTCATTTATCCGGGTGTCGTTCCTTAACAGTTTAGTTCTGTAAGCGGCATACTGGGAGGTAACCTCAGAAACATCGTTCAGAGTCCAGTTTTCAGGAAAATATTGATGCCCTCCGGTGAGAAATCCAAAGAATTCATCAAATCCCCGGTTCAGCGGTCTCAGGCTCACGTGGGCTCCCAGGTGCCATTTCCCTATGGCCATAGTCCGGTAGCCTGCCTTATCCAGTGAGGAAGCCATGGTCTCTTCACTCAGGGGCAATCCCTGATCCGGATCTTTGGGTGCGAAGAGGGGATTCCTGCTGAACCCGAACCTGTCCTGGTACCGTCCGGTGATTAAACCCGCCCTGCTCGGTCCGCATACCGCATAGGAGACATAACCGCTGGTAAACTTCACGCCATTGCTGGCGATGCGGTCAATGTTGGGGGTGGGTATGTCTTTGCACCCATTAAATCCCACATCGGCGTAGCCCTGGTCGTCTGTCAGAATAATGATCACATTGGGTTGCTTGGCGATGATTTCCTTTTTGCAGGAGAGGCAACTGAATATGGCTCCAAGAACAATTAATTGTAAAACGTACTTTTTCATGTTTTTCAGTTTGATTCTATTTCAATGGCCCCCATATCGGGCAATCCCACAATGGGATTTCCAAAATAATCAGTCTTCACCTCAAGCCCGAGGACGAGTCCCACGCTATCTCCCGGAATAGGCTTCAAAGGGATACCTTTGTTGATAATCAGGTCCCGGTTTGCCGGGATATATTCGGAAGGATCGAAGCCTCCCGGATTCTGAAACCCGGGATCACCAATTACAGGATCACTGTCTGTTACAGGGAGAGACCCGGGAAGGATACCGGCATGTAAATAGAGATTGTTAGTAAATTCCACACGGGGTATCTCCTGGTCCTGATCTCGGGAAACATCGACGGTTTCCCCGGGTATATAAAAGATATTGTTAGCGATGAGCAGTCCCTCTGTGGTAGGCGCAATTGAAAAGCAGGAACGGATATCTTCCTTAACGTAGATCGTGTTATTGTAGATATAGGAGTTGAACGGTCCTGTGCGCTTGTTATTCCGGCCCACATATCCGCTGGTCCACAGTACTTTCCCGTCATGACGGGCCCCGTCCACACCCGGGATTCGGAATCCGTCATTAATGCTGACGTTATAACGGTAGCAGCAGTTGTGGTCATTTCCCAGGATCTCCACAAATCCGCCCGCATTATCCAGGCTCAGGTTGTACTGGACCACCACATTCCTGCAGTTGAAATCGATGTGTGCCCCGCACGAATCCATCTTGCCCCTGGCATGCATGAACCTGTTTTTTTCAATGAGTACATCGTTACAGCTCCACGGCCATATACCGCTTCCCCGTGCATGCATACGGGGATCAATGGACGAGCCGGAATGATCCACGACATTTCCTCTGACCAATACATTTTCACAGCGGCCGGGTACCATACCGGGCCCCCCGATATGGGTCAATGTGTTGTTCAGAATGGTTACTCCCTCCAGGTAGGTGGTCTCCTCCTGATCCCCTGCACCAAAGATCCTGATACCGGTGTGCCCGGTCATGCTCATGGTACAGCCTTCAATCAACACATCTTTAATTCGGGCTGACTTATCCAGCATCATAATGCCAATACCCATGCCCATGTTTGATGTGGGATTGCGGCCATCCTTATCAATGCTCTCCGAAGCAAAGATATGGTGGATATTGAGGTTCTGTAAAGAGATCCCGGGATACTCACCGGCCGTGTCGGCTTCAACCAGGACACCAAACCGCCTGGATTGAGCCTCGGATTCCACAGCGGTCCCCCCGTCAGCCATCAATTCCAGGTTGCTGATCTCCACATGCCTGCCATTTTTAATGTGAATGGCGGCCAGGTACCCTTTTGCATCAATGACCGGTAAATCCCTTTCGTCCTGTTCCGTGTTATAGGAAGAGACGATAACAGGCAGATCCTTGCTGCCTCTTACTTTCAGATGAAGATTTCCCTGAAACCTGCATCCTTTGCACAACAGCAGTTTTTCACCGGCCGTATAGTTTTCCCGGCTGGCCCGCTCCAGGGTTTTCCAGGCGGTTTCGGGCGACATACCATCGTTCTGGTCATCACCTGAAATGCTGTTCACGTAGTAGGCTTTCTCCTTAACCGCTACTCCTGAGCAACCTGACAGTAATAGTGAAGAGGTGATGATCAGTGTCAGGGCAATGAAATGATAGATCTGATCTGTTTTCATGAGTCGATAAGTTAGATATTAATCATGACTGTTTGCAATTCAGATCCACCCCAAATAAAGCGGGTCGTCTGTATTAAAGAAGAAACCACAGAATCTACCGTATAATATACCGTGAACTCTGTGGTTCTTCCATTGTTTGAGAAAGATTACCTTTCTTTCATCTAACCTCCTATTCAGCTGTGTACCCAGGGTTCTCGATCAGGTTGGGGTTATCAGCCAACCATTCAATACCAATGGGCAGGTAATAGTTCTTCTCCTGGAATGTGCGGATCTGGCCATAGTCCGCATCCTTCAGCTTCAGTTGATACTTCTTAACATCATAATCATAGGTCCAGTCAATGCCATGGAAACCCTGAGCGTGAAGTGTTTCTTCAGCCGTTCTCCAGCGTCGCAGGTCCCAGTACCTGTGTTCCTCAAAGGCCAGTTCCACCGCCCGTTCATTACGTATCACATCCACATCAACAGTTGCTTTATCAGGCATCCCGGCACGGGCTCTGATGTCATTTATGAGTGTCAAAGCTTCAGCATCGTTGCCCAGCTGAAAGGCTGCTTCAGCTGCGTTCAGATACATTTCACCTACACGGAATACGATCCAGTCGGTCTCGTCCTCCTGGGAAATCGGGAGCTTGATGGCTTCAATGACCCGTTTCCGGGTAAGGAATCCCGACTTCTTGTAATTCCTTGCAGGAGCCTTCGGGGGCCAGTTGTCGGCCGGATCGATGGTACCGGTGGTATTCTTGTGAAAGTATACCGTAGCATCCTGCCAGGGTGTCTCCTGGTAAAATATGGAAGCCCTGAATCTGGGATCTTTCTGATGCATCAGGCTATCGATATCGAAAAGCACATTATTGTTCAGATCATCCCAGTTCAACTTTCCAGTGCTGCCATCCATGTACTCATACTTTTCTACATGTTCAAGGAAGACCGGACCATTGGATCCCCATCCAGTCCTGAAGCCATCGGGCATGTTGTAAAAATTCCAGCCGTGGGTTTTCAACAGACCAAGATTGTAAACTTCTGCAAAAATGACCTCGGTGTTACCATCGTTGATGAAGATCTCCGCATAGTTCTCCTGGGGATCCGGATTTTCATTGTAGAGCGCATGGGGACTGTTATTGATGATCTCCATGGAGGCATTGTAGGCAGCCTGCCAGTAACCCGCGGCCTGGCCCTGGGGTATGCCCAGCACCCCTCCGGGTAGGGTTATGGTCGAAAATTCCGCAATACTGGCTGCATACAGCATGGCACGGCTTTTCAGTGCAAAGGCAGCCCACTTGGTGGGTTTGCCAAATTCATCCGAACTGTAGCTGTCGGGTAGCACATCGGCGATATCATCCATTTCAGAGGCTACAAAATCATAGAGAGCCGCTTCCGGATCGCGTGGCACATTCAGCTCCTCAACGGGCTGGTCAATGCTCTGCGGTTCGGTGATCAGCGGCATACCACCATACCTTTTCACCAGTTCAAAATACATGAATGCCCTGAGAAAGCGGGCTTCAGCGATCTTCTGATTGACCAGTTCCTCTTCAAAGGTAGCTTCCTCAAGGATTTCAATGATCTCATTGGCTGACCGGATGTTGTTATATGGCCAATAGGCAAGCAGGTCATGAGCTCCGTTCTCATCCATGATATGCATGGCTGCTTTATAGGGCTGCTGCCATCCGGCAAAAACCGTATGTTCATCTGCACAGGTACTTAATGTGGCCATCCTTTCATTAGGCGCTCCGGTCTGCCACCGTATGGCGTTGTAGATCTTATTGAGGAATGCATCCACCAGGACCGGGTCGCTCTTAACAGCATCCTCGGAAATGATATTGGTGGGTTGGATATCCAGAATCTGCTCACATCCGAGGAGTGTCAGAAATATGGCTATGAAATAAATATACTTTTTCATGATTTTCTCCTTTCTTTTAAACGTATTACAATGTGAGCCTTACACCGAATGTCACAGTCTTTATCGGAGGATAATCCCTTCCGTTCTGTCCCACGATTTCAGGATCAAAGGTGTCTTTCCAGATGCCCAGGTTGCTAAGTGTCCAAAGGTTTGTCGCAGATACATATACAACGAGCTGGGAAACATCGACCCGGCTAAGCCATGTTTTCGGTAGGCTGTAGGAGAGGTTCAGGTTTTTCAGTCGGACAAATTTCGCGTTGTAGGTCCAGAAGTCGGAACCTTTCCCGTTGTTCTGTGTCCTGCCCACCTGGGTGACCGGGGGCAGTTTAAAATCATCAGGATTGGTGATGACTCCGTTTTCCACGATGGCCCTGTACTGATAATGCTCTTCATGTGGAATGGACTCATTGGAAAAGGGTGCTGCGGCAGATCCACTGAAATTTACTACATAATCTGAGGCACCCTGCCAGAGCATGATTAACTGCAATCCCTTGTACCTGAGTGCGATATCGGTACTGTACATGATATTGGGAAGGCCCGATGCACCGATCACCTGCTGGTCACGCCAGTCAATCTGGCCATCCTCATTGATATCTTTATAAATGAGGTCTCCGGGTTGAAGGGTTATATTTCCGGACAGGTCCTGATCCACCGGATGACCATCCACCTCTTCCTGGCTCATGAAAAATCCATCAGTGACGTAGCCCCACTGTCTGTCATCCCAATGGCCCTCCTGCACATACCTGGCATTCCATTCGGGATCTTCCGAGACCTCCTCCTGCAGTTCCACATATTTGCCTCTGGCCCAGGAGAAAATGGGGGTAATCTCATAGGAGAAATCCCCTACACTGTTCCTGTGCCTAAGGAGCACCTCAAATCCCCGGTTATCTCTCTTGTTGAGGTTGGTTCTGGGAAGGCTTGCTCCAAAAGTGGAGGGTACTGTTTCCGTGGGTGTGGTAAGAATGTCTTCCCTCAACCTGTAGAATCCGTCGATCTCAAAGCCCAGCAATCCGTTCCAGAGAGTTCCGTCGAGTCCCACGTTATAGATGGTCATTGTCTCCCAGGTTACAAAGGGATTGGCCAGTCCGGCAGAAGAGATAATAGGTGCTGGCATAGATCCGAACAGATAGAAATCTGTGGAGATGGTATATCCGGAGAGATAATCAAAGGATGATACTGCATCGTTACCCAGGATACCGTACGATGCCCGGAGTTTCAGGTTATTGACTGCAGAGAGATTATCCCTGATAAAAGACTCCTCGGAGAGCCTCCATCCTGCACTTACGCTCGGGAAGTATCCCCAGCGACCTTCAGGAGGATATTCTGCGGAAGCATCGGCACGCATGGCAAATTCCACCAGGTATTTGCCCAGGTAATCATAATTCACACGCCCTATAAAACTTGTACGGGCTGTTTGTGTAACGCCAACCTTGCCATCCGTTTTCAGGTTCTCACCGTTATCTTTGCCTTCTTCCGATGCATAGATCAGATAGGGTGCTTCATAAGAGAGAATGTCTTTTCTGGTGCCTTGCAGGCTAGTCCAGTTATAGGTACGTGTTTCACTGATCAGCATACCATGGACATGGTGATCGCCAAACCAGTTTTCATACTCGACACTGAACAAGGGAAGAAGTTCAGTACTCTTGGAACTGTATACCTTCATGTTGTTAGTACCCTGCGTTCCCTGTTTGATCCACAAACCGTCTGGTGTTGATTCGGTAGGATCATACTCCCAGATGTCGAATGGCTTTGTCACTGTTTTGTTCCAGCGGGAACCCTCCTCATAGGAGAGCCTAGCTTTGGCTGATAAACCTTCAAGGGGAAAGTCATATTTCAACTGAACAGCTCCCTGTAAGATCTTGGTCTCGTTCAGTACCGTCCCTGAGAAATCTTTAAAGGTCTGATGATAAGGACTTCTCTGCAGGAACCCGGAATAGGTGGCTCTGTCTGGATCAGCATCATGGGTCACCGGGTAGACCGGCTTGGCTGTCTGCAGGGAATTGTACATGGTATTGGCATCAAATCTGGCCTTGTCCAGTGTTCCCTTGCGGTAGGAGAAATCTACGGAGACCGTCAGGTCATCAGTGACCTTGGCGTCAACGTTTGAACGTACATTGATCCTGCCATAATCGTAATCCCCGGACTTGAAGTTACTCTCCTGATCGGTGAATCCGACAGATACGAAATATTTGACTGATTCGGTTCCGCCTGAGGCGTTCAGGTTATGCTGCTGCTGCGGTGTCCAGTCCCGGTACAATGCATCCGACCAGTCATACCCTGTGTAATCAGTGCCGTCCAGCGTATTGGTCAGCGTATTGTTGACCGGATCATACTGTACAAACTGAGGAGAATAATCATCCGGGTTCAGGCCCGATTCATTCAACATCTCGGCCCATTTGAGAGCACCAACCCGGTCGGGAAGGAACGTGGGCTGAGTTAATGAGACTGTCCCATGATACGTAATCTTCGGAGCAGATTGACTTCCCCTTTTGGTGGTAACCAGGATCACCCCGTTACCAGCTTTTGCACCATAAATTGCTGCAGAAGCATCTTTCAGCACACTGATCGACTCAATGTCGTTGGGATCGATGCTGGACAGGCTTCCCTGCACTCCATCAATCAGTATATAGGGTGAGCCGTATCCCCGGATGTTCAGGGTGGTACCGTCAGCACCCGGAAGTCCGCTCTCCTGCCTGGTGATCAAACCGGAGATTTTTCCCTGCAACAGTTCGGTAGTGTTTGCCGCCGGGCGGATTACCATGTCCTCAGAGGAAACCGCACTCACAGCTCCTGACAGTGTCTGCTTTTTCTGCGATCCGTAACCGACCACCACAATCTCTTCCAGTCCCACCACATCCTCTGACAATGTAATGTCGATGTTGGTTTCCGTTCCTGCTGTTACCTCCTGAGAGAGGTATCCGATGAATGAGAATACCAAGACGGCATTCTCATCCGGAACAGTAATGGAATACTTCCCCTCCAGATCGGTTACTGCTCCAATGGTCTCTCCTTTAATAACAAGATTCACACCTGGCAAAGGAAGACCAGATGCATCTATCACTGTGCCCGAGATGGATCTTTCCTGACCAAACACAAGATGAATTTGTGTCAGCAGAAGGAGGCCCATCAAGCCAATTTTCAACAGTTTTTTCATAAAGCTAGTTTTTAGTTTATTGATTGAAGTTAGTAATGAATGGTTAACGAATAGATGATCAGTGCCGCTATGGTAAGCGCAACGATCGAGAGGATGATTATAATTGCGTTGAGTATGTTTTTTTTCCTTCTGGGATTCATACCTCGTAATAATACGACACAGGTGGATATCTGTAGGAACCATTTCCCTCGAAAAGGGATATGATTTTAGTGCGTGATGAAAAAAATATGGTCAGATATGAATACTTATTCACCACTGAGATACGTCAGACAGGGAGACGAGCATTATTAATTATCAGAAATACAGTGCATTATAGTCATTTCGAGGAAGGATTCTCCAAAAAGCTACCGGGGGGCATCCCGTATACTTTTCGAAAGCATTTCGAGAAGTAGGAATGGTTGGAAAAGCCCACCTCCACCATCACTTCAGCAATGGTCAGTTTTCTGGTTTTCAATAGTTGAGCTGCCCTTTTAATCCGGATATCCTTGATAAGTTCATTCAGGGTTCCTCCGGTGGCTCGCTTGGTGGACCGGTACAGGTAAGAGTGAGTAAATCCGGTGGCCTGGCAAATGCTTTTTACATTTAATTCCGGATCCGAGATCTGGCTTTCGATGAATGTGATCACCTGTTTGAGGATCTTCTCTTCAGAAGAGGTAACCTCTATTTCAGTAGGATTTAAGATGGACTGCATCCTTACATACTCAACCAAAAATTCTTTCCGTTGGAATAAATTCTCTATCAGGGCATCCAGGTATTTGAGGACAAAGGGTTTAGTCACGTAGGCATCGGCCCCGCACTTAAGCCCTTCGATCTGTTGATCGGTAAGTGTCAGCGCTGATAGAAGAATGACCGGAATATGACGGGTTTTCGGATTTTCTTTGATGGAGGTGCAGAGGGAATATCCGTCCATCTCAGGCATCATTACGTCACTGATGATCAGGTCCGGTAATTCCCGCTCAACCAGTTTTAGTGCATTATTTCCATTCTCTGCAAACCTGAAATTGTATTTATCTGCTAATCCGATCTTGATAAAGTCAATGACCTCAGAATTATCTTCCACCAGCAAAATGACAGGAATTCCCGTGTATACTGGTCTGTCTTTGAATTCGGACTTTTCGTGTAATATGTCATCAGTATCCGTTACAAATTCCTGTTCCAGTGGACCTGTGCTCTCCCATTTCGGAGTTGCTGGTGCAGGTTTTATTGGTATCGTTACCTCAAAAGTGCTTCCTTCATTAAGTGCACTGTGTACTTTAACAGTACCATTATGCAACTCCGCATATTCCTTGACCATGGTGAGACCAATGCCCGACCCGGTGGAAGTTTGTTTCCCGTTTCCACCCTGATAAAACCGGTCAAAGATCTTAGGCAGATCCTCGGGACCGATACCTTTTCCATTGTCTTTGACCCTGATAGTGAAATTCCCGTCTTCATAAGCACCGGAATCCCTGCGTTCCACTTGCAATACCATCGATATTCTGCCATGATCCGGGGTATAGTTGAATGCATTGGACAACAGATTATTAAGGAGAGTCTCCATTTTACCCTGGTCAAAACCGGACACAAGCTTCTCCTCATCTGTACTGAAGGAGTAATCTATATTCTTTCTGTCAGCCCGGTCAGAGAATTGATGGTATACCTGAGAGCAAAATTCCACCATATCCTGAAAGGATTCATTTAATTTTACCCGGCCTACCTCCACTTTCCTGAAATCAATAAGCTGATTCACAAGCCTGAGCAGACGGTGAGAATTCTTGGATATCAACTCCACCAGTTTTCTGTTCTCGGGGTCGATGGAGTTTTTTTCTAAGATCTCCTGGGTCGGACCTGAGATCAGGGACAAAGGAGTCCGGAACTCATGGGAGATATTAGTGAAGAGTTGTTGTTTGAGCAGGGCCATCTCTTCGTTTCGTTCCTTTTCCATCCTGATTTCTTCCAGCCTTTTCAGCCAGTTGGCCTTAATCCTGTACACATAGATGATCAGGAAAAGAAGTATGACAATGATGAATACGTAAATGGCAATGAATCCGGGGCTTGCCAACGGTGGAGGTTTAATCCTTAAACGGAGAGAAGTCATTTCAGTACTCCAAACTCCATTTGTATTTGATCCTCGTAACAGAAGTTTGTATTTTCCGGTGGGCAGATTGGAATAGATAGCCGAATTCTGATTCCCTGAGGTGTACTTCCAGCCTGTATCATACCCTTCCAGTTTATACGCAAAGATTTTACCGGTCATGTCACCATAATCCAGTGAAGCAAAGGAGAACGTAACGGATCGATGGTCATACCTCAGAGAGACCTCATCTTCAAAAAATATGGATCGATCAAGGATATGTTGACCATTGATTTTTCTGCCAGGCATTACCCTTTTGTTCTGAACGTGGAGTTCACTGATCCCGACCTCTGGTTGATAATCGCTTAGCGAGACAGAATCGGGATTAAATACGATGAATCCATCCTGTCCTGCGAAAACAAGCTCGCCGTTCCCGGTTTTACAGCAGCTTCTCGGACGAAATCCTTTCAGGGGTATCTCATCGCCAATGGGAAAGATCTTAAATTCCTGACTGTTTACATCGAATTTGAACAAACTGGAAAGGGAACAGCACCATATGTTTCCGTTCACATCCTCTTCCAGACTGATAATGGCTATATCCCTGTCAGACTGAATAGGAAAAAAGCGGGTATTCTCTTCGTGGATATTGTATTCCACCAGGCCATTTTCTGTACCGAGCCAGATGGATCCTTTATTTGAATATATCAAGTGATGGAGATTTTTTCCGTTGGCTGCCGTCTGAACTGACTCGATGCGGCTGACCTGCTGAGTTATCAGGTCCATTCTATACAATTCACTCCTGCTTGTAATCCATAATGCACCCGGATCGCTGGTAAATGCATCTGTACTCAGTTCAAACACCGGAAGGAATTCGATGGTATGTAAATCATTCAGATCACCTGTCACTTTATGCAATCCCCCATCCCAGGTACTTACCCAGATAGTGCCGTTATATGCCATTCCCAGGTTGTTTATGAATTGGGATTTAAGCCCGGTGCCCGGTTTGTAATCAGCCGGAAAGGAATGCATTTGTGACCGTTCCGGATCCCATATATTGATCCCCTTGTTGGTGGCGATCCACAGATTTTCAAAATCATCAATATAGAGGTCCAGTGCTTTATCGGCAAGCAGGCTCAGGGGATCATTATGCTGATGTTTGAACATCCGGGTAATTCCTTTTGATTTGGAATAGCCCATTACACCCTGGTGACTCCCTAACCAAAAATCACCCGATTTATCCGAGATGATGTTATTGATCTCGATCCCGACAGATTGTTTGTCTATGGTAGTGAGTACCGGGAAGAAGATAAAAGGATTCTTCGTTCTGTCCAGCAGGTTAACTCCATTGTCAGTAGCAAACCAGATATTACCGGCATGGTCTTTATATATAGAATATATCTTATTGTTTGACAGAGAACCGGGTTGGCTTGGAACGTGATAGAAAACCTGGCTGGATCTATTTTCTATATCAAATAGATTGAGGCCAAAATCGGTTCCCACCCAGATCTTTTTGTCATTTACCACATGAATGGCTGCCACCTTATCATTGCTGATGGAATTGACACTGTTCTTCCTGTAGACCTGGTAATCTTTAGTGAACCTGTTGAAGAGACACAATCCGGTTTCCGTTCCTATCCAGAGCAGAGAATCCGAGTCTGATGACCACGGTGTGATCGCCAGAATAAGATTATTCTGGATGGGCAGGAGGTAATCCCCCTTCAGGTCAAAATCCTGAAACCTGTTTGCTCCTTTCTCCAGCAGATTCAGTTTATCGAGCGTACCTACCCAGAGATTTCCGGATTTATCCTTATAGATGGAGCGGACCTGATTGTGGCTGATGTTGCTGTTGTTGGAGTTATATACTGTGTACTCCATCGTCTTTGTATCCAGATGAAGAAGCCCGTTTTGAGCTCCAATCCACAATCTGTGTTCATCATCGTCCTCCACAGTCCTGATATCATTATAAGGGCCCAGATGGATCCTTTTGATCTCAAAAGTTTTCACATTTATGTGACAAAGTCCACCCCTGGTTCCAATCCATATCCTTTCCATTTCGGGGTGGGATAACAGACTGACTACATTACCCGGAGGTAAAGAGTTTGGATCGTCCGGATGGTGCTTGAATGAGGTAATGTTTTGCCCGTCGAACCGATCCAGAGCATTATCTGACCCCAGCCACATGAATCCATATTTATCCTGAACCATCGACCTCACCCGAAAGTGGGAGAGTCCGTCATGAGCAGTTATGTTTTGGAAACGAATTTGTGGATAGGGATTCCCGGAACCGGAATCCATCATGGAAGGATCGGCTCCTCTTGCACCCGTCATCTTTAAGAACAGGATTCCCAACAGGGCAATGTTCCTGATCGTTCCCCTCATAAGTGGCCAATTCGGTTAGTAAAAGCCCTGCAATATAATAAATTAATGGAGCTTACAGGAAACTAAGGATGAGGGATTCAAGGGGGTCCAGATCAATCCTGATTTCAGTGACACCGCCTCTCACAATTAACTCTGCCGCTTGCCCGCTCAGCATGTCCACCATGGCATATATGCCATCCGTCAGGTTCCAAGATTTTATAAGATCTTCCGGCAGCCGGAGCTCAAAACCATAGCTGTCATGGGCATCAAAATTGGAGACGATGATCAGCTTTTCACCTCTCTTCCAACGCACATAAGAATAAACCCGGTCGTTATACCATTGTGTATGCTCCCGGTTAAAGCTGTGGATCTCCCTGTATTCTCCGGTCAGGGCTTTACTTTCCCTGGTGAAGTTGAGCAGGGTTGTATAGAATTTACGTAGTTCTTTTTCTTCTGCGGTGAGCATTCCCCCGTCAAAAGCTCCATTATTCACCCACCTGATGTGATTGGGCACTCCCCAGTAATCGTATATGGTAGTCCGGGTTTCGTTGCCATGTCCCGGATTCCCGTCACCCGGTTCACCCACCTCCTGGCCAAAGTAGAGCATGACAGGGGAGGTGCCGATGGTGGCTGAGACCACCATGGCCGGCTTTCCCCTGGCTGCATCCCCGGCAAACCCGGCACTTGCTATGCGCTGCTCGTCATGGTTCTCCAGGAAATGGAGCATGTGGTGTTCAATGTCCTTCAGTCCTTCCTGAATGGGGATGATGTGGTCGGTACTTCCGTGTCCCTGCATGATGTGTTTCAGGGTATCATAGAGTTCCACCTTATCGTAGAGGTAGTCCATCTTACCCTTGTGGATATAGTCCCGGTAGATATGAGGCTGGTAGATCTCCGCCAGCAGAAAGGCATCCGGTCGTTCCATTTTGATGGCACTGTTCATATAACTCCAGAACTCCACCGGCACCATTTCGGCCATGTCGTACCTGAAACCATCCACTCCCTTTGCAATCCAGTAGAGTGCGATATCCCTGAATTTCTTCCATGAGTCTGGCACCTCTTTATCCTTCCAGAACGCATGATGGGCCTGGTAAGGTTCATTTTCGTACCCGGCAGGCAGCTCATCGAAATCTTTGGTTCCGTCGGGCCTCACACCAAAATTCACTTTGACTGCTTCATACCAGTCGTGCATTCCCGGTTGAGGACTTCGGGAACCGTTGCCGGTCCATTTGGCCGGATACTCATCGAAAAATCCATCCACCCTGGGATGCTCTTCTCCTCCCAGTACCTGGTACCCTTCCTGCCATTCCGGGACTTTGAAGGGTTGTCCGGGGATGTAGTAGAAATTGTTATCTCTCAAATACTCCTTTGAAACATCATCAGATGCTCCGAAGTCTTCCACCCTCGCAGGATTTGATACGGAATGATAGGCCCGGGCCACATGGTTGGGCACAATATCGATGATCACTTTCATTCCATGCTGGTGGGTCCGGTCGATCAGATCTTCAAACTCCTCCAACCGTTTCGCCGGATCCACAGCCAGATCAGGATTGACGTTGAAGTAATCCTTCACCGAATAGGGAGAACCGGCCCTGCCTTTTACCACATCGGGATCGTCACCCGGAAGTCCGTATTGGGAATAATCGGTAGCCATGGCATGATGCAGCACTCCCGTATACCAGATATGTGAAACCCCCAGCTCTTTGATGGCCTCCAGGGCTTTGTCGTTAAAATCAATGAACTTGCCTACCCCATTCTCTTCCACGGTCCCCCAGGGTGTATTGGTGGTATTGGTATTCCCGAACAGACGGGTGAACACCTGGTATACGACGATTTTATGTTCTTTATCCTGACTCACGTTTTCCACTTTAGAATTACTATTGCAGCTCGTTAAAAGTACAAGGGCAGCCAGCCCAAATTGTGCCACCCGGTTCATTATTGTGATTTTTCCAGATGATAACGTTTCCTTAGTGATTTTCCCCGGAAGACCAGTCCGGAAATAGCTGTAAGCAATGCCACAACGGTAAGTATGATAGCGAGTCTGGTCCAGTCGTCACCAATAGCCTTCCTGTGTTCTATGTATCCGAACATGGCACGGATCCATTCCAGTGCTCCTATGAATAAAAGAAGCTGAATAGCACGGGCCACCCATGCATTCTTTATAAACAGCAGGAAGGGTATGAGCAGGGCAAGTATTACCAGTGGCAACAGATCTGCTCTTGAAAAGTGGGCTGCCAACAGGCCGAAAGAGAGAAAAACGGGTAGAAGTCTAATTACATTCATCTGTATATGTTTATTGATTTATGATATGCATCAGTTGCTCATGGATCCCTGATCCCGCCATAACGATGGTATAGTTCTGGTTCATGGCGTTCGGGGAAAGATCAAAGGTAATTTGAGATCCGTGAATATCGGTTACCCTTCCCCCGGCTTCCCTGATCATTAACCAGGGTGCGGCAATATCCCAAATTCTCGTAGTCTGGTTGATCGCCACACCCAGTCGTCCGTCGACCGTATAACAAAAATCAATGAGGCAATTGGTAGATCTTGTGTTACGGATCTTTTTCGACAGCATGGCCAGGAGTTCCATTTCTCTGTTGGTTTTGCCGGGATCATCGCTGAAATCAAAAGAGTAGGCAATGAGGATTTCAGACAGATCATCGGATCCTGTACACTGTATGGGTTGATCATTCTTCCACGCTCCGCCTCCGGTTTCCGCATAATAGAGCTGATTATTTACAGGCAGATACATGCCCGCTTGAACCGGTATCTTATGGTGGAATAATGTGATAATCACCCCAAACCAAGGTAGACCGGCGGCAAAATTGGAAGTTCCGTCAAGAGGGTCTACTACCCAGGTATAATCAGATTGGTGATTAGTAAAGCCTGATTCTTCAGAAATGATGTTATAGCGTTCGGGAGCGGCTTCCAGCACATCGATGATTGCTTTTTCAGATGCCAGATCCGCTTCAGTGACCACCGAGCTAATACTCTCCTTTACAACTGCTTCAATGGAGTTTCCGTAGTACTCCAGAAGTACCTGACCACCTCTTTTCAGGGCTCTCTCGAGAATCTCTTTGGTTTTTTCAGAAATCATGAAGCAAATGTAATCGATTTTAAGAAACAGAGGGAGAACATTTGTTTTTCCTTATTTATTGAGTAAATTTACGCAATATATTGAGTAAATTGGAGTGAAATGTTTGAAAGATCACATAAACAGATACTTACGGAAAGGCTTGAAAAGGAAAAGCGAAGGTTCATCCAGGTTGTTTATGGTCCACGGCAGGTTGGAAAGACCACTATTGCTTCACAATTTTCCAACCAGACCCAGATTCCGGTCCATTATGCTTCGGCTGATGCTGTGATCGCCCCAATGGGGATATGGATTTCGCAACAATGGGAAGCGGCCAGAATTATGCTTTCCGGAACAGCTGAGAAAGAAGGGATTCTTATTATTGATGAGATACAGAAGATCGATAACTGGAGCGAAACTGTGAAGAAGGAATGGGATGATGATAGTCATAAAGGAATTCCATTGAAGGTGGTATTGCTTGGATCTTCAAGGCTATTACTGCAAAAAGGATTAACTGAATCTCTGGCAGGAAGGTTCGAAACTATGTATGTTGGCCACTGGACATACAACGAGATTAATGAAGCTTTCGGATTTACCCCAGATCAGTATGTCTGGCACGGAGGTTATCCCGGGCCAGCCAGGATGGTTGAACAGGAGGATCGTTGGAAGAGTTATGTTTTGGATTCATTGATTGAACCAGGTATCTCAAAGGATATCCTTATGCTTAGCCGGGTAGATAAACCGGCATTATTGAAAAGGTTATTTGAGTTAGGCTGTTCCTATTCAGGTCAGATACTTTCTTTCAATAAGATCATGGGACAGCTGTCAGATGCAGGAAATACCACCACACTAGCACACTATCTGCATCTCCTCGATACAAGTGGAATGTTAAAAGGGATTGAGAAGTTTTCGCCTGGAATATTGCGCCAGCGATCATCAAGTCCCAAGTTCCAGGTCCATAATACAGCTTTGATCACAGTCCAGCAACCTTTGTCATTCTCCATGGTAAAATCCCGGCCAGAGTTGTGGGGCAGATGGATCGAGTCTGCTGTTGGCGCCCACCTTTTAAACAGGTCTCTTGAAGAAGGATTCCAATTGTATTACTGGCGCCACCGCAACGATGAAATTGATTTCGTGATCGAATCCCAGGGTAAAGCAATCGGTATTGAGGTTAAAAGTGGCAGTTCAACAAAAGCAAAGGGAATGGCAGCTTTTCATGACCAATTTGACCCATACAAAACTTTGTTAGTTGGATCTGCCGGCATTCCATGGCAGGAGTTTTTAAAGCTTGATCCCATGAAACTATTTAGTTCGTAATATACAACGACACCTGATGAAAGAGATCCGTATTGCAGCAGCGCAGTTTCAGACCCGTAACGGGGAGAAGGAGTATAATCTCTCGAGGATTGAAGCATTGACGAAAGCAGCGGCCGGGAAAGGAGCCCAGGTGGTCAGCTTCCATGAATTGTGCATTACCTCATACAGTTACCTGAGAAACCTGAGCAGGACCGAGATCTTCGAGCTGGCTGAGGAGATACCTTCAGGTCCAAGTACTGAGAGGCTGATTCAGATCGCGGGTGAAAACAGGGTAGCCCTACTTGCCGGCCTGGTGGAAAAAGAGGGGGATGAGCTTTTTAATACATACATTTGTGTCACTAGCCAGGGAGTGGTAGCCAGGTTCAGAAAGATCCATCCTTTTATTACCACTCATCTGTCACCAGGAAACGAATATGTGGTATTTGATCTCCTGGGCTGTAAATGCGGGATCCTGATCTGTTACGACAACAATGTGATTGAAAATGTAAGAGCTACCACTTTGCTGGGGGCGGAAATTATTTTTATGCCCCATGTAACCGGTTGCACACCTTCTCCCATGCCTGGTCGTGGATGGGTGGACAGAAAACTCTGGGATTACCGGAAGGAAGATCCTGAATCGCTCCGAAAGGAGTTTGACGGACCCAAGGGCAGGGCCTGGTTGATGCGCTGGTTACCGGCCCGGGCCTATGATAATGGCATTTATGCCATATTTACTAATCCCATCGGGCCTGATGATGACCAGTTAAAAAACGGGAATTCCATGATCATGGATCCCTATGGGGAGATCCTGGCCGAATGCCGGTCCATGGAAGATGAGGTAGTGGTTGCCACTTGTACACCTGAAAAGCTTAAGCTAGCCGGAGGCTACCGGTATAAGAGGGCCAGACGTCCGGAATTGTATGGCAAGATCCTGGCGGGAAACCATGATTCTTTCATACAAGTGGAATGGATGGATAAAAACAGATCAGAATAGTATAATGAACACTCCTTCCGAGAAGTTCCTCCCGTCGAAGTAGCTGATACGGTAGCTGCATTTGTCTGTTCTCAGCACGGGGCCACACCTAAACTGCCAGGTACACTTCTACTCCCTCTCTACAGTGGGTAGGAGATGTGGTAGGTGCCATTATCAATCCATAGATTTCCATCCGCTTCAGGAGTAACCTTCCTGGAATCGATCTCACATTGTTCGGTTCCCGTTGGAAGTTTCAGGTTGGCCCTGCTTCCAACCGGTACGGTAATCATGATCTCCATCTTATCCCCCTCTTTTTGCCAATCCACACGGATGGTCCCGAATGGGGTCTCTTTGGATACCTTGCTCCAGGTTACGACATCCGGGGGTCGGGGTGCCACCAGGAATCGTTCATAGGCCGGATAGGCTTCCAGAGGCTGAATACCACCTACCGATTGGTAAAACCAGGATCCCACACCATGGTAGCAATTATGAATCCTGCTTCTATGGCCGTCCCAGTGCTCCCAGGTGGTGGTTGCCCCATTTTCCAGCATATATCCGAATCCAGGGTAACCCTTCCTGGTCAGCATCTGGTACATCATATCCGAGGCCTCCCCGGCTACAACCCACTGGGTGAGGATGGGCAATCCAACCAGTCCCGTCGCAAAATGCCCCTTCCATTTCACCATGGTTTCAGTGATCAGACTCTGTTCCACCTTCTCTTTCAATGAATCTGGGACAACACCTACAAGGAGCGGATAGGCCAGGTCTATTTGCACACCGGTACCATAGGTGGCAGTTTCCGGATTATAGAATGCGGTGTGGACTGCTTTGGCGAGCTTTTTCTGTTTCATCCGGAAATGCGTCACATCTTCAGCTTTTCCCAGCACACCGGCAATCTTGACCATCTTATCATAGCTGTCAACAATGGCACAGTTTGAAACCAGGTTTACACTGCGTGGATCTGTTTGATCGATTCCCTCCGGTGTGGCCCAGTCACCCAGGTACCAGTTCCTCTGGTGGTTCTCTGGCCAGGATTGCAGCAAGGTTTCGGGGGAATAACTCTCCACAAATTCCAACCATTTCAGCATATGGATGTAGGCTTCTTCCAGCACCTTTTCATCCCCGTAATTGAGATAGGTTTCCCATGCTGCCTTAATAATAAAGGTGCACCAGTAGGGCCCGCCTCCGGAGCTCCAGTAGGTAGGTGCTGTATGGGGCATGCTTCCGTCAGGCAGCTGACAGTCGGCCCAGTGTGTGAGCCAGGTAGTGTAGAGGGGAGAGAGGTCATACAGGGTTTGTGCAGTCATGGTACACGCATTTCCGTCACCCCCGTAACCCAGACGCTCGTGATGGGGACAATCCACAATTTTCCCACCCAATGTGAGGCATTTGAGTGTGTATGCAAAGAGATCATGCAACCGGTTCAGGGATTCATCGGAGCAGGAAAAGGAGGCTGCCTCCCGGAATCCGGTATGGATCAGTTGTCCGGAAATATCCTCCTTTTTGATCTTCACTGGCAGGTTCTCAATTTTTATATACCTGAAGGCCTGGTAGTTGAATTTATTTTGAAAGATACCTTCAGTCCCGGCTGAAATATATCGGTCAATCTGCTTCTTGTAGAGCGAATTCTCCTCCTTTTTAAGGTGATCGGTATACCGCATGGTTACTGAATGTCCCTTAGGCAATGCAGGGAACCGGATATTCACCTTTCCGGTGAAGTTCTTTCCCATATCCACCATGAAAGTCCCGTCTTCTTCCTCTTTTACAGCTATGGCCTCAATTGAGCCATGAGCTTTGTTCAGTTCCACTACCTGGGGGGTGATCAGGTGCTCAGGGACCGGAAACACGGAAGCCTCCTTCCACTCGGAATCATCCAGGTCCTTACCGGCAAACTGATCCACAAGCTTATTCGCATCCAGCACCTCTCCTCCAAACCCGAAATAGGTAGGTGGTAGAACAGTGTACCCGCTCCCCGAAGCCAACCAGGTTTGACCGGTACTCAGCAAGGTGTCCCAATGACCATTCTTCAATCCTTCCAGCTGAGCCTTTACAAGAGGTCCGTTGTGTACTTTGTTAGGAGCTTTATCATACCATCCATATCCAAGCCACAGCACTACTGCATTCTTCCCTTTTTTCAAGTTGGAGGAAAGATCATATGAAAGTGAAAAGGAACGCTTTTCAAACTGTGACTCGGCAGGCGCGAACTCAGCATTACCTACTTTCTGATTGTTCACATATACTTCGTGGTAACCCAATGAATTCACATGAAGCAAGAGCTGTTCGTAATTCTTCTCAAGGATGAACGTTTTTCTCAGCAGGGGGGAGGTGCACGATTCGTCGAGTGATTCCATTCCAATGTATTCTCCAGTCCACTCTTTATTGTCAAGGAGCCCCACAACAAAGTGCGCGGTTTTACTCCATTCCGATTTCACATCCTCCTGATCCCACACCCTGATTTTCCAGTAGGCGACAGAGCGGGATTTAAGGGGAGTTCCATCAAAGGGAATCCAGGTGGATGCCCCTCCGGATAATTTCCCACTGTTCCATAGATCTGCTTTTTTCTCGGAGAGGAGTCCGGGAGAGGAGGCCACCAACACCTGATAGGCAGTTTGCTCCACCTGATTTTCCTGAGCCATGTTATGCCAGCTGAAGCGGGGCGTGGATGTGGCAATTCCTATGGGATCTGTTTTTGCTTCGCACTGAAGCCCTGCGGGTTCCAGTGTTGAAGAGGGTTTACAGCCAGAAACCAGTATTGCTGCTGTCACCAGCAGGGAAAATATGGAACGATACGGGGTGATTTGATTAATCATTCTTCTGTTTGTGGTTTGGACATTTGTTCCCGTAACACCACTTCCTGCCCAGGATTCCAGTAGGCACAATCGAGCTGCAGAAAAAAGGAGGTGTAGGGAAGAGTGCAATTGGTCTTGATCACCAGGGTAGTAAACAATGATGAGCTCTCATCCAGCAGCTTAAACACTTCGTCATGCAAAAGTGTATTCACATCTCTCTCTCCGAGTATAGACTTGCTCTCTCTGCGAAATGCACTTATGCCAGATACCTGCTCCTCAGTAATATAGTCCAACTCTTTATCTCTGTAAATAATGGGACTGACATGTGTGCTTCCTTCCACCTGTTCCAACACGTGCTTTAGGGTGGACAACAGATCCTGCTCCACATATATGTATTTCATTCCCTCCGAAGATTGCTCTGGAAAGGCTTTGTCCACCACCAGGATCCAGTTCCTGTGCCCCAGCAGATGGAGATCATTTTCAACTACCTGTTTCCAGGATTCAGCCGGAACCGTCTCTTTTTCGGAGGTACAGGCTGAGGTCAGTCCGATGGCCAGAGCCAGCACAATGAGATATAAACTACGCATGACAGAGTTATAAGTTGGTTCCCTCAAATGTACACGATAGTTTTGAAAATCAAGGGATGGATCCAAAACCAGAAAGTTATTTTTAACTTAGGGTGTTGTCCCTAAAGCTTGTGATCATGAACAGAAGGAACTACATACGGACTGCAGGCATCGGATTTGCTGCCGTCAGTTTCGCTCCATCGGAGGTGATGGGGCGGCCGGGAAACAGAGCTTCCATAAGACTAGGAGGCCCTCTCTTTGACTCATATGATGAACCGGGCCAATGGGCGGAGCTGTTGAGGCGTTCAGGCTACCGGGCTGCTTATTGTCCCGTCAAACCCAGTGCTGAGATAAACCTGATCAAAGCATATGAAGAAGCCGCTACTCAACATGATATTGTGATCGCCGAGGTAGGAACCTGGAGCAATACCATCTCCCTGATTCCTGGCGAAGCTGAAGCAGCTGTTGAGAAATGCATCCTGGGACTGCACCTGGCCGACCAGATCGGGGCTATGTGCTGTGTTAATATCAGTGGTTCTAAGAATGAGACGAACTGGGCGGGTCCTCATAAGGATAACCTTACACCAGAAGTATTCGACCAGGTAGTAGAAACCACACGAAAGATTATTGATGCAGTAAAACCCAGGCGCTCCTATTTTGCCCTGGAAGCCATGCCCTGGTCTTTCCCCGATTCCACTGAAACATACCTTCAGTTGCTAAAGGCAGTACGCCGGAAACATTTTGGAGTGCATCTGGACCCGGTCAATATGATCAGGTCACCCAGGGAGTATTTCAACAACGGAGCGCTGATCAAGGAAATGTTCAAGCAATTAGGGCCTCACATCAGAAGCTGTCATGCCAAGGATATCACCCTGAGAGAGGATAATTACATCCCCCAGATGGATGAACTGCGACCTGGATTGGGGAACCTGGATTATACTGTGTTTCTCCGGGAACTGGCTAAACTGAAAGAGATACCTTTGATGATGGAGCATCTGAAAAGTGCAGAGGAATATGAGCTGGCTGCCAGGTATATCCGGTCGGTCGGAAAATCCATTCGTTTAGCCTTTTAAACATAGAATTAACACACCAATCTATGGCAAATATGAAACCAGGTCCCATATCCAGAAGGGAATCCATTATGCTGATAGGTGCCGGCAGCCTGGGTATTTTATCCGGTGGGTTCACGCTTCCTTTGGAAGGAACGCGGCATATCATCACGCTCAGTTTTGATGACGGATTTGAAAAATCGAGCATAAAAACGGCCGAGATCTATGAAAAGTATGGACTTGCCAGTTGCATTAACATCATCGCATCGGCTCACCTGAGAAGTGTAGGAGAGACCGATGCATACCACAAGTGGCCCGTGGGTGATTTTGAGTTGTGGAATGACCTGAAGAGGCGCGGGCATGAGATCATGCCTCACAGTTACAAACATGCCAATCTCACCCAAATGCCTTTGGAGGAAGCTCAAAAACTGGTGTACAAGTGTATCGATGTGTTTCAGAAAGAGTTGGATGGATTTCAGGCTCGAGAATCGGTATTTAACCTGCCTTATAATGCCTCCACACCCGAGCTGGAGCAATGGCTGGTGACTCAGTTCCGGATCATTCGAACCCTAGGAGGAGCTTATAATCCACTGCCGCATAAGGGCCTGGTGAGGCTGGGTTGTATTACCCACGGTCCCGGTAACATTGACAAACACCTGACTGAATCCATCGATAAATTCCTGGAAGGTCCCCCGGGCTGGTTCGTCTATAACACACACGGACTGGATGATGAAGGATGGGGGCCTCTCAGTTCCGGTGCGCTTGACGAATTGCTCAGTAAACTCTCTGCCATGGAGGATGTGGAGATCCTTCCAGTTATTCCTGCCTTAGACCTCATCTGAAAACGTTT
This sequence comes from uncultured Bacteroides sp., assembly GCA_964622985.1. Classification (GTDB taxonomy): domain Bacteria; phylum Bacteroidota; class Bacteroidia; order Bacteroidales. The sequence continues at coordinate 22,809 of CAZURA010000006.1, read as the reverse complement.
ACCCTTCCAGGCTGGAAGCACTTTCATCATTTTCCTATGGAACAATCCACACCACGTACCTGCCTGAACAAAGCCTTACATCTGGAGCAAACCGACCGGATCCCTTGCTGTTTCATGAGCTTTTCAGTGGTTCGGAAGAGGTGCAAGGGTGACCGTTACGCTGCATCGCTGGAAGAATTAAAAATGGGGTTTGATCCCATGGTGTTCATCCCGTCTGCCTCGAGGAATGAGCGGCCTGGACATCCGGATTTACGGGGATTGCCGGTACACTTTCACCCCGGAGTAAGCACAGAACATTGGATTTCCGGGCCACAGGGGAATAGAATCCTGAATAAGGTGTACCATACCCCTGAAGGGGACCTTAACACAGCTGTAAGATTGGGAGGTGACTGGCCCCATGGCGAGCGCATACCTTTTGTTGATGATTACCAGGTTCCAAGGCTGGTAAAACCCCTTGTGACCTCCATAGAGGAGATTGAGTTAATCAGGAAATATTTTCTCCTTCCGCCCGACGACCTGGAGATCGATGAATTCAGAAGAGAACATAAAAGGGCTCGTGCCTTCATAGAAAAACATGATATGCTTTTTGCCGCAGGGTGGGGCGTGGGACCCGACATGGCATTCTGGCTCTGTGGGATGCAGGACCTGATGGTTAAAATGATGGAAGATCCCGGATTCGTGAAAGCACTGTTGCAGGTTATTCACGAGTGGAATAAGGCACGTATGGAAGTTGTGGTTTCAGAAGGGGTGGATCTCTATATCAGACGGGCATGGTATGAAGGGTGTGATTTTATCACCCCCGGCTTCTTTGAGGAAACTGTGCTGCCGCATCTGAAAGCTGAAGCGGAACTGGCGCATAGGCATGGATCGAAATTTGGCTACATATGCAGTAGTGGTCTTATTCCGATGCTTGATGCGTACCTGGAATCGGGTATGGATGTACTTATCGGCGTGGATCCGGTACAGGGGACACACACGGATATGGAAACCCTGAAAGAGAGGATCGGACACAGGATTTGCCTGTGGGGTGGCGTTTCAGCAGCAATCACTGTGGAAAGAGGCAGCGAACCGGAGATCCGGAATGCGGTTCAGGAGGCAGTGAAAAAACTCGGACCCAGGGGTTTTATCCTGTCACCAATAGACAATATAACCATCGATGATCCCATGGTATGGAAGAACATAGGGATATTCAGGGATGAATGGCAAAAATGCAGTATACCAGGTTAGAAAAAAAGTTGGAACGGGATTTGGGGTGCTCAGCCATTCTCAAGGCTGGAGGCGCTTTCATCATTTTCAGGATCGAGCCAGACCTGCTCACCGGCTTCAAAACTTTTGGATCCCACTTGCTTGATCATGCTGTCATCCACTTTCTTCAGCGGGGTATAACCGGGATGGTGCGACTCTTTATAAGGATCATTGCTCTTTGTGTTGTAACAGCAGACCATGGCCCAGCGAGAATTCTCAGACTTGTTCTGATCGGAACGGTGCAGCAGGTTGGAGTGAAAGAAGACCGCATCCCCGGGTTCCATTTCACAATGGACCAACTCCATTCGCTCCAGACATGCGTTCACCCTCTCCAGATCTGCTCCTGCCTGGTCGCCTGTCAGCACATGATCGATGCGACCCATCCGGTGAGATCCTTTGATCACCTGCAGACATCCGTTTTCACGGGTGGCTCTGTCCACCGCAATAAACACACTGACCAGATCGGGATAGAGCAGGCCGTTCTGATACCAGTAACCGTAATCCTGGTGCCATGCCCAGGCACCTCCTATCTTCGGATCTTTCAATATCATCTTGGAGTGGTAGTGGTATACCTCATCACCCAGCAGTTCTTCTGTCCTGTTCACCATCCTGTTGGAGCGGGCAAACATTCCATATATGTTGTCCCCGGGATGGTTCCACAGAGATAACCGAACCTTTCCTCCTTCTCCGTCGGCCCTGGCGAAGGCATGTTTATCCAGTTCCCGGTCGGCATGTGCCGTAGATCTTAACAAATCGATCTCCTCGTGGTCGAAAAGCTGTCTGGCAATGATGAACCCGTTTTCCTCGAATTCAGTGATCTGATTGTTTTTAAGTTGGCTCATGGTTGTAGTATGCTTAGTACTTTTTTGTGATAAGCACAATAACTATATAAACAAAGGAACTGCAAAACAGTTTTCTCCAAACTTTTTCTATTTTTAATACCTGACAAAAACAACCTATTAAGCTAAACACATTGATCGTATGAAAAACAAAAAGATAGCCATGCTTGGCGGAGGATTTATTGGAGATTTTTATGTTCATGCACTTCATGGTCATCGTAGACCCGACCGTGTGCATGTGGTATACTCCCGCAGTGAATCGAGTGCTAAAAAAGTAGCCGAGCGTCATGGGATCCCGATCCATACCACCGATATGAAGGAAGCGGTCAATCACCCGGATATCGATACGGTCATTGTGGCGTTGCCCAACTTTCAGCACCTGGAAGCGGTGAAGCTGGCCGCTGAGGCAGGGAAAGCAGTATTGGTTACCAAGCCTCTGGGACGCAACGCGGAAGAGGCTAAGGAGATGCTCGAGCTTGTGGAGAAGCATGGCGTATTTCACGGATATCTGGAGGATCTTTGCTATACCTCTAAGACCTTGAAAGCCAATGAGTCAGTAAGGAATGGCGCTTTGGGAGATATCCTCTGGGTCAGGGCCCGGGAAACTCATCCCGGACCGCATAGTGACTGGTTCTGGAACCCTGAACTATCCGGAGGTGGAGCCATTATTGACCTGGGCTGTCACTGTATTGAGATTGCCAGGAACTATATCGGGAAGGAGGTCAGGCCGGTGGAGGTGATGTGTTGGGCCGATACGCAGGTAAAACCCATTGAGGCGGAAGACCATGCCATCGCCCTGGTGAAATATGCTTCTGGAGCCATTGGTCAGTTTGAGGTGAGCTGGAGTTTCCGGGGGGGGATGGATCTCCGGGATGAAGTGATGGGTGTGGAAGGCACCATTTTCCTGAACCACTTTCTGCGCACAGGCTTCGATATGTATACGGCTGTGGGAGAAGGAGAATATGTGGCCGAGAAAGCCGAATCGGCCACCGGTTGGCTATTTCCTGTAGGGGATGAAGTGAATGCCCTGGGGTACGATTTTATGTTTACCGATATGTTCAACGCCATGGATGAAGGTAATCAACCCATGGAGACTTTCTATGACGGCTATGTGGTCAATGCCATTATGGATGCCTGTTACAAGTCGGCCCGATCTAAAAAATGGGAACCGGTTGAGCTGGAGATATGGCGTGGCAGTGATGAGGTAAGCAAAGGACCTCAGCTCAAGGATTACGACGAGACCTATTATCTGATCAAAGAGGAGAAGATCCCCGATGGAACCGTCAAGGTGATCCTGAAGGAGAAGTCCACCGGGAAGATCATCCAAAAGATTAAGTGATCCCTGTTAAGCCGCTTTCTGGCCGGCTTTTTTCCTTTCTTTGAAAAAGAGGATGAACATGACCAGGATCACTGCTGACAACGCAGCAGGCACGTACCATATCCTAGTCCATTCAGGCATGCCATCCACCGTTAAGAGGTCAATGGTCCTGCCGGCAAACCAGGTACCGATGAACATGCCCAGTCCATAGGTGGCAAAGGTGATCAGACCCTGGGCCGAGCTCTTCAGGTGATCCGGAGCCTTCTTATCCACATAGATCTGTCCGGTTACCACAAAGAAGTCATAGCAGATACCGTGCAGGATAATGCCGGTATAGATCATCCACATGGCATCTTCCACATTGGCATTGGCAAACAGCATGAACCTGGCAAACCAGGCTGCTGCCCCGATAAAGAGCACCCATTTGACTCCAAATCTCAGAATAAAGAATGGCAGGATGAGCATAAAGAAGATCTCAGACACCTGTCCCAGGCTCATCTTATTGGGAATAAAACCTATTTCCAGGTCAGACAGGAAGGATGCGGTAAATCCAAAATAGAATGAGACAGGTATGAAGATCAATACCGAGGCAATGAACAGGGTGGCAAATGCCCTGGATTTAAACAGGCTGAGTGCATCCAGACCAATGATCTCTTTTGCACTCGCCTTCTTCTCTTTCTTGGGAGGTACATGGGGCAGGGTAAAGGAATAGAATCCCAGCAAAAGGGAGAAAATGGCTCCCACGTACAATTGTCCTACGGAGTGGGTGTACCCCAGCCATCCTATTACATTGTTAGCCACGATCCAACCGATGGTCCCCAGTACCCTGACGCCCGGAAACTGTTTTCCCGGATCTTCCATCTGATGGAAAGAAAGGGAGTTGGAAAGGGCCATGGTAGGGGTATACGATAGTGTATAGAGCAAAAGGGCCGGGTAGAAAAGCTGAAACGTAGTGGCCTGAGCGGCAACCACCAGCAGCACAGCCCCTAGCATATGCATGAATCCCAGTACTTTTTCAGTGGCAAAAAACTTATCGGCGATCAGCCCCACGAAAAAGGGTGAGATCATAGCCGAGATGGCGAAAGTACCATAGCAGAGACCTATTTGAGTGGCAGTGAACTGCAGGGTCTCGCCAAGATAGGTGTTGAGCGTAACATACCACGTTCCCCAGATGAAGTACTGCAGGAACATGAGGGTGGAAAGCTGAAGTCTGGTTTTGATGCCCATGGTGAAAGATTTGGCTCAATATAATATAAATTCTGTTAAACCTTTATACCTACAGAATGGTCCAACCAAAAAAGAGAATGTATGTCAAATTCCAGCTATTGGTCTATCACACTACTATTTCTGAGTGCTCCCTGTTTTTCCCAATCGGTTCCATATCCCATTGTGGATACGGATGTGGCCGATTTTTCTGATCATTCCCAAATCATTTCAAGACCGATTGAAGGCGATCCGTTTTACGGGCAGGATGCAATATACAAGGGTAATCAGCCATCCTATTTGGATCAGGGCGATGGTACCATTACTGATCAAGTGACCGGACTCACCTGGGAAAAGAATATGGGGAGCAAAATCAGCTACACTGATGCATTCATCAAGTCAGATACCATGACACTTGGAGGGTATGACGACTGGCGCGTCCCCACCATTAAGGAACTCTATTCACTGATCCTGTTCAGCGGCAGGGTAATGGGTGCCACCGCCATCGACATGTTTATCGATACCAGCTATTTTGACCAGCCTCTGGGTGACGCGGACCTGGGTGAAAGGGAAATTGATGCACAGACCTGGTCCTCCACCCAGTATGTGGGATTAACCATGCAAGGTGATTCTACCGTCTTTGGGGTGAACTTTGTGGATGGGAGGATCAAAGGATATCCAAAGTATAAGCCAGGCAGCAACAATACTACTGCAAGCACCATGTATTTCAGGATGGTCAGGGGGAATCCTGCCTATGGGATCAATGACTTTTCAGATCATGGGGATGGTACAATAAGCGATCATGCCACCGGACTGATGTGGCAGCAAGCCGATGACGGGATCATGCGCAACTGGGAGGATGCTCTTTCCTATGCTGAGAACCTGGAACTGGGAGGTTATGACGACTGGCGGATTCCCAATGCAAAAGAGTTGCAGAGCATAGTGGATTATTCCCGCTCACCTCAAACTACTGGAACTCCGGCCATCGATCCTCTTTTTTCAATTACCGGGATCGATGATCCCAATGGGAATCCCGGGCACTATCCCTATTTCTGGACAGGAACCACCCATCAGGACGGACCAAATCCCTACAGCGCAGCGGTGTATATCGCTTTTGGAGAGGCCCAGGGGAAAATGAACGGTATATTGAGGGATGTTCACGGAGCAGGAGCACAGAGAAGTGACCCTAAAATGGGGGATTTGAGTGCTTACCCCCAGTATCATGGTCCCCAGGGTGATGTGAGATATGTATTCAATGCGGTCAGGTGTGTCAGGGATATAGGCACCTCGGGAATAAGTTCTGAAAGGTCTGCCGATCAAAGCCTACCCACTGTTTACCCGAATCCGGCAAAGGATTATTGCTGGGTACAGCTCCCATTGAATAAGGGTGCATATTCCTGTACAATGTATGATTCTACAGGAAAATTGATCTTCAGAATAGAGAACTTAACATCGTATAATATTCCTCTCTACCTGGGTGATGGTATGGAAGGCGTGTATTATATTTGCTTGACAAGCGAAAGTGAATGTAATACACTCCGAATGATCAAACAATGAAGCTTCATGCCCACCGTCTCATACTAGGCTTTATCATACTCCTTGCCGCTTCATACTGCAAATCAGGAGAGAAGCTACCTAATATAATACTCATCAGTGCCGATGACCTGGGCTGGTCCGATGTGGGGTGTTACGGCAGTGAAGTGAAAACCCCTAATATAGACAGGCTGGCAGAGCAGGGGATGAGGTTTACCCAGTTCCACAACACATCCAAATGTTTTCCCTCCCGGGCCTGTTTGCTCACGGGGATCTATGCACAACAAAGCGGGTATGACCGCTCCTTCAATAAGCCGCTGATGAACTCGGTAACCCTGGGTGAAGTGCTGAGAGAAGCAGGTTATATCACACTGTGGTCGGGGAAGCATCATGGCTTGGAGAATCCCATCTACCGGGGATTTGATCATTATTACGGATTGAAAGACGGAGCCTGCAACTATTTTAATCCGGGAGAGCAACGACCGGGAGAAGAGGTGCCGGCACGAAAAGGTGCCCCCGGATCTAAACGCAACAGGGCCTGGTGCATCGACAGTGTCATGTATGCGCCCTATACGCCGGAGGCAAAAGATTTCTATACCACAGACTATTTCACCCACTTTGCACTGGCCTGGCTGGAAGAGTATAAGGAAGCTGATCGTCCGCTCTTCCTTTACCTGGCCTATACGGCACCCCATGATCCATTGATGGCCTGGCCGAAGGACATAAAGAAATATAAGGGGACCTATGATGGCGGGTATGAAGTGATAAGGCAGGAGAGGTATTCCAGACAGCTGGAGATGGGACTGATCAATGAGACCTACCGGTTATCTGATGCCACCTACCGGGACTGGAACTCTCTGTCTGAAGAAGAGCGATCAGAAGAGGCCAGGAAAATGGAGGTATATGCGGCCATGATCGACCGGTTGGACCAGAACATAGGAAGGGTGCTTCGGAAGCTGGAAGAGACCGGAAGAATGGAAAATACCCTGATTCTGTTCGTATCGGACAATGGAGCTTCGGCTGAGATGGTCCGTATTGAAGACGATTACGGGGAGATCGGGAGCATGACCCTCTGGTCCTCACTGGGACCCAGCTGGGCCAATGTATCCAATACTCCCTTCCGCTTTTACAAAAATTACAGTTACGAAGGAGGTATTAATACCCCTCTGATCGCTTACTGGCCAGGTAGGATCAAACCGGGCACATTTAGCCGATTCCCGGGTCATTTCATCGATATCATGGCTACCTGTGTGGAGATTACCGGAGCATCGTATCCCAATACATTCAACGGAATGGAAATTGTGCCTATGCAGGGTGTGAGCCTTCTACCCACATTCATGGGGGAGCATCCCAACCGGGAGAAACCTCTTTTTTGGGAATGGTCCAGGGGGCAGGCCATCAGAGCGGGTGACTGGAAGCTGGTTAGATGGGGCCGGGATGCGGATTGGGATCTCTATCATGTGACAGAGGATCCTGCTGAGATCGATAACCTGGCCAGTGACCAACCTGAGAAAGTAGCAGAGATGGAGCAATTATTCCTCCAATGGAATAATACATATGCCTTTTAATTTATCCGCATGAATAATCAAAAAATCTATCAATTTGGGATAATCGGGACCGGAATGATTGCCTGGCAGCACCTGGAGCATCTTCGAAACAGAGGAGGCAGCAAAGTGACCTGGATTGCTGCAAGAAATCCGGAAAACCTGGAAAGAGTCAGGGCCGCTTTTGATATCACTCACAAAACTCATGATTACCGGGATATGCTGAACGATCCCGCTGTGGATGCGGTGTTGATCACCACTCCGCCTCACCTGCGCAAAGAGATGTTTATTGCTGCTGTTGAAGCAGGGAAGCACGTGCTGGTGGAGAAACCTCTGGCCATCAGTATGCCTGATATGGAGGAGATGTTGAACATAAAATCTCACCATCCGGATGTCATCGCCATGGAATGTTCCGGAAGGCATGCGAGGCTTTCTCCCAAATTCAGAAAAGTGAAAGAAATTATCGATTCGGGAGCTCTTGGAGAGATCTATCGGATTCATCACAACAGTGTGGCCCGCCAGGGAAGGCCGGGTATTGAATTCCATCCTGCTGCCAAATGGTTTCTCGATCGGGCAATGGCCGGAGGAGGTCCACTCTTTGACTGGGGGGTGTATGACCTCTCGTTTCATATGGGGGTGTTGGGAGACAGGTTTGATTTGGCTGAAATTGAAAGTGTCATATTGAAGAAGGATCTGGATGAGGTGGATCCGGGTACAGATATCTATGATGTGGAGGAACATTTTATTGTGAATATGAAGTTGACCGGGAACATCAGCTATTACTGGGAAAGGGGGTCACATGCCAATGTGGAGGTCCCTAACGAAACCCGGATTTACGGAACAAGGGGAGGGATCAAACTGGCTTATTGTACCTGGGATGATCCGGCCTTGTGGCTCTATGATCTGGATGCAGAAGGAAAGTCAAGGGAACAGAAGATCGAGGTAGATATGAAAGAGCATCCCCATGATGGTTATGCCCTGATCGACCATTTTATCCGGGTACTGGAGGGAAAGGACGACCCGGTCATTTCGCTTGAATTGGCAAAAAAGCACATGGATATTATTATGAAGTGCTATCAGTATGCAGATAATTCTGTATAATCGTAAAACATTCCTATATTGAACCCCATGGCTTCCATAAGCAAATCAGCCATTGCCAAATTAATTGATCATTCACTCCTACATCCCACCATGCATGACAGGTTGCTCAAAGAGGGATGTGAACTTGCCAAAAAATATCATGTCGCTTCCGTTTGCATCAAGCCTTATGCGGTTAAAATGGCAGTAGAGATCCTCAAAGGATCCGATGTGAAAGTGGGGACTGTTATCGGATTTCCCCATGGGAACAGTTGCGTAGATGTGAAAGTATTTGAAACGGAGCGGGCCATTGAAGACGGAGCCGAAGAGATCGATATGGTGATCAACACCGGGAAGGTACTATCTGAGGATTGGGTATATGTTTCCGAAGAGATTGGTGCAGTGGTACAGGTTACTAAAAAGCATGGAGTGGCCCTGAAGGTGATCTTCGAGAATGATTTTCTGCCACAGGATCACTATAAAATCAGACTCTGCGAAATATGCAGTGAGCATCATGTGGAGTTTGTAAAAACTTCCACAGGTTATGGATATGTGAAGCAAACCGACGGATCCTATAATTATCAAGGGGCCACACACCATGACCTGGTTTTAATGCGGAAGCATGCTTCCCCGGAGGTGGAGGTGAAAGCGGCAGGTGGAGTACGAACTCTGGAAGATGCGCTCAAAGTGATGGAGCTTGGAGTAACACGGATCGGTGCGACCGCCACAGAAGCCATCATCAATGCTGTGGAAGGATCAGAAGCAGGGGAGGCTCCTGAAGGATATTAGCATTAACAGGGTCAAAACGAGATCCAACACATATAGATTCAACATATACGAACGATTATGAGAAAGCTAGCATTGTTGCCACTATTAGCCATTGTACTTCTGTTAACAGGATGTACGGGAGGAACAGAAGAAAAGGCACCGCCGAACATCATTTTCATTATGTCGGACGACCATGCCTACCAGGCCATCAGTGCCTACAGCGACCAATTAATGCAGACACCTAACATCGATCGCATTGCCAATGAAGGTATGCTCTTCAGCAATGCTTGTGTAACCAATTCCATTTGCGCACCTTCAAGGGCCACCATCCTGACCGGGAAGCATTGCCACTTGCATGGAAAGATCGACAACCATTTTCCCTTTGATACCACGCAAATCACTTTCCCTCAACTGTTCCAGCAGGCCGGATACCAAACTGCCATGTTTGGAAAGTTGCATTTCGGAAATAATCCAAAGGGTGTAGATGAGTTTAAGATACTGCCGGGACAGGGGCACTACTACAATCCCGATTTCATCACCAATGAGGGCCGGGTGAGGATTGAAGGGTACACTACGGATGTGATCACCGAAGTGACCATGGACTGGATGCAAAACCGCCGGGATACGGAGAAACCCTTTCTGCTCTTCTACTTGCATAAAGCCCCCCACAGGGAATGGTTGCCTGCAGAGCGGCACTTCAGGGAGTATATCCGGAAGAGCTTTCCTGAACCGCCTACACTGTTTGATGATTATCAGGGTCGGGGATCGGCTGCAAAGGAAGCCGAAATGAACATCCTGGTACACCAGAACTGGGCAGGTGATTCAAAACTCTACCCGGAAGTGATGGATGAGTTGGGCATTGAACCTGCTTCAAACTGGGATAAACGGGCGATGCAAAATGCACTGGATCGTTTTACAGATGAACAGAGGGAAGCCTGGAACGAGGTGTACGGGCCCATGAACGAGGAGTTTAAGAAGATCTATCCCACCATGACAGAGAAGGAGCTGATGAGCTGGAGGTACCAGCGTTATATGCAGGATTATCTGGGTAGTATCGCCTCAGTGGATGAGAGCGTAGGATCTCTGCTGGATTACCTGGATGAGGAGGGGCTCACTGAGAATACCATTGTGGTCTATACCTCCGACCAGGGATTCTACCTGGGGGAGCATGGCTGGTTTGATAAACGGTTTATCTACGACGAATCTTTTAAGACACCCCTGCTTGTTCGCTGGCCCGGTATGGTGGAAGCAGGAAGTTCAAATGACCAGATGGTACAAAACCTAGATTTCGCTCAGACTTTCCTGGATGCAGCTGGCATTGAAGCCCCGGAAGATATGCAGGGTGAGAGCCTCGTGCCATTGCTGAAAGGAGAGGATGAGAGCTGGGACCGCGATGCGGTCTATTACCACTATTATGAATATCCCAGTGTGCATATGGTAAAGAGACACTATGGGATTGTGACCCGGGAATATAAGCTGGCCCATTTCTATTACGATGTGGATGAATGGGAATTATACGACCGTCTGAAGGATCCCATGGAGATGCAAAACGAGTATGATAATCCGGAATATACCGAGGTGATCACGGAACTCAAAGAAAAACTGGCTGAGCTGAGGGTACAATATAAGGATTCGGAGGAGTTGGATCAGAAGTACATCGAGTTATACAATAAGTAAGAGAGTAAGAAAATAAGAAAGTGAAAAGGGGAATAGTCAGCACCTGGCTGCCTGTGTGGGTGGCATTTGCATGGTTACTCACCGGATGCGCCGGAGAGAAGCCTTCTGAAGAGAAGCCTTCCAAAGAAATCACTCCTGGGGAGCGTTTACCCAACATTGTGTTGATCGTTTCGGACGACCATGGAATGGGTGATCTGGGTTGCTACGGGAACGAAGCGGTTAAAACCCCTCACCTGGACTACCTGGCATCGGAGGGTATCCGTTTTACCAAAGCCCACTGCACTTCAGCATCCTGCAGTGCCAGTCGTTCGGTGATCCTCACTGGGTTATATAACCATGCCAACGGTCATTTTGGGCATCAACACCACTACCACCATTTTTCGGCATTTGATCATGTCTATTCCCTTCCGGTCTACCTGGAAAAACTGGCTGGATATCATACAGGAAGGATCGGGAAATATCATGTGGCTCCGGAAAAAGTCTTCCGTTTCCAGGAGGTGATGCATGCCAACCAGAGAAATCCGGTAGCCATGGCCGATAGTTGCGTCGGTTTTATTGAAAGCAACAAGGATCACCCTTTCTTTCTCTATTTCTGCACCTCCGATCCCCACCGTGCCCGTCCTGTCAGTGATGAGCCTTTAGCGCCTGACAGTTTCGGAAATGTCCCGGGTGGACATAAAGGAGTGGAGGAGACCCACTTCAATGCCGGGGAGGTGATCGTTCCGCCTTACCTGCCTGAAACAGCAGAGTGCAGAGAAGAGCTGGCGCAATACTACCAATCGGTGGCCCGGGTCGATTATGGAGTGGGCAGGTTGTTCGATCATTTGAAGGATGCTGGAGTCTGGGAGAATAGTGTCATCATCTATATATCCGATAATGGTATTGCCTTCGCCGGGGCCAAAACTACCATTTACCAACCTGGCGTGAACCTGCCCTGCCTGATAAAGAATGCCGGAAGTCAAAACAAGGGAGTGGTTAGTGATGCCCTGATCAACTGGGCCGATCTGACTCCCACCATACTGGATCTGGCAGGTGTATTGCCCGAGGCAAATCAGCTCATGAAGGAGCGGGTCGATGATCCCCAATGGAACTGGAACAATACAGCCCTTTCAGCGCTTCAGGGCCGATCTTTCAAATCGGTGCTTGAACAGGTAGTTGAAGTGGGTTGGGATGAAACTTATGCTTCCCACACCTTTCATGAAATCACCATGTATTATCCCATGAAAGCGGTGATTACCCGAAAATATAAGCTCATTTGGAATATAGCTTGGCAGCTGCCATACCCTCATGCATCAGACCTGTGGGCATCATCTACCTGGCAGTCCGCATTAGAGAGCGGGAAATATGCAGGAAGGAGCATAGACGACTATACGTTCAGGCCTGAGTTCGAACTGTACGATCTGGAGTCTGATCCCTTTGAGACAAGGAATTTGAGTTCAGAATCCATGTATACTGAGGTGCTGGAAGATTTGAAGCAAAGATTGTATGCGTTCCAGGAACGAACTCATGATCCCTGGATATTGAAATGGAAACATGAGTAGTTCTCAGTGCCTGGTACCTGGTACCTATGTAGTCAGTGCGAATAGAACAATGATTATGATAAAGAATATGAGAAACAAGTATCTATCCGGGGCTATTCTGATTTTTCTTGTGGTGAGTGTGGTTTCCGGATCAGAGCTGAGACTGCCGTCCATTCTGGGAGATCATATGGTATTGCAACAGAATACCACGGTGAATGTGTGGGGCTGGGCTGCTCCCGGCGATCCTGTTGAAGTGATCACCAGTTGGAATGAACAGTCGTATACCACCACAACAAATCAGCAAGGGGAGTGGCTGGTGAAGGTGCAGACGGGCAGGGCCGGAGGACCTTACGAAATCACCATACAAGCAGCAACCACCATCATCCTTAAGGATATCTTATTAGGTGAGGTTTGGATCTGCTCCGGTCAGTCCAACATGGAATGGCCCTTAAACAAGGCTGAGTCGGCCACCAGTGAGATCCCACGTTCCCTTTTTCCTGATCTCAGATTGTTCACAGTGGATAAGCGGATAGCTTCCAGACCCAAAGAGGATGTGGAAGGTAGCTGGCAAAGGAGCACACCTTTAAGTGCAAGACATTTCAGTGCAGTGGGTTATTTCTTTGGCAAATACTTGCATCAGCAATTGAAGATTCCGGTAGGATTGATACACACTTCGTGGGGAGGAACACCCTCCCAGGCCTGGACCAGCCAGGAGACGCTCAGAAATTATGATTATTTCCATGGGGATCTGGAGCAGCTATACGGAGCTACTGCATCGGAAATGGACCTGGCTGTGAAGAAAATGGATAGTCTTCAAATGGTGATAAAGAGGCAAAGCGATTTTCTGAATCCGGGTAATATAGGATTGCAGGAGAAATGGATGCAGACAGAATTTGATGATTCGGAGTGGATGACCGTGTCCTGTCCCGCAGAATGGAGCTCTATACCGGAGATCGGTATACTGGAAGGGGTAGCCTGGATGCGTTACAGGTTTCAGATCCCCGAAGCATGGACAGGAAAACCATTGGTCATAGAACTGGGACCCATCGATGAGATGGATGTCACCTACCTGAATGGGAGGAAGATAGGTTCCAGTCTCAGGGTCGATAACTGGAATAAGGACAGAATATACAAAATCCCTGGACCCATTGTCACTTCAAATGATTGTGTGCTGGCCATTCGGATCGTCAATAAGGTCATGCAGGGAGGATTGTTCGGCCAGGCTGAGCAACTCAGGATATACCCCGCCGGAGAGGCAGATGTCCCACCGGTTTCATTGGCTGGAGAATGGAAATTCAGAAAGGCATATGAATTTCCTAAAGTGCCTCAATTGGCCAACCCTAAAACCCCTACCGTACTTTACAATGGAATGCTCTATCCACTCAGAAACATGACCATAAAGGGAGCGATCTGGTATCAGGGAGAGGCCAACGTACCCAAAGCTTTCCTTTACAGGGAGATCTTTCCGGACATGATTACCGACTGGAGGAGCACCTTCGGCCAGGGTGAATTCCCTTTCTACTTCGTGCAGCTTGCTCCCTATAAATATGGAGGAGAATACACGAGTGCTGAATTAAGGGAAGCCCAGTTCATGACTCTTTCAAAGCTCAGTAATACAGGCATGGCTGTAACCCTCGATATCGGTGATCCGAATGATATACATCCTGTCAATAAACGTGATGTAGGTAAAAGACTGGCACTCTGGGCAATGGCAAAGGATTATGGGCAGGAGACGGTCTATTCAGGACCCCTTTACAATAAGCAGGTCATTGAAGGGGAAAAGATCAGGGTCTTTTTTAAGCACACGGGTAGTGGATTGCAGTCCCGGGGAGGAGACCTCACACATTTTGAGATTGCAGGAGCAGATCAGGTGTATCATCCTGCCGCAGCAGTGATCGAGGGTGAGACCGTTGTAGTAAACAATCCACAGGTTCCAAAACCTGTGGCTGTTCGCTATGGATGGAGGAACACGGCAGAACCCAACCTCTTCAACAGGGAAGGTTTGCCTGCCAGTTCATTTTGTACGGATAATTGGAAACGTGTCACGGAATAGAAGTGCTCAGAAAAAGAAAAGCAACTAACTAATCAAGGTATGGTAATCATTCAATCGTATTTTATGGCAGTGCTGATGTGTGTCATCACGATGCTCTGCTGGGGTTCCTGGGCCAATACCCAGAAAATGGCTTCAAAGAAGTGGGCGTTTCAACTTTTCTACTGGGACTATTCACTTGGTATTCTTATCCTGTCACTCATCCTTGCTTTCACCATGGGAAGCGTTGGAGAAGAAGGAAGGAGTTTTTTGACCGATCTGGGACAGGCAGATGGAAAGGCTATCGGATCGGCCTTGCTGGGCGGTGCAGTCTTTAATATTGCCAACATACTCATTGTAGTAGCCATTAACATTGCAGGAATGGCTGTTGCATTCCCTATAGGTATTGGTCTGGCTCTTGTTATCGGGGTAGTGGTAAATTATATAGCCACACCGGTGGGCAATCCGGCCATTCTCTTTCTGGGTGTGGTATTAGTTGCGATAGCCATTGTCTTGGATGCAATTGCCTACCGGAAATCGAGTTCGGGTAAGATGTCAACCACCACCAAAGGCATTGTGATCTCCATCTTAGGAGGGATCCTTATGGGCTTCTTTTACAGGTTTGTGGCAGCCTCTATGGTCTCTGACTTTGCACTGCCCGAAGCCGGAAAAATGACTCCTTATACAGCCTCAGTTGTTTTTGCCGTAGGGCTCCTCCTGTCCAATTTTATCTGGAACACCTTTTTCATGTACAAACCAGTATCTGGCGAAAGAGTCACCTATCTGGACTATTTCAGGAAGGGAGATTCCCGCCTGCACTTGATCGGGATCCTTGGAGGGATCATATGGAGCCTGGGGATGACTTTCAATATCATTGCTTCGGGACAGGCAGGATTTGCCATATCGTATGGGTTGGGTCAGGGCGCAACTCTGATCGCTGCCCTGTGGGGGGTGTTCATCTGGAAGGAGTTTGGGAAAGCAGAAGGGATTAAAGGGATCCTGGCGACCATGTTTCTGTTTTACCTGGTGGGGCTTGGGCTGATCATAGCTGCTCGACTTATTTAGTGGATAGTAATTTGTTTGGATATGAAAAAGATTGTTGTTGTAGGCAGTTCCAATACGGACCTGATCATTAAAGTACCAGAAATTCCCCGACCGGGTGAAACCTTACTGGGGGGTGGATTTCAGACCTTTCCAGGTGGCAAGGGTGCCAATCAGGCTGTTGCAGCAGCCAGATCCGGAGGGGATGTGGTATTTATCGCATCCGTTGGAGATGATGCATATGGACGGGAGGCAGTTAGAGGCTACAAACTCGATAACATCAACACGGAGAATATTAAAATCTGTAAAAACCTCCCTTCCGGAATTGCCATGATTACCATTTCGGAAAAGGGTGAAAATGCCATTACCGTAGCACCGGGTGCAAATTCGGAGCTGTTGCCTGCCGATCTGGATGAGGCAGAGGAAGCCTTTCATGAAGCAGAGTACATGCTTGTGCAACTGGAAACACCCCTGAAAACCGTTGAAAAGGCAGTGGAGTTGTGTAGCGAGTTTAATACCTCTGTCATACTCAATCCGGCACCCGCCGCTCAGTTGCCGGACCACATCCTGGCTTCTGTGGATATCATCACACCCAATGAGACTGAGGCAGAGAGGCTTACAGGTATAACTGTAACCGGTGAGAAAGATGCTGCCCTGGCGGCCAACAAGCTGCATGAGCGGGGAGTGAAAACCGTAATTATCACCATGGGCTCAAAGGGCGCTTTTCTATCGGATCAATCCTCTGGTAATCAAATGCTCATTGAAGGTTTTCATGTGGATGTAGTGGATACCACTGCTGCAGGGGATGTATTTAATGGTCAGCTGGCAGTAGCCCTGGCTGAAGGCAGCAACTTTAAGGACGCAATTCTGCTAGCACATAGTGCAGCTGCGCTCTCTGTGCAAAAAATGGGGGCTCAAAGCTCCATTCCCAGAAGGGAAGAAACCGGGTATTTCCTTGAAGAACAACTTAAAACTCAAATGAGATGAACATACTAAATTTCAAATGCGTTTACCGTACGGTATTTTTCTTAATGCTCACAGGATTACTTTGCGTATCATGTGCAACAAATGATACCGGGAATGAAGGTGACCCACTCGATTATCCAGCTGAAATCACATTGTCAAAAGCCGACCTGTTAAATAAGATTAAAGGGGGCTGGGCCGGTCAGGTCATTGGTTGTACCTATGGAGGTCCCACCGAGTTCAGGTACAATGGAACCATGATCCAGGACTATATTCCCATCGAATGGGATGATACGAAAATGGAGTGGTATTACAACAATGCTCCTGGGTTATATGATGATATTTATATGGATCTGACCTTTGTGGAGGTTTTCGAAAAGGAGGGTGTTGATGCACCGGCCTCCTCACATGCTCACGCCTTTGCTCATGCTGAATATATGTTGTGGCATGCCAATCAGGCGGCCAGGTATAATATACTTAACGGGATAGATCCTCCTGCTTCCGGATACTGGGAAAACAATCCCCATGCAGATGATATCGATTTCCAGATCGAAGCTGATTTTGCAGGCTTGATGAATCCGGGGATGATCAACTCCTCCTCGAAGATCTGCGACCGCGTGGGACATATCATGAATTACGGGGATGGATGGTACGGAGGCGTATATGTGGCGGCCATGTATGCACTCTCTTTTGTTTCAGATGATGTGGAATTTATAGTTTCAGAGGGACTTAAAACTATTCCTGAAGAGAGTCAGTTTTATCAGTGTATCCAGGATGTGATCGGTTGGTATCATGAGTTCCCGGATGACTGGAAACGTAACTGGTTTGAGACCGAGAAAAAATGGTCCTCCGATATTGGTTGTCCCGATGGGGTGTTTGTACCTTTTAATATCGATGCAAAAATCAATGCAGCTTATATTGTGATCGGAATGCTGTATGGAGAGGGTGACTTTGGGAAGACTTTGGATATCAGTACACGCTGTGGTCAGGACTCCGATTGTAATCCAGCCAGTGCCGGTGGGATTCTGGGCTCCCTGCTGGGATATGATAAGATCCCCGATTACTGGAAACAGGGATTGGACAAGGTAGAGGATATGGACTTCAAATACACGACCATATCTCTCAATGATGCATATGAGATGAGTCTCAGGCAAGCCATAGATATGATCAAGAGAAATGGGGGCGAGGAGATGGAAGATGCGGTGAAGATCTTGGTGGAAGAGCCGGCGCCGGTCAAATTTGAAAAGGCATTTGAGGGACATTATCCAATAACCAGAATTGCAGCTCCTTGGGGCAGTCTAAAACTATTAAGTGGAGAATTGACTGAGTATGGTTTCGATTTTGAGGGTATCGGATTCGTATTGAGGGGAGGTGCAAAGAGAGAGCCGGGAGTTGAGGATAGTGATCTGGAAGTTGAGGTGTACATTGATGGCAACCTGCATGAGACGATTACCCTTCCCACCGGATTCAGGAACAGGAGGCATGAGATCGCCTGGAAGTACAACCTGGAAAACGGAACCCATCAGGT
Source organism: uncultured Bacteroides sp. (assembly GCA_964622985.1). GTDB lineage: Bacteria > Bacteroidota > Bacteroidia > Bacteroidales. The sequence goes on along the minus strand of CAZURA010000006.1, from coordinate 4,524 downwards.
GAAGATCGTATGGAAAAATCCCATGAAAGGGTATATGGTAGATGTGAACAATGTGATCGTATACGGTCCGGAACTTTAATCGCAATAAGTCAAACCATGATCCGTCAACTCTGTGTTTGGTTCTTGTCGGCCTTTCTGCTGCATGCAACTTTGCCTGCACAGTTCTTATCTGTTTCTGACAATAACAGGTTCCTGGTCACTGACCAGGGAGATCCCTTTTTCTGGCTGGGTGATACGGGATGGGAAATGTTGCACAGGCTTGACAGGCAGGAGATGGATCATTACTTACGCAACCGGGCTGGCAAAGGATATACGGTGATCCAGTCGGTCATCCTGAGTGAAATCGATGGACTCACTTTTCCCAATATGGAGGGGAATCTTCCTTTTATGGATTTTGATCCGGAGCGACCTAATGTGGCCTATTTTGAATTGGTTGACTATGCCATTAGTAAAGCGGAGGAGTATGGACTGGTACTGGCTTTGCTCCCTACCTGGGGTTCGTATGTTCAGCCCGATTCTCATCCCCTCTTGCATCAGCAGGCTGTGTTTAATAGAGAGAATGCATATTCCTATGGTAAATTCCTGGGTGAACGATATAAGGCGGTTCCCAATATAGTCTGGGTGCTGGGGGGAGATTGGCCGGCAGGGCCCCAGATCGAGATCTGGGATGCCATGGCAAAGGGTCTGGAAGAAGGGGAATCGGGAGCTCACTTGATGACCTATCATCCCAGGGGACAACAAACCAGTTCCACCTGGCTGCATCACAGGGACTGGCTGGACTTCAATATGGTCCAGACCGGGCACCAGGCTCCGTCATTCAACGTATATGACTGGATCACCAATGATTACAGGCTCACTCCTGAAAAACCGGTGGTCAACGGAGAACCCTCTTACGAAGAGATAGGTATCTGGTTCAACCCGGCCAATCCCCGTCATGATGCCTGTGAGATCAGGAAACAGGCCTACTGGTGCGTCTTTGCCGGAGCGTTTGGACACACTTATGGAAACAACAATATCTGGCAGATCAAAAGAGAAGGAGAACAGGGCCGGATCTGGCCCAACAGGCCCTGGGTAGAGGCCCTTGAAAGTCCTGGCGCCGGTCAGCTGATCCACCTCAGGAATCTGATGGAGTCCAGGCCTTTCCTAACAAGGATCCCAGATCAGGAGATCCTGTTAGGAGAGAATCCCTCTTATGCCTCCGATCATATACGAGTTACCCGTGATGGTATACCTGGTGAAAAGGATGCCACATACATCATAGTCTACATGCCTTATTACAAGAGTTTTCAAATCAATACCAGCGTCATTCCAGGTAATCGTTTGAAGGTGTGGTGGTATAACCCCCAAACGGGTCATTCTTTTCCGCAAGGAACTTTCAACAATTCGGGAGAGTTCACCTTTTCCAACTGGCAAACCCTGATTAAAGAGGGACAGGGAGGTCCCGACTGGGTGGTGGTCATTGATGATGCAGATGCAAGTTATCCAGCTCCAGGAAGATAATGAAATCTAATCTATAAAAGAATCCCCAATGAAATTACGCCAATTGATCCTAATAAGTATCCTGATTACGGGTTCCATAACACTCAGGGCTGAGCTGAGCGTCACCACTTTAAAGTGTGACTATAAAACCAATCCCATAGGTATGGATAATCCACAACCCAAACTGAGCTGGATCATACAATCGGATCAGTCCAATACCATGCAGGAGATGTATGAAATAAGAGTTGCCCGGAGCCTGAAAGAACTGGAAAGAGGAAGAAATTTGCTGTGGGCAACAGGAGAGGTTCCCTCTTCTCAAAGCATTCATGTGAAATATGACGGGCCACCCATACAATCCTTCGAACGGGTCTACTGGCAGGTCCGGATCAGGGATAATCACGGGAAAAAAAGCGACTGGAGCGAAGCTGCTTTCTGGGAGACCGGATTCATGTTTGGGGAAGCGTGGGAAGCAGACTGGATAAGCCCTGACTGGGAGGAGGATGCCACCAGGTCCATGCCATCTCCCTACCTGAGAAGGGAGTTCAGGATAAAAAAAGAGATCCGTCAGGCCAGGCTCTATATCAGTTGTCATGGATTATACCAGGTGGAGATCAACGGGGACAGGATAGGCAATCAGGAATTCACTCCCGGGTGGACCAGTTATGAGACCAGGTTGCAGTACCAGACCTATGATGTAACCGAAAACCTGAACCGGTCAGGAAATGCCATAGGTATCATTTTAGGTGACGGATGGTTTCGTGGAAACCTGGGTTGGGTAGATGGCAGAAACAACTATGGGGATAAGCTGGCAGCCATCGCCCAGTTGGTGGTTACCTACACCGACGGCAGTATAAAGGTGATGGGTACGGATAATAGCTGGAAAGCCACTACGGGACCCATCCTGGAGTCGGATATATACAACGGGGAGGTCTATGATGCTACCAGGGAATTGGAGGGATGGAGTACAGCCGGGTATAACGATGAAGCCTGGACAAAGGTCCGGACAACTGATATTTCAAAGGAGAAGTTAATTGCGACGGAAGGTCCTCCTGTAAGGATCGTAAATAGACTGAAGCCTCTGTCCATAGAGAAGGTGGGAGACGACTGGCTGGTGGATATGGGACAAAATATGGTGGGATGGATCGAGATCAAAGCCGCCGGAAAGAGGGGGGATGTGATTCTCCTCAGGCATGCCGAAGTGCTGGATAAAGAGGGGAAGATCTATTATGAAAACCTCCGTTCTGCAAAACAGACTAATACCTATCGTTTGAAAGGAGGAGGGGAGGAGACTTTTGAACCTCATTTCACATTTCAGGGATTCAGGTACGTGATGGTCTCCGGTTACCCGGGCAAACTTGATGCTGATGCGATCACCGGTAAGGTCATTCATTCAGATATGGAGCCGGCAGGTACATTTACCTGTTCCGAACCCTTGATCAATCAGTTGCAGCACAACATTGTATGGGGACTCAAAGGGAATTTTCTGGATGTACCTACGGATTGTCCTCAACGGGATGAAAGACTGGGATGGACCGGCGATGCCCAGGTGTTTGCCCCCACAGCTTGCTTTAATATGAATGCCGCTACTTTTTATACAAAATGGCTGAGGGATCTGGAAGCGGACCAGCATGCGGATGGCAGCATTCCTCACGTAATCCCTAATGTACTGGGCCGGGGTGGAGCCACTGGCTGGGCCGATGCCGGAGTAGTGATCCCCTGGGTGGTTTACCAGGATTATGGTGATGTTTCGGTGCTGGAAAACCAGTACGAAAGCATGAAAAAGTGGATCGGTTATATGCAGATGAGAGCCGGAGACGATCTGATCTGGAACGGGGATGCTCATTTTGGCGACTGGCTTGCTTTTGCTTCTACCCGATCTGATTATATGGGTGCCTATACTACCAAGGACCTGATTGCCACTGCTTACTTTTCCTATTCTTCAAAACTGGTCTCCAAGTCGGCCTCCGTGCTGGGAAAGGAAGAGGATGCTAAGTATTATTCCGATCTGTCGGAAAAGGTGAAGCAAGCTTTTAATGCTGAATTTGTTACTCCCAACGGACGCCTGGTGGCCCATACCCAGACTGCCTATACCCTGTCTCTGGCCTTTGACATGCTTGATGAGGAGACTGCAGCGAAAAGTGCAGTTTATCTGGCCAACGATGTGATTGCATTCAAACACATTACCACCGGATTTCTGGGTACACCCCTGATCTCCCTCACTCTGACAGATCAGGGAAGGAACGACCTGGCGTATCAGTTATTGAACAGGAAAGATTATCCCTCCTGGCTCTACCCGGTCACCATGGGAGCTACCACCATCTGGGAACGTTGGGATGGACAGAAACCCGATTCCACTTTCCAGGACAAGGGGATGAACTCTTTTAATCACTATGCGTATGGGGCCATTGGAAAATGGATGTACCAGGTAGTGGCAGGTATCGGGATCGATCCCTCCAATCCAGCTTATAAGCACATCATCATCCATCCGCGTCCCGGAGGGGGACTCACCTCGGCCAAAGCTACACATACCAGCATGTACGGTGAGATCGTTTCCGGATGGGAATTGGATGGAGATAAGCTGACCATGGAGGTTGTCATTCCCGCCAATACCAGCGCCAGTATTCATATTCCGGGGGCATTGGATAATATCCTAATTAACGGCAAGAGTACAGCAGATACGGGAATAGAGTTTAAAGAGCTGGAAGGAGCGGTAGTAGGCAGGACAGGCTCGGGGAGCTATACCGTAGTCACTACATTGAACTAAGTCCACTAGCAGCTGCTATTGAAATCAACAGCTGCCCTGATCATTGCCAGATAGTTTTCCAACGGGATATAGGGAGGAATGCTATTGCCCGATCCCAATGCATAACCGCCCCGGTCAAAGGTTTGTTCCAGTAGTTTGAAAGCACGGTCATATATCTCTCCCGGACTCTTCCTGCTCAGGAAATCTATGTCGATACCCCCCATGATGGCCATGCGGTCATGCCACATCTCATAGGCCTCTTCCACGGGCTGAATGGCATCTTCAAAACTGTGCTTTCCATC
>CAZURA010000005.1:0-80394 GCA_964622985.1 uncultured Bacteroides sp. | reverse complement strand
GGTGTGAGAGGACAGATAGGGATTTGTTAATAAATCCCTATCTTCCTACTCGATTTTTACTGTAGTAAAATATCGAGGGATTATCCTGTTTCGCTGATCTGTTTGAGACGGCTGTGATCGATCACTTCAATGGATTTTCCATCCATCCTTATCAATCCTTCCTCGTTGAATTCTTTCAGCATCCGTATTACCGTTTCAGGGCTCATCCCTGAAAGCTCTCCCAGCTCTTTGCGTGAAAGAGGAAGATCAAATTCTGCTTTCTTGAAGATCCGGTCAGAGAGGCATAATAATATATCGGCCAGGCGGCCAAATGCCTGTTTGTAAGTGAGGCAGAAAAACCTGCCATAGATTTGAATACTGTTGGCACTAAGGATATTGACAACCTCTTTAACAAAATCGGTATTTTGCTCCATCAGCTTTCTGAATGCCTTAACATCGATCTGCCTGATCTCAGAATCCACATAAGCCATGGCTGAATAAGGGAAGTTGGAGTGCTCTTCCGATACGGCAGCCAGCCCCAGGAAGTTGCCATCGGGTATGATTCGTAAAACCAATGAGTTTGATCCCTTCTCCAGGAATACTTTGGCCAATCCCTTCTCCATATACATCACGTGGGACACAAATCCTCCCTGTTTGCAGATCATCTCGCCTTTGCGGTATTTGATCTTCACTGAATTTGCCTCCAGGAAGTCAAATTGCTCCGCAGTCAGCTTCTCAAAGCACCTGCACTGATGGAAGCTTAATGTGCAACTCGTTAACCTTTCAACCTCTGCCATAGCTAAATATCCTTTCCTTGCTCAAATATATAAAAGAATCATGAAAAAGATTGATCTGGATCAGTTGTTTGATCCATTCAGATCAGTTTAAACCCGTGGATATAACAGCGGTTCTTTCTTTCACAATTCTACTAAAACCGCAATCTTTGTATCAGTAAGCACCCCACGAAATGACTGGTTTTCAACATGCAGTTAGGTTTCTTATCTTGGTTATTGAAAACGTAAAAAAACCAATTAGGCTATGAAAGATTTTAAGATTGGATCAGGTCTTTTACTGGTGTTTGGAGCGATAGTCGTTCTGGGACTGGCCTGTACCCAATATGAGATACCGGGAAGGGGTCCCGGGAAAGTGACCGCTAACTCCTGTGAGGGGTGTCACACTGACTATGCTAGACTTCAGGAAGTGTATTCACCGGATACAGCTGCAGCTGTCGGTGGTTGCGGTGGAGATGCCATCCATTTTGAACCGTATGACAGGGTATTTATGGGGGGTGAAGGATACGATACGTATAAAACATCGGGACACTATGCCGTGGGGTGTACAGGTTGCCATAACGGAGTAGGGGATTCCGGGGACAAGAATGTGGCGCATTCAGGTGATTTCATCAGACACCCCTCTTTGTTTTATGAAGATAAATGTGGCAATACCGGTTGTCACGAAGATATCACCGGTAATTTTACCACCAGCCTGCATCATGGTACTGGTCAAAAAAGGAAAGTAACCATACGGAGCGGATTAAGTGGTCCGGGTGACTTCGACCAGCTTCCTGCCCATCAGATTGCCGGGTATAATAATAACTGTTCCCATTGCCATGGAACCTGTGGTAACTGCCACGTGGTTCGCCCGGCCGTTGGTGGTGGCGGACTTTCCAACGGTCACAATTTTAACAAAACACCCCATATGCGTAATGTTTGTACCACCTGTCATGTGTCGAGAGGGGGTCATGCTTATTACGGAGAAGCACCTGGCACCAAGCCCGATGTTCACTTGACATCAAAGCAATTTACATGCCTGAATTGCCACGACGGACACGAACTACACGGGGACGGGCAACCGGTGGAACAGCGCTATGCCTACACCGAACTCCCTGAGTGCGAGGACTGCCATTCTGGCCTGGAGCAGGCAAATACCTACCATACAATGCATTTTGATGATTTTAATTGCCATGTGTGCCATTCACAGGATTATAATAACTGCGGAAGTTGCCACATACATGGAGAGGGTGCACGGTTCGGCCCCTACCTTGGCTTTAAGATCGCAGTAAATCCTATCCCTGATATCAAAGAAGGTTACGATTTTGCACTGGTGCGGAGAACCCTGGGTGCTCCCGATAACTGGAAAGAATATGGAGTGGAGGAATATACCAACTTCAATGCGTTCCCTACATACAATTATACTACGCCCCACAATCTGTTGAGATGGACCGAGAGAACCCAGGTGGATGGGGGATCCTGTTCATCCAGCTGTCACATTCGCAAGGAGGGGGATTCATTGATTAATAAGGATCTCTACCTATACCAGTCTGATCTGCTGGATTGGGAACTTGAAGCCACTACACCAATAACTGTGGATGGGAAGTTGCCTGCATACTGGACCAAGTAAAATATGATATATACACACCAATAATTTGATTTTAAACCAACAAATATTTTAATTATGAACAAGACTAAAACCTGGATTTTATCCATTCTGCTAATCTCCTTCTTCGTGATTTCTTGTGAGAAGGAAGAGGTAATTAATGAGGCACAAGTACTCGTTGAGTTTTTAGAGTCTGCAGACTCTCCGCTGGGCAAAGACTATGTAAATACGGAAATGCCAGCGATTATCAAATCAACAGAGGTACACTCTATGCTAGCCACCAATGAGGTATATGTGATTGATATACGTGGTGCCAGCGATTTTGCTGCCGGTCATATTGCGGGTGCGGTAAACATTTCGGCAGGTGACATTATCACCCATCTGGAGAGTGTGGATTTGAGCTCCTACCTGAAGGTGGCTGTGGTATGCTATTCCGGTCAAAGTGCTGCATGGGCCACATGCCTTGCACGGATCAAAGGGTATGCCAAGGTATACTCCATGAAATGGGGCATGTGTTCCTGGAATTCTGCAACGACAGGCAGTTGGGATAATAATGTGAAGAATACCTACCTGACTGAATTCACCTCTGATGTTACAGCAAAAGGTGAAGCAGGAGAGCTGCCTGCATTATCCACAGGTTTAACCACAGGACAGGAGATCCTCGATTCAAGAGTAGCTACTGTGGCAGCCGAAGGATTTGGAGCAGCTGCTATTGGATCAGGTGATGTTTGGGCGACACCGGGTAACTATTATATAGTGAACTACTGGTCAAATGAGCACTATACCAATCCCGGCCATATCCCAGGAGCCATGCAATATACCCCGAAAGAATCCATTGCACTGGCCACTGATCTGAAAACCCTTCCAACGGACAAGACCATTGTGGTCTACTGTTACACCGGTCAGACCAGTGCTAATATGGCCGCATACCTGAGAGTATTGGGATACGATGCCAAATCACTGAAGTTCGGTGTGAACGGAATGATATATGACAATGTACCGAAAGCCAAGTGGGGAGATGGCGAAAAGCATGACTACGAACTTGTAACCGATTAAGATTTTCCTAAAATCCTCAAAAAAGAGGGTTTTCTCCTGGAGAGAAAGCCCTCTTCTAATTTTATTTAAACTAGTTATGTATTAATAGGATTACCAGGAATTTGGCCCGATAATTGAACTCGATTTGTAACGAAATAGATATTTTTATACGTAATTCAAAAATCCTTTAGCTATGATACTTAGAAGAACCTTATTGATCACATTACTGGCTTTGTTATCCAGTGGTGTTATGCTTGCTCAAAATTTCAAGTACATTGGCGCTTCCAAATGTAAAATGTGCCATGTAAAACCCACAACAGGTTCACAATATAATGTGTGGAAGGATGGTCCCCACGCCCGGGCCATGGAAACCCTGAGTGGAGAAGAGGCCAAAAAGATTGCTACGGAGATGGGTATTGAAAATCCTGCCACCGATCCGGCCTGTATCAAGTGTCATTCAACCGTTGGACACATTGAAGAAAGCCTTGTTGCCACCTTAAAGATGGAAGAAGGGGTATCCTGTGAGTCATGTCACGGGCCCGGAAGCAGGTACAAAAGCAATGCCATTATGAAGAAACCGGAAATGGCCATGAAAAATGGATTGATTGAACCCACAGAAGAGATGTGTATCTCCTGTCACAACGAGGAGAGCCCTACATATATACCATTTAATTACGAAGAACGGGTGGCAGAAATTGCACATCCGCGCCCGGCCAAATAGTATTTGATATTGAAACTAACAAAGTGAGATCCTCTGGTTTTATAAACCAGGGGATTTTTCTTTTCTTTGGCATTATATTCCAAGTTTATTATAATCTAAAACTCAAGAGTGTGAAGAATCTATTCATTGCAGGACTAATGTTGCTTGTTTTAGGATGTAACAGAAGTTCATCGGACGGTTTAACCACAGTTGAAGTGAGGGAAGTGGAACAGGTGGCAAGTTATACCTATTTACTGGTAAAAGGTAAGGGCTCTGAATACTGGATAGCGGTTCCTTCCATGAATGCCAGCCCGGGTGAGACATACTCCTATCAGGGAGGATTGCTTATGGAAGATTTCTACAGCAAGGATCTGGACAGGACCTTCGATAAGGTACTCTTTCTTGAAGCCATATTCTCAGGGAGTGTTCCTGCAAGTCCAAATGAATCACTGGATGTGGATTACGAGGCCATGGTAACCATTGATAAAGAAGATGTGGAGATAATCAGAGAAGAGGGGATCACATCCATAGCTGCTATTTATGCAGACCCGGAAACATATGAAGGCAAGACTATAAGGGTAAAAGGGGAGGTGACCAAGTTCAATGCCAGTATCATGGAGCGAAACTGGGTACATCTCCAGGACGGGACCGAGCATGAAGGTAAATTCGATCTGACAGCTACTTCTTTAGAATCATTTGAAGTAGGGAAAGTTGTATCGCTGGAAGGTGTCCTGGTTCTGAACAAAGATTTTGGCTACGGCTACAGCTACGAGATACTCCTGGAAAAAGCAACTGCGGTCAAATGATATGACCGCAGTAACTCATCCTTATTGACTAACCCTTATCCTGCCAGAAAAGAATAAATGATAAATCCGATCAGGATCACTCCTATGGCCAGGAAAAGAAATCCAAAGAACTTCACTATCCTCATCCAGTCTTTTGGATAATCCTTCTCGAAAATATGTTGATCCAGTTTGCCTGACTCTTTTAACTCCTTGTATTCACGGGGACGCTCATGTTTGTAGTGTTCCAGTGAAACATGACCGGTGAAGATCACGGTATCCATGGGGAAAGCCTCCGGACGGAAATGTGTATTGAAGAAATGAATCGTGAATATGAAGCCCACAGCCAGTAACGCTTCATCACTGTGAATGATTTGTGATACATTAATCACCCAGCCCGGTAAGAACTTGGTAAAGAATACCGGAAACCATAGCATTAATCCACTGAAACCAATCACGGCCACTCCCCAGAAAACTGCCAGGTAGTCGAATTTCTCCCAGTAGGTCCATCTTCCATACTCAGGTCTGGGGCCTTTCCCCACGAACCACTTTATTGTTGCCCAAAAGTCTCTGATATCCTGCATATTGAACCACAGAGAATCTTTGCCGAATATGAATTTTACAACAGACAGTTTTTTCTGTCTCTTGATTTTCGTCAGGTTGTAGACGTGGAAAATAAAGTAGCCAAAGGTGATGATGGCTCCAAACCGATGTAAAGCTCCGGCAGATTCAACTCCACCCATAAATTTGGACAGGAACTTGGCCCAATCCATGTGTGCAAACTTGAGCATCATTCCGGTAAGCGCAAGTATGAGGAAACTGACTATCACAAAAAGGTGAGTAATTCTTTGGCCCCTGTTGAATCTTCTGAAGTAAAGGTTACCTTCTTCTTTGGGTTTTTCTTTTCTTTTCTTCAGCCTTTCTTTAAGGGATCTGGGTAGCCACAAAATTAAATGGATGCCAAAGAAAATGAATACGCCCAGCAGTAAAGCCGTCATGAACACATAGGCAAAATGCATTCTTGGATCATCCTTATGGTCAGCATGACTCAGGTAATTGGAGAATCGTTTGTTGGCACCGATATGACAGGCAGCGCAAGTATTTACCACGTTTTCTTCAGAGATCATTGACTCGGGATTCTCGGCGTCTAATATGTTATGAGCCCCGTGACAATCGGAGCATCTGGCCGACTCATAATATCCAAGCTGATACGCCTTCCCATGATAGGTTTCCATGTAGGTCTCTGCAGTCTCTTCATGGCACGAGCCGCATTGCGTGGTCACCTCAATCATGAATTTATCCTGGTTGACTTCAGAAACAACATGTGCACTGTGACATTTAACACAGGTAGGGTACTCTTTACCTTCCTCATCCAGGGTGAAGGCATGGTCGCTTTCCATATACTCTTCATAGATCCCCTTATGACAATTGCCACAGGTCTCCTGTACGTTGGCCGGGTGAATGGAGGAGTTCTCATCACTCTCTTTGAGCATATTGTGGGTAGTGTGGCAGTCGGTACATACAGCGCTTACAGAAAGTCCTTTACTTGTGAGCCCCAGGCCGTGTACGCTGGAAGAGTAATCGGCAAATGCATTCACCTCCTTCAATTCAGCTTGCATGGGTGCGATCCCGTCTTCCCGGTGGCAGTCACCACACAGTTTCGGTATGGCTGTTCTGTAAACGGGAGATGTGTCATCAAATTTTGATTTGGTATCGTGCGTGCTGTGGCAATCTGTACAATAGGGGGCATTGTCTTCCCCGTAATAATGAGCCTTTCCGTGCCCACTGTTAAAATAGGTGTCAAATAACTCTGAATGACATGAGGAGCAATCGACAGATTGATTGGTGGAGCAGGGCCTTTTCAGATGGTCGGATACTTCTGTATGGCATTTGGTACATTGTATGTTCTTGTGGACCGAGTTGGGAAGCACTTTTGCATCTACAAACATAGATAGGGTATCACCTTCCACTACTTTGTGAATGTCTTCATCACCATGGCATTTCATGCATGAATTGTCTGAGATCCTGGCTTCAATTTCCGGAATACTTATTTTGTGCGGAGGATGACAGTCGGAACAGGAGGGAATAACCGAGGGATCCTTTTCCCATAATTCTCCCCTGATGATCTTTTTATGAGATTCTTCGATCCGGGTATGACATTTCATGCAGGTTCCCGCAATCCGGTTAGCAGCTATTAAGGAGTTGGGACTTGTGTGTGGCAGTACCAGATGATTCCCATGGCAATCATTACAGGTTGCGGTGACTATTAATCCCGCCTCGAAGAGTCCCTTTCCATGAATGCCCTGTGTATAGTTTTCTACGATATTGTGCTCAGATACATCATAGATCCGGGCCACTACTTCTCCTTCTTTATGACATTTTCCGCAAAGGAAGGGAATGTTCATCTTGTAGGTGAGTGATTTGGGATCAGTATAGTGCAGAATGTCATGGTTGCCATGGCACTCCTTACAACTGGGAGCATTGGGGTCATTCATTAACAGGGCTTGCCCATGTACACCCCTAACGTTATTGACCATGGGTTCAGTATGACAGGCTCCGCAATTGACCGGTTGAAGGCGTTCCGGATGGGGAAGATCATCCACATCAATATCGGAGTGGCATGAGGCACAACTTACTCCTTTGTGCACGGATCCTGATATCTTAGAAGTATCCACATACATGGAAACCGTTCTGCCATTCCGCTCTGCGGTGAGTTCGGGATCCTCGTGACACATCAAGCAATCGTCATCCCCCTGGGCTAACAGAGGGTTCAACAGTACACCCAACAGGGCTATTAAAATAAGTCCTGTTGCTTTGTGTCGGATGATGAGAGGATGAAAATGGCGGATCATAGATATGGGAGATTCAATTTATAGCTTCAAAGTATGAATAAATGATGGATTAAATGCTTAAAGCATTGATTATGAGTGTAATTTATAATTGATCTGAATGCAAATAAAAAAAGTCGGATATCTCATCATCAGAACCTTATGGATATATTAAATCCAAACTGAAAATCACCTTCGAGGGGATTGTTCCCGTTGAATGCGACACCTCTGTTTTTTACTATGGTATTATAATTGGAAACAAAGACCCTGAAAGAGTGTGTACCGGTTCCTATCTCCACGCCGGCAGCCACATTGGGATATATCTCCTCCTCAGGCATGAGCAGAGGTTGATCATATTCGAAGATAATTGAGTGGAAACCGAGCACCTGCAGGCGACCGCCAAAATAGAGAGACGCATTCAGATTATTGTATCCTTCCGGTACGGCGTTATAGTAGACCACTGTAGGTGCAAATTGCAATCCGATCTTTTCGCCTATCTTTCTGGAGACAATCAGTTGATTCAGGTAGGAGAGACGGTAGACAAATTGGTAATCCTCCTCAGGACCAAAGTATTTGCTATCCCTGGCATCCAGTACGGCATTTCCGAAGTAAGAGAGGGAGACAGGTATTTTACCCGACTCGGTTTGGGACAGGATGGTATATTTCCACTCCAGATCCTGAAGCATGTAGTTACGGGTAGTCCCAAATCCTATCATGATCTTGTCAGTAAGCCCGTAAGAAGCTCCCAGGCGGGTATTGGCACTTCCATAGATCCCAAAAAGATCAGCAATCTCCTGAATCTGGGAAAAGCGGTGCTGGATCTCCAGTACCAGAGAGCCCTTATAAGGAGAGAGTGTGGTCTGGTTGTCGATCAGAGAGAGCGTTTCAAAAGGTGGGTAAACAGGTTCATCTTCCTCCTGGGCCAGCAGTGTTCCAGTAAAGAAAAATGCAAAAAGGCATGCTAGGGTGGTTAATCGGATATATGGTTTCATAGCTAAAAGTTTTTTATTGGTTTTAGTTTTCCTTGGCACCTTCAATGATCCATCCAAGGATGTAAAGAGTCTCTTCTACCGTTGCCCGGCCATCGTGGGTCCCGGAAAATATCTGGTAAAGCGGGCTGGCTAACGGATCATCCGTGTCGACATACCCTCCATCCATAAGCTCTTCGAAGGACCATCCCAGACTCAGGTCGGGTGACTGTCCACCTGAGTGACATGTCAGGCAATTCTTATCAAAAATGGGTTGGATATCTGCAGAAAAGCTTACATCAGTAGGTATTCCATCCGGATATTCAGGTGCGGGTATCTCGTATTTTGAACACCCTGAAAGGATTAAAATCAGCGAACCAGTTAATAATAGTATCGATCTATTCATGTTCAAATCAATTAAATGTAACAGGCGATTATTAGCCAATTAGAGGTGATTAAATATAGGCTATATCGAAGAGGAGGAGAAAATATTTAAAACGACATATAATAATTATTTAATCGAGATAGATCATCATTATGATTGACCTGGATCATGCTTCTATTTTTTTTTATCTTGTCGTAGCATTCCATTTTGAAGACTGAAGTATGAATGTAGATAAAATATGTGTGGGTTGCGATGTATGCAACATTAAGTCTCCTATGTTTGAGGTGCTTAATGAGGAAGAATTGAGACTGATCAACAAAGACCGATATTCTGTTCGGTTTCATGAGTGTGAAGTGATTATCAAGCAAGGGACTCAGGCCACTCACCTGGTTTCGATTGTGGAAGGTTTCGCAAAAATGTACATTGAAGGTCACAATGACCGGAACCTGATCCTCAACTTTGTCAAACCCTGGACGCTGGTTGGAGGTCCGGGTGCCCATGTGAATGGAAAACACAGGTACAGTGTTTTGGCTATCCAGGAGACGCTGGTTTGTTTTATCGATTCTAATAATTTCAAGAAGGTACTCTCAATGAATGGCAAATTCGCAGAACAGGTGCTAATTCATTGTGCTTCCAATTATCATGGTGCACTGGACCGGATGGTAGGATTGAGTCAGAAACAGATGCATGGCAGGGTTGCTGATGCACTGCTCTATTTGACCGAAGAGGTATATCAAAGTGATGTCATTGGGAGCGAAATTTCCCGACAGGACCTGGCCGATTACACCAGTCTCTCCAAAGACAGTGGGATCCGTATCCTGAAGGAGTTTGAAAGGGATAGCATCGTAACCCTGGAGGATCGCAAGATCCAGGTGCTGGATAGTGAACGCCTTCATGCCATTTCGCAAAACGGGTAGCCCAAAAGGTGCTGCCATTTTTCCCGGCAGGTTACTCCGAAACTGAGCTTGATTAGGTCAACCGAGCTTGCTGGCAAGATTCAATGTTACCTGATTGCCTTCGTATCTGATACAGTGTGGGTCAAAATCAAGATGCTTTTTATGGTTGAATACCATAGCAGGAGCATATCGTAAAGGTTTCGTTTTCTCTATTTGTCCCATCCTATTCCGTACAAACAGAAAGAGTCCCGGCTGAACCACTTCGCGCAAGCCTCCTGACTCGCAAACTATAGGATGCTCCAAAAGTTGATCACTGATCAATGAAATAGCCTCAAGGAGGTGTTCGTCTGCGGCCATAATGAAAAAAACGCGGTTGGCACCGGACTGGAGCATTAAAGAACTATCCTTGGCGGTTTCTGCTTTTTCATCAATAATAACAAACCTTTCATTTTTACAGATGATGGATTGTTCATCCTCATATTCATGAAAATGAGGTGAAACCTTGATCCCGATTACCGGATTGAAACTTGATAAGTGATTAATTATTCTACAGGCAAGATATGTTTTGCCAACCGCACGGCCATCACCTGCTATCAGGATCATATTTGACAGATTCATTTTAGAGCTGGTTGCTCCTTTCACCAGGTCAGTTCGTGTATTGAGATTTTTAAATACATCACTTTGGGCGAATCCGACATATTTTACCCGGGCCTCTTTAAGCAGATCCCGGATTTTATAGTTTTGAATTTCGATCTGCTGCCGGATGACCGGCAGGAGCTTTTTAGAATAGTAGGCTGTGAGTGGTTCCGGATTTTTGCCATTGCGAGGAACAACTGATAATTCACCCTTCAGAGCTTTCAAAATTTCATAATACACACTGAGTCCGACAAACGGTGTATCGGTTGAGATCACCAGGTTATGTTCTGTTTGTGAATAATCCAGGGATGCTTCTAATCCACCAATGGGACCGATTGACGGATAATTATCCGGGACGACCGGAAGGCCAAAAGTCTCATAACGGGGATGGTTGGCACTGATAATAACTTCATCACAGATACGTTGCATCAATGCAATGCTATGCTCTATCAGCATTTTACCCTGAAAGGTGATGAACGCCTTATCTTTACCTATTCTGGTGCTTTTGCCTCCGGCAAGTATTATCCCTGTGAGCATACCTGTCATAAGTACTTAAGAGAATAATTATTGGGGGAATTCAGGCAATATATCCATCTCGGTAAATGACTTCATGCATTCTGCAAGTAATTGATAATAATCGTTTTTCGTCTCCCTTATCACAGTGTCACAGAATTCTGGCACCCATTTTCTGAAATGTTTACTGATGAACTCTACCTGGTGATCATGAAATCGTTTTGCGCTTTTCGGATCCTTCTCCTGCATCTGTACTACTTCATTATACAACAGGAAATATATGAACTCAAGTTCCACAGCAATGTGATCGGGCAGGTCATGAATGTCCCTGTTGAAATCAAGACCGGCCTTTTTATAGAATTGCATAACCCAGATGGTTTCCTCACTGAATACTGAATCTTTACTCCCCAGGTAAACTGAACTGTAAGGTGGGGCAAGGGTTTTAAAAGGGCCGACAAACAACCTTGAATACTCCACCAGTAATTCTGTATCAGAATATTTCCCGGGTGCAGTTCTGAGTTGCCGGATCATTTTCACTAAACCTGAATCCATGGATTGAAAAGCCTCTTCCAGCTTCTCAAATAGTGTGGGATGTCTTATAAGTTCTTTGTCTGGCTGACAAAACAGAGCAGAAAAAACATTGTAGACAATGGACCTGGACTTTTCCGATTCGATGTAACTGACTGGAATGCTCATATCATTTTTGCATGCTAATATACAAAAAGGAGGTTCGTAAAAACCTCCTTTTCTAACATAAAATAACGGGTTAGTCAATGGTAATTTGAGAACGAATTAACGCGTAACTACCATGTTAGCCGTTGATACACTCTTTCCGTAAGATAAACGGATGATGTAAGTGCCTGAAGAGAGATCAGTCACACTCATATCCACCCGGTTTTTTCCAACTCCCTGTGGCTGATCTTTTAGTACCGACATCACCATTTTCCCTGTGATGCTGTATACCTCAATGGTCACATCTTCGGGCTTCGTTAAGCCGAATTCAACAGTGGCCTGATCAACAGCCGGGTTCGGAAAGACAGAGAATACTTCGGCCGGTATTTCGACTTCCTTCCTCTTGATCCCTGTGGGCACACCTCCTCCAATATAGAAAACATTCGGGATGGTACCTGCCTCTCCGGTGGCCAGAAATTCACCGGAATTGTCCTTGAGCCTGGCATACCCGTTTGCAATCGCAAGACTTACATCACTGCCGGGATCATCCAGGTCCCCGAAAATACGGGCTCCGGATGGACATGATACTACACAATAGGGTTGCTCTCCCACAAGGACCCTGTGATCACAAAAGATGCATTTTTCAGTTACATTAGCAGGCCGGACCGCATTGTAATCCGCATGCGTATAGTCATTCATGTCCGGCGGGGTAACACCTACCAGGGTAGCAACCTCCTTCGGTGTCGATGTACCATTCTGTATGAGGCTGGTTTCATCGGCATAAAAACCGTGAGTAGGCACTCCATCCGGATTGTAAGAAATAACAGAGTATTGGGCATCCCCACTATCCACATCCTGTTCGCTATAGGGACAGTTCTCCTGGCACAGCTTGCATCCTATACATCGTTCGTCATTGTGCAGGGTGATCCCGGTATCTGACTTGTACATTGCTGTGGGTGTTACAGGGCACCCGGTCACACAGGGTGCATCCGTGCAGTGGTTGCAGAGTACCGGCATCACTTGAAAAGTAACATCTCCAGCAGCAAAGGTGCCTTTGGTAAAGGTAAGAAAGTCAGCCCAGTTGAACTTTTTACTGTTCGTTTCAAAAGATGTGTTATTCTCGGTTTTACAGGCCATTGCGCAAGCTCCGCAGCCTATGCAATTATCAAGGTCAATAGCCATTCCATATTTTGCCATGATATCTAATTTTCAGGTTTTACCAATTTAATTATACTACTTTCTCGATCTTCACGCCGGCAAAACCACCATTACGGGCAGTTGAACCAGACAACCTGTCGTAATCATCCGGCATCACTTCATTGTTGTTTCCACCGGTTTCTGTCAGGTTTGCATAGTCACTTGCAAATCGTCCATAGGCCCAATGACCGCCGCCAAAGGTTTTACCCACTGTTCCGGGCTGAATTCCTTCCCATAGTCGTGCAGATGTTGTGAAACTACCCGAAACGGAAGTTACCTTCACTGTATCCCCATCTGTAATTCCAAGAGTGGCTGCATCGGACGGATTGATGCTAATGGTGTCTTTCCAGTTCATATCACCCGGATCGAGTTTTTTAAACATGTAGTACCATGGAAGATTCTGACTCCTTCCTTCCCTGTTAAACCTTGATTTGATGTCAATGAAAGCGAAGGGATATTCAGCTTCCTCGCCCCAGCGAAGAGGAGACTCATAATGAGGAACAAAAGCAGCTTCACCCTGCGCTTCATAATTACATTGCTGCAGCACATCGTCTACGGTTGTTGTGTGCTTGGTAGCATGTGCTTCCAGGGCCTTCTTCAGGGTTTCACTGTAGAATTCAAAAAAGCCTGTTTCGGTGCTGAAGTTACCTCCCCTGGTCGAACCGAATGTCTTAGGTCCTTTGCTTACCACACCTTTCTGAAGATATTCGGTCCAGCCGCCAGTGAGGGTTTCCCACGCTGGTTTGGTGAATATCTTGGTGGAGTATTCAGCGAACTCGGCTTCAGTGGTTGGAGCCATGTCCGTTTCCGGATCTTTGAATTCAGTTGTATAATAGTCGTACAGATTGGTGAATCCCTTCTCTGACAGTTTTTTGGCTAGCAGGAACGGGATCTCGTTCTCGTCGCCTTTCACATCATACATGCTGGTAGTAATAGGCAATTGCAGAGATGTTTCTCCATACAGATTACCTCCGGTCTTCAGAAAGGCCCATTTCTCGGTACTGGCAAAGGAAGCCGGCAGGATAATGTCGGCAAATTGAGTCATCTCCGAAGCATTGGTGGTTATGTGAACAAAGAATGGTAATTGTGTCAATGCATCATACCACCGCTGAGGTTCCGTACAGGAGAACGGGTGGTTACACCAGTATCCTATCGCGACTTTGATCTCATAAGGATCCTGAGCAAGCATGGCGTTGGCCACATTATTGGTCGTCACTCCCTTGCCCGAGGCTTTCTTCATGGATGGCATCGTTAGCGTACCCCTCTGGTCTATCTTCGGATTACCGGCCCCATTCTGTGCAATGGTATCCTGGTAGGCAGAATATGATGGGATTCCGGAGGCTAACGCCGAAACTTTCTTAAAGGGACCTCCCTCGTTATCAATGGAGCCCAGTAAGCCATTCAACGCATGGATCGCCATTCCGGTATAGGTTCCCCTGGGGCACATGACCGGACCGGGTCCATACCATACGGAAACATATGGAGCCTGAGCAGCCATACCTTCGGCGATCTGCTCGATCTTGTCCTGAGCAATTCCGGTAAGAGCTGCTGCCCAAGCAGGAGTCTTATCCTTCAGCTCAATATTCCACCATTTAATCAAGCCGTTGGATTCAACCTCTGTAAAAGCTGCCTCATCTACTGGAGTATCGGCCTCGAATGCGCTAACACCTGTTCCATTAAAGTCACCAACGAAAGTCTTGTTCCACAATCCATTCACCAGGATATGATGGGCTATAGCGCTGGCCAGGGCCCCATCTTCTCCGGGCTTAATGGCCAGCCATTCATCCGATTTGGAAGCTGAGATAGTCAGTACAGGATCAATAGTGACAACGGTGGCATTCTCCCTTATAGTGGCCCAGTGATCCATTGTGGAGGGTCCGAGCCTGTTCGAACGGAAGGGATCAACACCCCAGAGAACTAAATACTTGGTATTCGCCAGATCGTAGTCCCTGTATCCCCAGTTGCCCTGGGTCCAGTAAGCCCCGGCCTTTTCGGCTTCAGCACAGATCGAGCTGTGGGAAATCCCGTTGGGGGATCCGAATACTTTCGGCAGTGCACTGTAGATGATATCCCGGCTGTAAGAGTACCTTCCTCTCAGGAGCAGGAATTTATGTGTTTCTTCGGCAGTCCGAAGCTCCATCATTTTTGTGGCGATGGTATCAAGTGCTTCATCCCAGGTTATAGGAACAAATTGCGGATCAACCCCCTTGCCTTTGGTGGCATTGGTGCGTTTCATTGGCACTTTCACTCTGTCAGGATCATAAAGCAATTTCGGGATCATATGCCCTTTCGAGCACACCTTACCGGGGTTGTACATTGAATGCTGGTTGCCTCGTACCTTAACTGCTCTTCCGTCCTGAACAAAGATCTCACACGGGCACCATGTGGTACATCCCTGGCATGTCGACGGGAACCATTCACCTGCAGAGGAAGCCGAAGCGGGCTTCTTGGCTTTTGAAAACGCACCCAGGGCTGGGTTGAATGTGTAGACTCCTGCCCCAACTACGGCCATCGATTTGACAAAATCTCTTCTTTTTACTTTCATAAGTGGGTCGTATTACATTAAGGTTGGTAACAAATATTCCGAATTGGACTGCCTGTGATTTGGCTAACAGTAAAAATATAGTTTCTCTGAGAAGCCACCTGATCCTTTATAGTGTTTATAATCATTATCTTTTGTGTAATTTGACACTGTACGTAGTGGATAATGTCGATTAAAAGCACCATATTTAGATGCTGATTATCGAAGATAGTTGTGACTAGAATGCACGAAAGTAAGAGACCGTAAGAAAGTATCAGAAAAACAGGAATCCGGGTGTGTCAATTGTGACCGGCGTGCACCCATCTTCAAACATCTGAATGAAGATGAACTGGTACGATTGAACCGTGCAAGATATCCATTATCCTATCAGGCAGGTGAACTTATTATCAAACAGGGGGCACCCTCCCAGTATGTGGTTTCATTTACAGCCGGATTGGCGAAGATCGTTGTTGATAGTGAGTCGGCTGCAAAAATGATCGTTAAACTGGTTAAACCACATGAGTTTATTTCGGGTCCGGGATTATTTGTTAAAAACCGTCATTATTTTTCGATCATTGCACTTGAAGAATCACAAGCTTGTGCCATTGATTCAGAGGTCTTTAAAGATATACTACTAAAGAACTCTAAGTTCAATGAAGCCTATCTGACCGATGTCAATCAGAGTTACTTATTGGTTCTGAAAAAGCTGCTCAGTTCATTCGAAAAGAATACCAGGGGAAGGGTGGCAGAAGCGATCATTTATCTGGCGAATGATATATACCGGGCGGAAACCTTCGATCTGACTTTCTCCATCACTGATCTGGCCAACCTGGCAGGAATGTCCAAGGAGAGTGCATTTCGCTGTATCAAGGAGTTCAGCGATGATGATATTGTCAGGATAAGTAAAAAGCGGGTAGAGATCTTAAACCTGGAATTATTATCACAGATAAGCATTAAGGGCTGAACCTCTAAAGAGGATTTCTGCTATTTGGAGCAATTCTATTTTGTTATCCCGGGTATCTTTTTTTTATTCTTTTCCCTATTTTGCAGATTCAATTTTTTCCCGAGCTGGAAGATCTAAGACTTACGTTAAGATTTTCCAACCGATGGGATAAACGGGAAACTGTTTATCCTCCCGAGTCGGTCTGAATTACAGCGACTGATGAATTGGAAAGGGGAGTATTATGGAGTATATATTTCTTTTATCATTATTGCTTGTGGCTTATCTCTATGCATCAGTCGGTCATGGAGGAGCCAGTGGGTACCTTGCACTGATGGCGTTGTTTGGTATTGAGATGATCTTCATGAAGCCATCGGCACTGATTCTCAACCTTTTTGTGTCTTCTGTTGCTTTCCTGGCGTATTACAGGGCAGGCCATTTCAGGCCCAGGATCCTGCTTCCTTTTGTAATATCCTCGATTCCTATGGCTTATTTCGGTGCCACACTGGAGATTTCACCTGATCTGTATAAGAAGATCCTTGGAGTTTGCCTGCTCATAGCCACACTGCGGATATTGATACAGCCGGGAAAAACTGAGTTGAAGAAGAGAAAATTACCCTTATTGGTCGCACTCCTAACAGGTGCAATTGTGGGTTTCTTTTCTGGTATGATCGGCATTGGAGGAGGGATCATCCTGAGTCCGTTGCTGCTGCTCACAAGATGGGCGACCATGAAAGAGACAGCAGCAATTTCAGCAGCTTTCATATTTCTGAACTCATTATCCGGACTAACCGGGCATATCATGGCCGGAATGGAAGTCTCGCCCCAAATTTACCTGTGGGTGGCAGTTGCATTTGCAGGTGGACTGGCAGGTTCTTTTTCGGGCAGTTTTAAATTTTCGGTGAATGTATTGCGATATGTGATCACTGCTGTCCTTTTAATTGCATGTATTAAACTGTACACGCTATAAGCAATAGTATTAAGAAGAATAATACAATCCAATGTATGATTTCACTTGAAGAGGCAACGGCAATAATCAAATCACATCAAGGGGTGGTAAGCGGTGTGGAGATGATCCCACTGAGATCGGCCCATTTAAGGATCCTGGCCGAGGATATTGTTGCTGACAGAGATCTGCCTCCTTTTGATAAGGCTGCCATGGATGGGTATGCCTGCCGGCGCGAAGAGCTGGGACAGTCGCTAAGCATCAATGAATCCATTCCTGCAGGTGCGGTCCCCCGGATTAATGTTGGACCGGGTACCTGCACCAGAATAATGACCGGGGCGAAAGTGCCGGAAGGTGCAGATTGTGTAATAAAACAGGAGGACACATCCATTTTGGAGGACGGATCGGTTGAATTTATAGGGAAATCGACCGGAAATAATATCTGCTATAGGGGTGAAGACATCCGTACGGGATCTGTGATGCTAAAGCAGGGCAGCATACTTCATCCGCAAAATATGGGCATAGCAGCCAGCGCAGGAAAGCAGCAGATTAAGGTTATTTCCAGGATGAATGTTGGAATTATTTCCACCGGTAGTGAACTGGTAGAACCAGGAGAAACTCCAGGAGAGACTTCCATTCTTAATTCGAATGCCTGGCAAATGATGGGCCAGATTACATCCACAGGACACCATCCTGTCTATTACGGCATTGTTCAGGATGATTTCGGGCAAATTTCATCCAAACTTGAAGAAGCTTTGAAAAAATGCGATGTTGTTATCATGACAGGAGGTGCGTCAGTTGGGGAATTTGATTTTGTGAACGGAGTGCTTGAGGCTCAGAAATTCACTGTGAAATTTCAAAAACTGGCCATCAAACCAGGGAAGCCGGTCTCTTTTGCATCAAAGAAGGAGAAGATCTGCTTTGGGCTCTCCGGAAATCCGGTTTCCTGCTTTCTTCAATTCGAATTACTGGTGAGACCCTTATTACATCTCAGTTCAGGATATGACTATAAACCACGCATAGTAAAAGCCCGGCTATCAGAACCGTTTAAAAGGAAAAAGAGTGAACGGACCTATTTCCTGCCGGTTAAAACCACCGATGAAGGTTATGTCACACCATTGAATTACCACGGATCGGCGCACCTGGCAGGATTGTCAGATCTGGATGGTTTTGCACAAATACCCAATGATGTTGACACTGTAAACAGTGGAGAAGAGGTCTATGTACGATTTATATAAAAGAGAAATAACCTGTTTACGAATCTCAGTTACCGACCGGTGTAACCTGAGATGCAGGTATTGTATGCCACAGGAGGGGATCCGATTATTGGAGCATAATGATATTCTGTCATTTGAAGAGATCACCACAATAATAGAAACGTTGGTGCCATTCGGGATCAGCAAAATTCGTTTTACCGGAGGAGAACCCCTGGTGCGAAATGGAATTGAAAAACTCATTGGAATGGTTTCCGGGATTTCAGGGGTAGCAGATATCTCTCTCACCACCAATGGTCTTCTCCTTGAGAAATATGCTTTCATGTTAGCCTCCAATGGATTAAAACGGGTAAATATCAGTCTGGATACAACCGATCCGCACAGGTACCAAAAACTCACCAGAGGTGGTGATATACATCAAGTTTTCAGGGGAATTGAGGCGGCTCAGGCTGCAGGGCTTACGCCCATTAAGATCAACTGTGTAAAGAGTGACCAGACATCCGAAGAAGAGTTGCAGAATCTGAATCTGTTTTGTCATGAGAGGAACCTGGAATTAAGATTCATCCGCCAAATGAACCTGGCTTCAGGATCCTTTGCTCAGGTGGAAGGTGGTGAAGGAGGAAATTGTCAAATATGCAGCAGGATCAGGTTAACTGCCAATGGATTTTTCAAACCCTGCCTCTTCAGTGAGTACGAATACTCAGTACGGAAACTGGGAATCATTGAGGCCTTCATGAATGCGGTGAATAATAAACCTGAACAGGGAAAGGTTAATACAAAAAACGAGTTCTACAATATCGGAGGATAAAAATGAAGAGAAGCGAATCCGCTGAGAGTGATTTTTCCCACGTTGACAACAAAGGAAAAGCCTCTATGGTGAATGTTGGTCCAAAAGATATTCTTTCCAGAAGGGCTGTTGCTGCCGGATTTATCAGAATGTCGGAAAAGACCATTCAGGCAGTAAAAGAGAATGAACTAAAGAAAGGAGATGTGCTTTCGGTGGCACAGATTGCAGGTATTCAGGCTGCCAAACAAACTCCCCTTTTAATTCCACTCTGTCACACACTTGTACTGGATAGTGTACAGGTCACTCTATCTGTCGCTGATAACGGAATAAGGGCTGAATGCTCTGTGCAATGCCAGGGTAAAACGGGAGTAGAGATGGAAGCCCTTACCGGTACTTCCGTAGCACTGCTAACGATCTACGATATGTGTAAAGCGATCGATAAACAGATGGTCATAGAGGAAATAAAACTTCTGATGAAGGAGAAAAAAGAGATTACCGATGAGTCATAAATTTTCCATAGTCTCTCTTAACATCTCAGACAAAAAAGGGATAATAAAAACTCCTGGAAACCAGGTGGAAGTAACAGACACCGGCATTGCAGGAGATGCCCATTCCGGAAGCTGGCACAGGCAGATCAGTCTGCTTGGAACCGAAAGTATTAAAAAACAGGAGGAGAGATTGAATCGCGAGCTAAAGTTCGGAGAATTTGCAGAGAACATTACTACGGAAGGCTTTATGCTCTACCATGCGAAACCCCTGGATCGCATCGTATCAGGTGATGTTGTCCTCGAAGTGACCCAAATCGGCAAGAAATGTCACAATGAGGGTTGTGCTATAAAGCAGGAGACTGGCGATTGCGTTATGCCAAGTGAAGGGATCTTTTGCCGGGTTGTATCAGGAGGAAGACTCCATGTAAATGATTTGATGGAATATGTACCGAAAACATTCAAACTAAAAGTTATTACCCTGAGCGACAGGGCCCATGCTGGCGTTTATAAAGATCGAAGCGGGGAGATCATTGTCAATACACTGGGAGAATGGTTCGCAGAGAATGGATTCATATTCAAAACTGAAAAAGTGATCATACCAGACGATAAAGAAATCTTTACCAATGAGCTGAAGAATTCTGTTGAGGCAAGCTATGACCTTATCATTTCGACGGGTAGTACGGGCCTGGGATCGAGGGACATTGCTCCATCCATCATTAAAGAGCACCTGGAGATGGAATTACCGGGGATCATGGAATTAATACGGATTAAATATGGCGCCGATAATCCACGTGCTTTGCTCAGCAGGTCAGTGGCAGGTGTGATCGGTAAAACGATCGTATACGGACTGCCAGGCAGTACCAAAGCAGTGAACGAATACCTGAGCGAGATTCTCAAGACGTTGAAGCACTCAGTTCTAATGCTGCATGATATTGATGCCCATTAACAATATTACTTACTCTTCCCGAACTTTTCTGCTGAAATAGAGATCCTGAAAATCGTAACTGAAGTCGATATCGGGTGAAATTCCTTTCATGGTAATACTTTGCGCTTTACCTTCCTCATCCAGGCTGAAGATGGCAAAGGC
Source organism: uncultured Bacteroides sp. (assembly GCA_964622985.1). Classification (GTDB taxonomy): domain Bacteria; phylum Bacteroidota; class Bacteroidia; order Bacteroidales. The sequence continues at coordinate 59,444 of CAZURA010000005.1, read as the reverse complement.
ATCGGCATCCATTTCCCGGTGCTCCCATTTAATGGCGAAAGCATTGGCTTTATAATAATACATGGGACCGGTCAGTTTGGGAGATCGATGGGAGGTAAACCAGAGCTGGTCTCCTTTATGAAATACTTCGATCTTTCCGAACCAGTTGTCCTCATACACTCCAATATAGTCTTCGGCTGTAATATGGTCATCGCTGGCAGCTTCAACTACCTTCCAGACCCTGTCCACTTCCTCCTGAGCTTCTCCTGCCCGGTTTTGATAACTTTCCAGGTATTTTTCGGTCCATCCGAAATCATCCAGACCCAGATAACTGTCTACAATGGTCTGGGAAACCGCTTTAAACAGGCCACCCCCTCCGTAGTAAGAGTTGGTCAACACCACAACTCCCAGATTCAGATCCGGGATCATAACGGTTTTGGAAAGCATGCCAGACAGATCCCCTGAGTGAGAGACACTCAAATTACCATTCAGATCGGTCAGTCTCCATCCCAAACCATACCCTTTAAAATTAGGATTATATCGGGAATCTGGTGTCACATTCATGGTGGTATGGATCTTCCACATTTCGCGGTGACTCTCCTCGGAGAAGAGCTGCTTTTCCAGGGTTCTTCCATATTTACCTCCGTTAAGGTGAACCTGCATCCATCGACACAGATCATCCACATTGGATAGTACTCCACCAGCCGCTCCGTTAATCTTTTTTGGATCCAGTTCATAATAGGGAATGATCTTCAGTTTACCCTCTTCAGCCAGGTGAGGTGAAGCCAGGTTATCCGATCCACACATACCCGGGGGAAGTGTATGGGAATTGTCCATCTCCAGTGGATCCATGATCCGTTGTTTTACGAATTCCTCCCAGGGCATCCCGCTTACCCGCTTGATCACTTCACCTGCCACCAGGTAAAGAATGTTGTCATAATCATACTTGGTACGGAATGCGGAAACAGGCTCAAAATGCTGAAAATTACTTAGCATATCTGCTATGGTAAAATCAGATCCTGAAGGCCACTTCTGGAGATCGCCGGCCCCAAGACCCAGTCCGCTCCGATGCGTCAGCAGGTCCTGGATATTAAAATTCTGTGTCACATAATCATTATACATCTTGAATTCCGGAATGTGCTCTATAACCTTGTCCTGCCAGGATAACTTCCCTTCTTCCACAAGTATAGCCAGTGCAGTAGTAGTAAATGCTTTACTATTGGAGGCGATGGCAAATGAGGTGTGTTCATCCACCTTTTCACTGGTCTCCACCGACTTCACTCCGTACCCTTTGGCATGGATGATCTCACCCTCCTTTACTATACCAACTGCCACACCCGCCACTGTGAACTTTTCCATGGCATCTTCCACCAGAGCATCCACTTCAGCTGAAGAGATCTGCGCCATGCCGGCGAAGACAACGGTAATAAGAATCAGAGATATAAGTGTAGTTTTCATCTTCATACTTTTTTTCAATTTACATTCCAGTTTCGTAGGGATTATCAGGATCGTTGCTCCATTCGAACCACCCTCCGTCAAATACGGAAACCCTCGGCCAACCCATCAACCAGCCATTCAGCCAGGCTTCACTGCCCCTCCAGCCTGTACCGCAATAGAAAGCCAGGTGTTTATCTGGTGTGATCCCGGAAACCTTCCAGTTATTAACGGTTTCATTAAACTCACGTGTGGTATGGTCCACATTACGGTAATTTTCCATGTGATAGGCATCACTGCCACAATTGGCGAAAACAGCTCCCGGTATGCGGCCCTTGGGTTTAATGTAATTGTAACCACTCACTTCTCCCATATATTCGGGATAGCTTCGAACACAGACCAACTCAGCATCTGCTGAAGAGATCATCTCCTTGGCTTCAGGAATATCCACAGCCAGCTGGGGATTTGCCGGAATGCTCACCCCAAAATCATCTGCAAAAGACTTGGGAACATCATCCGTGCTGATTTCATATCCTGCATCTTTCCACGACTGAAATCCTCCATTGAGAATCCTCACATCTTTTACTCCTGCATACATCATGATGAAGGCACACCGGATGGCTCCTATGTGTCCGGCAGCACTTCCCGGAAATTCATCGTCATTATCGGGATCCATATATTTACCATACAGAATAACAGTGGTTTCGGAGGTGATTCCATGTTTTGCCAGAGCAGTTTTTAATTGATTCGGAGAGCGCCGATTCCAGGTTTCGGGAGCTTCCAAAGTCAGGGTATCCATGTCGATGGCACCGGGTAAATGACCCGACAGATAGGCTTCCCTGTTGCGGTAATGGGCATGGCAGATGACTACTTTTTCACCTGGCTGTTCCTCGAGGACGCCTCCATTCATTGCTGCGTATACCCATTCTGAGGGTACCAGGTGTCGGTATCTTTCCAACTTCTCCAGGGGTAACTCTTCCCGGGCCGACCACTCCTCAATAAATCCATGATATACCGACACCTCCCTGTAACCTGCTTTGATAAAAAGTGTGCCTACTTTCAGGCAATCTTCCTCGTTGTACCCGTAGAGAATAATGGGATGCTCTGGCAGGATCTGTTTATGCCTTACCACTTCGATCCAATCCATGTATTCAGTCCATTTGACAGGAAGTGATCTCGCACCGGGAATGTGTCCCCCTCTCCGTTCATGTTTCATCCTCCAACCGTTGTATGCATCTACAGGGCGTACATCAATGATCTGGATTTCCTCTCTTTCTCTTACTATTAACACCTCCTCAGTGGTCAGTTCTTTCAGTGGATTCATCTCCATTTTAATTTCGCGAAAAGATAAGCAATAAATTCTCTCTGTAATAAATCCTACCTTTGGTTATGCCGGAAATGAGACGGGAAAATAGGAAGATTTCTATTTTGGTCATCCTGATCATTGCCGGAGAGGCCATTTTCTTCCTCCCTTTTGTAATGGCCAGGATTTTTCGTCCCACCCTGCTGGCCTATTTCCAGATATCCAACACCGAATTGGGAATGTGGTTTTCCGTATACGGTATTGTGGCTATGATCTCTTACTTGTTTGGTGGGACGCTGGCCGATCGTTTTTCGGCCAGAAACCTGATGGCTGTGGCGCTTTGGCTGACTGCAGCGGGAGGGTTTATTATGTTTTTTACTCCTGCATCCGGAACCATGATGGTGCTGTATGCTGGTTGGGGATTTACGACCATCTGTTTGTTCTGGGCAGCCATGATCAGAGCTACCCGCGAATGGGGTGGCATCCATTTCCAGGGAAGGGCTTTTGGATGGCTGGAGGGAGGCAGGGGAGCGGTTGCAGCCTTGCTGGGAACCCTTACGTTTTTGTTGTTCTCATGGTTTTCGAATCATATCCCCTTTCGGGAAGATCCGGGCAATGGGTTTCACCCTTTTCAACTGGTGATACTCACCACATCAGGTTTGACTGCAATCAGCGGATTCCTGATCTGGTTTTTTATACCGGTAAATCGACCCGAGGCATGGAGCAAAAAGCCCAAAATTGTAGCGCATGAAGTCCTGGAGCTGTCACGTAATCCTTCTCTCTGGATGCTGGCCATTATGATTATTTGTGCTTACGCAGGATATAAGATCACCGATGACTTTTCATTGTATGCCAGGGAAGTACTGGACTTCACGGAAGTGGGAGCTGCCGGTGTAGGTACAGCTGCACTTTGGATCAGGGCACTGGTAGCTATCATGGCTGGATACACGGCTGATAAGTTCAACCGGACAGGAGTAATCTCATTGGGTTTTGGACTCACAATGGTGGGTGCTCTGTTGATCGGATGGGGTGTAATGAACCGGGGCACTGGATTGCTATTGATGAATCTGACACTGACAGCCACCGGAATCTATGCGGTGAGGGCACTCTACTTTGCTGTGATGAGGGAAGCCCGGATCCCAATGGGATTGACTGGTACAGCTGTGGGAATGGTCTCTTTTATCGGATTTACTCCTGAGATTTTCATGGGTCCCTGGATGGGACATTTACTGGATCAATCGCCTGGTCCTTCTGGTCATCAGGCGGTATTTCTGTTGCTTGCCCTCTTTGCTCTGGTGGGGTTAATCGCGGCACAATTTTTCCAAATAAGTGCGAGAATCCGTAAATTTAATCCAATGTGAAACGAAATCGAAACGGATGAACCATTACGTACGAGGACTCTCTATATCTATTCTATTCTTTTCCATTGCCGTTCTTCTGAAAGCACAGGACGGATTTCGTGTATATCCTTATTTGCAGCATCCTGCACCGGACGCTATGACCCTTCTATGGTTTTCAGAAGAGCCATTACCCGGTCAGTTATCCTGGGAAAAAAAAGATTCCGATGACAAGACGGTGGTTGAAAGTGATCCTGAGGCTGCAACCACTTTGGCTTATCCTGACTGGGAGGATTCTGTATACTTTGGCGGTGAGGCACCTTCATTTCCTTACAGGCACCGTGTTCGATTGGAAGAGCTGGAGCCGCGAACGGAGTATGAATACTCGGTAGTGCAGGGAACCCATACTTTTAGGGCCTCCTTTTGGACTTCACTAGCAGATAATGACTCCCTGCGTTTCGTGGTGTATGCAGATCCGGAAACCGAGCCGGAGTCAACAGGCAAATTAGCTTCGTGGGTAGATCCGGTATCCCTTAGTTCGCGCTCCTATCTGGTGGACCAGACCACCGGGTACCGGAATAACCTGGAGGTGATCCGTTCACGACATCCCGACCTGGTATTAATTGCCGGGGATCTGACTCAACATGGTGGAGAGCAGCGGGACTGGGATGAGTTCTGGCGCCATAATACCGACTCCATCGGAACAGAGAGCCTGGCAGGTCAGATCCCGGTGCTGGCTGTACCTGGTAATCATGAATATTTTGAAGGTGCTTTCATGGATGGTTACAACCAACCGGGTTCAGAGAGGGCTATCAACCGGTTTCGGACCTATTTTGAATCCCCTTCCAACCTGTCACCCAATCCGGAACAGGAGGGGAGATATTATAGCACTACCTATGGGCCGGCCACATTCATTATGCTGGATGTTTGCAACAATGGCTTCAATGGCTCTGATGAAGATACCAATTTCTACCTGCTGGGCGAAAATGATCCTGAGGGTGGGAACGCACCTGACTTTGGGGTGGGCTCAAAACAATATCTTTGGCTTGAGGAGAAGCTTCTTGAAGCACAGGAGAGGGCCCTCTTCACCTTCGTGGTTTTGCACCATGCACCTTACTCTTCGGGCCCACATGGGTTTCCGGCGGGATTGGATGAATTCTCTGACAACCAATCGGGCGTCCCTGTTCGAGCCCTTACTCCCCTTTTTATGAAGTATGGAGTAGATGCAGTCTTTTCAGGTCACGACGAAATGTGGGAGCGGTCAGAGATTACAGGGGTAGAAACAGAACCAGATGGAGGTGAGCTGATACACACCATTCAGTTTTATGATGTGGGTACCGGTGGAGATGGACTTAGAGAACCGGAGGCAGGGGCTGACAATCCCTACCAGAAATTCCTGGTTCATACCGACGTGCCTGAGGTTTGGGAAGGCTCTGTATTCAAAGAAGGGGGCAAACACTATGGTCACCTTGAGGTAAATATTTTGCCCCTTGAGGACCATGTATGGCAAGCTTTATTAACACCCGTTTACATTTTGCCTCTCTTCGATGCTGTTGACTCGACCTATAGTGGATTTGAACGGAAAGAGTATGACGACCAGGTGATGATCACGAAAGTCGATTCGGTCTCTACGGTTTCTGCTGACCCAACTTCTGTTCATTTCATGACCACCAGGATCTTCCCTAATCCTTTCTTTGATCATGTTACTATTGAATACAGTTTGCCGGAGGCGAGTGAGGTGGTTATCCGTATTACTGATGCTCAGGGAAGGATAGTTCGCATCATACCGGCTGGTTTTAAAAGCGCCGGTCGCCACAAAGAGAACTGGGATGGAGCAGATGAGAATGGCTATAGTGTGGCGGTTGGTTTCTATGTCATTTCTTTAGTGAATGCAACCGGAAAGCAACTCTCCAGAATGCGGATGCTGGTAGAAAAAGGATCTTAAGAAGATATTAGCTTTTTGATCCTGTAAATCAATCGGTTCCGGATCTTAAGATCGGGTTCGGGCAAAGGGCCGGTATACTCCACTCCAATTTTGAGAAACTCTTTCCGGAAAATTCTGGAGGATATTCCCCATTTGGACAGAAACATTTTTCGTCCCTGATTTTTCTGAACCCGTTGAGTGGATTTAGAACCAAAATGATAGACCAGGCTTGATCCAACTCCCATAAACTCCCTTACACCTGCCAGCAGCAACTTGAATGAGAGGTCAGGATCGGAATACATCCCCGGAGAAAATTCGGTGCTATATCCGCCTACCAGGTCCCATGCATCCTTATGCAGTACCGTGGGGGGCCAGGTGCTGCCCTGCCAGTTGGATCGCTTCAGGTCCGGGAATTCCTTCAGCAGGGTACTTTCTTTAAATGATTCCAGATCGGTTCCATAGTTCTTTACCACCACACAGTTATTACCTGTCTCTTCCGGTTCAATCATGGTCGCAGATAGCAGAAACATCTTTGAGTTCAACTTATCAATGGCTGTTTGAATCTCCTCATCCCATCCGGGCAGCACATACATGTCATCATTCATGTAGACGATATAGTCTGATTTAACCATGGGTCTGCACAGATTTAGGCCGTGGCAGATTCCCACATTCTCCGGTGAATGAATATAATCCACTTGATCGGTCTGCCGTTCGGTAAGCCAGTCCAGCATGCCATCCGTGCCTTCATTAACAAAGAGTATAATTTGGTGTTTAAGCGAAGAGTGCTTCCGGATACTCTCGATACAATTCTTCAGATAATCCAGGTTATTCCAGGTGGGGATTAAAATGGAAAACGAGTAATTGTGTTGCGCTGAATGGCTGTATCTGGTTAAGCGATCAATCATCTATTTGCCTATTTCTGTCTATGCTCCTGACCGGAGGATATCAAAAATACGATTAATCCTCCAACTTAATATGATTTTAAACAAGGTGAATGTTTCGGACAGATTGTTTCAAATGATCTATTTATTCAATAATTTTAATACTACCGTCAAAAAGCTCTTTTATGCAAAAGGATACAAAGAGAAGGAGGGAGCATGTCCTTGGGATCGATGTGGGCTCGGTTTCCATCTCCATCGTTTGCATGGATATGGAGGGCCATTTGAAGAGGGAGGCGTATGCACTTCACCATGGCAATATCCGCAGTACTCTGTATGCACTGCTGAAGAGCTATCACAGGATGAATGTAGTAGGGATCGCTACGCCCTCCGGAAAGGCACATTTCAGGGAAATGGTATCCGTTTTCGATCAACAGGTCTCCATAATGGAAGGTATATCACGGCTGGGGCTGAATGCCCGGTCGGTTTTGCATGTGGGAGCCGAGCGATTCTTCCTTCTGGAGCTCGATCAACAGGGGAACTATCTGCAAACCAATCACAGTTCTTCCTGTGCAGCGGGAACCGGGAGCTTTCTGGACCAACAGGCCTTGAGATTAAACCTTAATGACACTTCTCACCTGTCGGACATGGCCCTTCAGAATCAATCACCTATACCCGATATCGCAGCAAGGTGCTCAGTGTTTGCCAAGACTGACCTGATTCATGCTCAGCAGAAGGGGTACGGATTGGAGGCGATATGTGACAGTCTTTGCAAGGGATTGGCCGATAATATTGCCGATACGCTCTTTAATAAATCGATTCCGGAAGCCCCCATCTACATGTCAGGAGGAGTTTCGAAGAACCGGTCTGTGATCAGGCATTTACAACGTATTATTGGGAATAAGATCCAGGTCCATCCCCATTCACACCACCTTCCTGTCATTGGTGCAGCTAGTTTGTTGCTCAAACAGATGGAAACATCTAAGGAGAAGCAGTCCATAAATCTTACTAATATTCTGGTGGAGAAGGGAGAACTAGACTATTTCTTCAAACCTCTTCAGGCACCTGAGGATGTCTCTGAGGATGTGGTAGTGAAGGATCACTACATGTACGATCCGGTCAGAACCGATCACACAGTTGGAGTGCAGGTGGACCATTATGAAGTTAGTTATCCGGATCTGTCAGATTTTTACCTGGGAATTGATATTGGTTCAACAAGTACTAAAGCGGTTCTTCTCAATAAGGAGGGAGAGGCTTTTGCCGGGTTCTATACCTATACATCCGGACAGCCTCTGAAAGCGGTTCAGGCACTTTTTGAAGCTATAGACCTTTTGGCTTCAAAAAATTCCATTCCCTTTAAGATCGCTGCTTGTGGCACTACAGGTTCAGGACGGAAGTTTATCAGGAGTATTATCAGGGCCGACCAGGATGTGGATGAAATAACGGCCCATGCAAAGGCTGCCTATGAGTTGAATCCACTCACCGATACCATCATTGAGATAGGGGGGCAGGATGCCAAGTTTACTCAGATGAAGGATGGAATGGTTACATTCTCCCATATGAATACTGTTTGTGCTGCGGGAACAGGAAGTTTTATCGAGGAGTTGGCCGGTAGATTGGGAGTCGGTCTGGAGGAATATGAGTTAAGAGCGCTGGACCAGGAAGCTCCGCTGGCCAGTGACCGATGTACCGTCTTTATGGAGCGGGATATCAATCAGCTATTAAGCCGGGGATACTCTGTAGAGGAAGTACTGGCTACCGTTATCCACTCAGTGCGGGAAAACTACCTTAAGAAAGTAGCTAGTGAATCTCATATTGGGGATCACATCTGCTTCCAGGGGGCTACCGCTAAGAACAGGGCTTTAGTGGCTGCATTTGAACAGCGATTGAATAGACCGCTCTATGTCTCCTCACTGTGTCACCTTACGGGGGCACTGGGAACAGCCCTATTATTGAAGGAGGAGTTTAGCGGCACTACACAATTCAGAGGCCTGGATCTCTATAAGAAAAGTATTCCGGTACAGAATGAAATATGTGAACTGTGCCTTAACCGGTGTACTATTAGTCTGGCTACTATCAATGGAGAGAAACAGGCTTATGGATTTCTTTGCGGGAGGGATTACGATACGAAGAAGTTTGTAAGAGAGGAGACAGCCGGATTTGAACTATTGAAAGAGCGACGGAAATTAAGAAAGACCCTTATTCATGGAAAGGCAAATGAAAGTGGTAGCGATACTGTCATTGGTTTGCCCGCCACATTACATCTTGTGGAGGATATGCCGTTCTGGACGGCTTTTTTTCAGGAGTTGGGTGTTTCGATTTATACCAGTGAGGGATTTAAGGACTCACTGAAAGCGGGAAAGAAAATAGCGGGAGCGGAATTCTGTGCGCCCATTGATTCCATGTATGGTCACGTGGCCCATCTGGCCAGAAAATGCGACTATATATTTATGCCCATCTATCTGGAGGCCAGGAATAAATCGGGAAATCGCGAACAGAATTTCTGTTATTATACACAGTATAGCGGATCTCTGGCCTACCTGGAGGGTGATCATGTTCGCGGCAAACTCATCAGCCCCATGCTCAATTTCAATAAGAGCATGGACCACAATGGAAAACAGCTGCTGAGTAGTCTGAGAGAGATTGGGCTCGTCTCCATATCCTCCCCGGAAGTGTCAAAGGCGCTGAAAAAAGCTGATACCATGGCTCAACAGTTGAAGCAAGAACTGAAGGATTTGTATACGTCCACCACATCAAAGGTGAATGATCTATCTGTGGTCTTATTGGGCAGGCCCTATGTGGTCTTATCTGATACCCTGAATAAAGGAATTCCGGATATATTCACCAGGATGGGGATACAGGCCTGGTACCAGGATATGTTGCCCACGGATAACCGGCAGGATGAAGCCCTCAATAAGCTGTTGAAGAAAGTACCCTGGCACTTTGCTTCCAATATACTCAGGGCAGCAGAGATGATATGTCGCACCGAAAACCTCTATCCTGTTTTGATCACTGCTTTTAAATGTGCGCCTGACTCATTCATCATCGAATACTTCAAGCATTTGATGGAATTGCATGCGAAACCCTATTTGATCATTCAGATCGATGAACACGATTCCAATGTGGGATATGAGACCAGGATAGAGGCTGCTTTACGGTCATTCAGGAACCATGCGAGCCAACTGACCGAAAGTCCGCAACCTGATCTGGGTTCGATACTGCCGAGTGTGGAAGTCAAATTCAATGGCAAAGTACTGATGATGCCCAACTGGGATGTGTTTGTGAGTCCCCTGATCGTTGCGAACCTGAGAAGAGCAGGTATTGATGCCAGGCTACTTGAATCAAGTGAACTGGGTATCAGGAAGAGCATGGTGCATAATACGGGTCAGTGCCTGCCCATCAATATCATTGCTCAGAACTATATTGATTATATAGAGAAGCATGAAATCAATCCTTCTCAGGCTCTTCTCTGGACGATGGAAGGTAAAGGATCGTGCAACCTGAGGCAATATCCCTACTACATTAAGCGCATCCTTGAAGACTATGGCAAAGGCTTTGAGCAAGCCTCAGTCTATTCGGGAGAAATCTCTCACAGTGAGATTTCCATAGGCGTTACCTATTACGCCTATTTTGCCTATATGCTGGGAGGACTATTCCGAAAAATTGCCTGTCGCATCAGGCCCTATGAGTTGGTTCCCGGAAAGACCAATGAGGTATTTGTAGAGGTGCAAAAGATCCTGGTCAATGCCCTGTCGGGAGGGCAATCCTTCGACCAGGCTATCCGGGAGGGACTCGCTCTCGTTGATCAGATCGAATACGACAAAACTACCCGGAAACCTATTGTGGCCATATTTGGCGATCTCTATGTAAGGGATAATGATGTGATGAATCAGGATCTGGTCAGGGCCATTGAAGAAGCAGGTGGAGAAGTGCTGGCAACTCCCTATCATGACTATACGAAGATTGTTATAGAGAATCTGTTCCGACGAGCCACTCAACGTGGTGAGCACATGGAGACCAGAAGGAACAGGATCCTGCTGAAAGTGGTCAAGTTCATGGAAGACAGATACTACAAACCATTCAGTAAGTACCTGGGACCTGCACCCGTAGTCAAGCCAAAGAAGCTGGAAAAAAACCTCCGCAAGTTTAATATCGATTTGCTTCATTCGGGAGAGTCCTATGACAATATCCTGAAGATTTTCTATATCATGGAGAATTTTCCGGAGGTATCTTTGTTTGTGCAGACCAATCCATCGTACTGCTGTCCGGCCCTTGTTACGGAAGCGATGACCCGAAAGATCAGAGAGCTGACCGGAGTGCCTATTGTGACAGTTACCTATGATGGTACCAGCGATAAGATGAATGAGGTGATTGTACCCTATATTCAGAAGGCCAGGTTAGTCCAGTCTCATAAAGTCCTCGAGAAGGACCTTTCTTAACAGGGAGATAAGTTCATTTGCGTTCTCCATTGAAAAGACCAATGGAGGTTTGATCTTAAGTACGTTTTCCTCTTTCCCGTCCATACTCATTAAAACACCCATCTCTTTCATCCTGTGTACCAGGTAGGCCGCTTTCTCAGTTAGTGGTTTTTTATTCGGATCAGCCAATTCCATTCCCAGAAACAATCCTTGTCCCCTGATATCTCCAATCACTATGAACTCCTTCTTCAGTTTTTGTAAGGCTGATTTCAGGTAATTACCTGTCTCCAGGGCGTGCTCCTGCAGTTTTTCCTCATTTATGGTCCGCAACACCTCCAAACCAATGGTACTGGAGACCGGATTGCCTCCAAAAGTATTGAAGTATTCCATTCCACTGGCAAAGGCTTCAGCTACTTCTTGTGTACAAACGACGGCTGCTAAAGGATGACCGTTGCCGATGGGCTTGCCCATGGTCACTATGTCCTTAACCACATCATGCAACTTAAATCCCCAGAATGTACTCCCCACACGCCCGCAACCCACCTGCACTTCATCAGCGATGCAGATTCCACCCCCTTTCCGCACCGATTCATAGGCCAATTTCAGGTAGCCAGAGGGGAGCTCAATCTGTCCCCCGCAGCTGATAATGCTTTCGCATATAAATCCTGCTATACCGCGACCGATGGAGTGAATATGATCAACCTGTTCCTGAATGTGTGCAGCATAGGATTTCCCGGTATCCTCACCCTGATAAATACCTCTGTAACGATCGGGTAACGGAACAATGTGTGTATGTTCCGGTGCCCCTTTTCCCCCTTTCCCATCGAACTTATAGGAGCTAATATCCACGCAGGCCCCGCTATTGCCATGATATCCCACCTCCACCGCAATCATATCCTTCATACCCGTATAGCTCTTAGCCATTCTTAAGGCCAGTTCATTGGCTTCACTTCCGGAATTGACCACATGAACCACCGACAACTCTTGAGGGAAGGTGTTGAGCAGCTCTTCTGCAAACTTGTTGATGTGTTCATGCAGATAGCGTGTATTGGTATTGAGAATGGCCATCTGTTGCTGACCGGCTTTAACCACCCGGGGATGTTCATGTCCCACATGGGCCACGTTATTCACAGTGTCCAGGTATTTTCTTCCTGTGTGATCGATCAGATATACCCCTGAGCCTCTGACTATTTTCAAAGGCTCTGTATAGGAGAGGCTAAGGCTTTTTCCCAGGTGTTTTTCTCTGAACTCAATCGTTTCAGTAACATCTTCTGCAGGTTGCGACTGGAGACCGGCACTCTTGAATAACAGGTTGGGATCGGGACAAATGCTCTTCATCACCTCAATCTCCCTGAAGTAGGCGACACCCGGAAAATCATCTTCATACCTCAGGGTGGATAACATGATCTGAAAATGGAGATGAGGGACCCAATTACCATTTTCAGGGTAGTTACCGACATAACCCAGGCAATCCCCTTTCTTAAGGGTCTGTCCCACTGAAATAGATGTCAGACTTTCCGGAGAGAGATGGCCATGAAGAGTGTAGAAAACGAACTGGTCTGCCTGGTGTTTGAGTATGATAAGCCCGCCATACTCCTTATCCCCGGCATCATTGACCGCCACCACCACTTCACCGTCATAAAGCGTGTGAACGGGTGACCCGGCTGGCACCCACAGATCAATGCCCAGATGGATGGTCCTGCTTTCAGTGCCACTGTTTCCCGGTTTATCATAGGCAGGTGAGGTGTATACGTTACGCGGTTCCAGATAGCCTCCGGCGATAATCCTGTCAGGAACCTGGTCCTGAAGCCTCTTGAGTTTATATTCAAAATACTCCAGGTCATCCAGCTCCGATTCATGTCCCACCCAGGGGCTGATCAGACTCAGGTCGAGGTGTTGTATCTCAGTCTTATGCAGTGTGGGGAACAGAGTGCCAAAGGAGACCGTATTATATTCCGCCCACTTTTGAAACACGGACTGGTTGGGGTGAGGGGTATACCCGCATGCGTTTCTGAAACTGAAGAGTGCATGCTCTTCTCTGACCCCCTTCCATCTTTTCAGCAGATCCCATGCCGGCTCTTCGCTGACAAGCAGGTAGGTATTATCGGGTTCTCTCTGTTTGTTAAGAGCCGATTTAGTCACACTGATCACCAGACGCATAGCCACCAGGGCATAGAGGAAATCCAGCTCTTTCTCCTGCAGAGGGAACTGGCTGTGGTATCCCCTGACCACTGGAAGTGCAGCGCTTAAAGGATCGGGCTTTCCCATAACGGCGTAGGCAATCGCAATGGCCAGGTCATTGATGATCTGGGTATGTATGGCATCCCCGTAATCGATGATGGCAGTCACCTTGGGTTCAATCAGATCGTTGGAGGCTATAATATTGTTATCATTGGCATCATTGTGAACCACTCCCTTTCTCAATTGAGCATAGCTATCCCGGAATGAGTAGTATTGATCCTGAAACGATGCGATAAGTGATTGCTGCTCTTCGCTGAACAGATGCAGGTAATCAGAGGTCCACTCAGCCTGGGCCAGATCCCATTCAAAATGACGATGAGCCCGGGGATGGTCAAAATCCTCCAGTGCACGGGTGAGCCGGCCTACCGCACTTCCCAGACTGAACAACAAAGGGTCACTAATGGGATTCACCTCCGACCACAGTCGTCCTTCCATCCACGAAAGCAACCGGACTTTCCGGGACTGGCCCAAATCATCCCTGAATTCACGAATGGAATGGCCTTCCCGATCCGGGATTACCGCTGGAGTTTGATTTGCCAGGTTGCTGGCTGCAAGATGGTCCAGTATCGCATGTTGAAAGAGCATCCCTTCCTCATTCACCTCCGGCCGACTCACTTTAAGGAGATAGCTTTCCGATGGAGTGTTGATACGAAAATTGAAATCCAGCTCACCAGGAAGCTTAGATATCTCTCCTTTCAATCCATACCACTCCCAGGCAATCTCTGCCGCTTGTTCCGGAGTGATCATTATGGAGTGATAATCTGTTCCCATGGTACCAAGATATTAAAACCTGAAGGATGAACCATTCAAATTTTGTTATTTGAACGTAACCGTGGTTCCCAGGTAAAAACGCCTCGGTAAACCGGGATAATAATAACGTGGTGCCCTTCCTCCGAATGAAGGGGCATTGATCAGGATCATGGATGCATGGCGGGAGTTCAGGAGGTTTCGTATGCCTCCGTGAATCTCAAATGAAATAGGTAAGGAAGAAAATGCATGGTCCCAGCTTACCTGGAGATTTAGCAAGTGATATCCATCAGATCTTTGAGTATTCCCGTCATCTATCCATTGCCCGCCAGTATAGCTATAGGATGTTTTAATATCCAGAGTTCCTACCTCACCGGTCAGGATCGAATTCAGCTTTTGAGAAGGAATTCCGGGAAGGACATTCTTACTGAAATCCTCACCGTCATCTATGAACTCCAGAAATCGATGGTTTGCCAGGTTGTATCCCAAAGCGGCATGAACATTAAATGGCTGTGGTTCACGGCTGGACCGGAGAGACCATTGAACCCAGAGTTCCAGTCCCGTATTGAGCGCTTTCCCTGCATTGGCACCTGTGAATATATCCTCAGTGATCCGTTCGGTAACCAAAAGATCTTTGAGGAATATGGCATAGAGCGTAACATCATAGCGAAATCGGCCCTGCAGAGTTCTTCCCCGGTTTCCCACCTCCAGGTTCCAGCCTGACTCAGGTTTTAGCTCGGTGTTGATGTCACCTTCTGGCAACAGTGTCTCTTCCAGCGAAGGTGCGGAGAATCCGTGTCCTGCTGACGCATACAAATGGTGCCGTTTATGATGCTTATAACTGATCCCGATCCTGGGAGAGAGGACCGGTTTATAGCCATAACTGCCAGTTTGGTCAGTAGAATCGGACATGTACACGGTTTCCAGGGAGTAATGCAGGATGTTCAGATTTAATCCTCCATGTATGATCACCCGTGTGTTTGGTTTCCACTGAAACAGGGCAAAGGTGTTAAGGTATTTCCTGGTCTCCTGGTGGTCACTCAGAAGATCTCCAGCTGATCCGGCTTCTGTTTCATGGATCTTCCACTGGTACCATTCGTGGAAATACTCTGCTCCCACATTCAAACTTATGGAAGAGGTCTCATATTGAAGGTACTCCCTGAATCCCACACTTGTACTCTGGTCATCCAGGATATTAAAGGGTCTCGATTCGTAAGGATCCGTAAAGGAAGAGAACAGCACCAGGTGATTATGGAGTCTATCCGAGAGCCTGGATTCGATTTTAACACCTCCCAGTAATTTCAGATACTTTTCATGACCTTTGACTCCCAGCCAATTCCGGGCTGCGGCCCATGGTTGGGTTTTGAAGTCCGATTCATTGAGTGAGCTTGGGATCTCGGCAAAGAGATCGACCAGAGCAAAGGTAAGAGAGAGCGTATTCCTGTCGCCGAAATACCGCATATTCAGAAAAGCATTATTGCGCAAGTATTGGCTATTCTCCCTGTAACCCTCAGAAAAGGATCTTGTAATTCCCGCCTGCAAGGCTACCCTGTCACGTTTATAACTTGAGGTAATACCGAATCTTCCGGTATGAAATGATCCCGCTTCCCCTGAAATACGTGTAATGAATCCCTCCTCACCAGGATATGGTGAATTGAGTCTGACAACCCCTCCGAGTCCTGCACCATAAAGTGCCGAGGAAGGGCCTTTCAGAATCTCTATACTGCCAATTCCGTGAAGGTCCAGATCCTCCATCGTGCTTATGCCATCGCCTGTAGTGAGAGGTATGTCATCCAAATAGGCCCTGATGCGATTGGTGTTATAGGGAGTCCTTGAACCCACTCCCCGGATCACCAGGCGATTGGTGTTGTAGGTGCCGGAAGCCATATGTACACCTGGAACAAGATTAATGAGATCTGTAGTGGTAAAGGTAAACTTGGGATCAAGGGAACCGACATTCAGGATGTGTATTCCTCCGGCTGCTTCCTGATAGGTTTCGTGGAAGGGGAGAAGAGAAACAGTTACCTCTTCAAGGAGTATGGTATCGTTAGCTAATCCCGGATATCTCACCGTGTCCGTATCCATCTGTCCCATCAGGGAGACTGTGCTGAGAACCAGCAGGATCGATTCACATAGTTTTAACATCTTTTGAAAGATGCAGATTTTGTTTTAATGATCCAAATTCCTTTACTTTCCAAAAAAAATATTATCATGAAGATGACACACCATTCTACACAAGCTTCAACCCTTATTTTTTTATTCGCTCTGGTTATTCTTTCAACTTCCTGTAAGGAACGCAGCACCGGTGCCGAAGGTTCATTTGAACAGGTATCGGACCATCCGGCTGCCACATTGTATTACTCGGTCTGTGCCACCTGCCACGGTGCAGATCTGAAGGGAGGGAACGGGTCCAACCTGATCGACGGAGTCTGGCAACATGGCGATGGCGAAGGGTATGTCAGGAGGAATATCCAATTCGGGATGCCACATCTGGGGATGCCTTCTTTCGGGAACACACTTTCTGAAGAACATATCTCTTCTCTGGTAGATTATATCTATGAAGAGCAATCCAAAGCAGGAGCAAAGAAACCGGATCCTCCCGCCCAACTGGAAAGTGTGGATTATACCATAAAAAGTGAAATATGGGTAGATAGCATGAATATTCCCTGGGCTATTGTGTTCCTGAACGAGGATAAGGCACTGGTTACCGAACGGCCGGGGAATCTGCGGATGGTAGTTAACGGTACGCTGCTTGAGGAGCCTGTCTCCGGTACACCCGAGGTGCTGCACGAGGGACAGGGAGGACTGATGGACGTGAACATTGATAACAATTATACAAAAAATGGCTGGATCTATCTCTCTTACAGTCACGTGATTGATCAACGGGAAGGTGAGGAGAGGCCACCAGCTATGACTCGCCTGGTAAGGGGCAGGATCCGGGATATGAAATGGATCGATGAAGAGTTGGTTTACGAGGCCCCTTATGAAACCTACCTGACTACCAGGCACCATTACGGGAACCGCATTGTATTTGATAAAAAGGGGTATCTCTATTTTAGCATTGGAGACCGCGGTGTCCAGGATCAGGCCCAGGATCCCACCCGTCCCAATGGCAAGATCCACCGGATTTTCCCGGATGGAAGCGTACCAAAGGACAACCCATTCAGGTCAGCAGGGCTTCCCACCCTGTATACATTGGGTAACCGGAATCCACAGGGGATCTCCATTCACCCCGAAACCGACGAAATATGGGCGGCAGAGCATGGACCACTGGGCGGGGATGAGCTCAATGTGATCAGAAAAGGAATCAATTACGGGTGGCCGGTCATCACTTATGGTCGCAATTACGATGGAGCACCTGTTTCAGAATTCACCCGGAAGGAAGGATATGCCCAGCCGATCCTCTACTGGAAACCTTCCACTGCGGTATGCGGGATAGAGTTTTATCAGGGGGAGGCATTCCCCAAATGGAAGAACAAGTTGTTCGTGGGGGCTCTCAAGTATGAAGATGTGAGGCTGTTGGATATTGAAGATGACAGGGTGATGCATCAGGAAGTGATCCTGAAGAATTTTGGCAGGGTACGTGATATCGGTTTCGATCCTGAAGGCAATGTGTATGTGGTGGTCAATAGTCCGGACCGGGTGCTCCGGCTCTCTCCTGTTGGGGAGCGAATAGGTCAATAAAGCAGAAGTCTAACAAAATAGTGAAACCATGCGGATCATTTCAACAGGATTAATATGCCTATTCATGAGCGTTACATTCAGTTGTGAGTCCACCCAAAAGACCTACGTTTCAGTAGTCTTTGATGTGGAAGATTATATTAGTCCTATCGAAGAGGGTGTAGACGAGATCCCAAAGTGGATGGCCGAGACCATGACCGAAGTGGGGGTCACCGGGACCTTTTTTGTGATCGGTGAAAAAGCTCGCTCCCTGGAGGAGCGGGGCCGGCAGGATGTAATAGAAGCCATGGCCAGTCATGACATCGGAAGCCACACTAATCAGGGATCTATTCATCCCACCGTAACCGAGATCCTGGAGGCGGCAGATTGGGAAACCGGGGTACGAACCATGATGGAGAATGAATCAGCCGGAATTAAGGAGCTGGAAAGGATCTTTGAAGTTCCGGTAACCACTTTTGCCCGACATGGCGGATCCTATGGGCCACAGCTGGTTACTGCATTGGGCGAGATGGGAAGGGGCTATGTCTATTCCCCAGTTCGACTGCCCGGACATTATGCGGTGTGGTTTTGTAACGCCCTTAATTTTCATGGGGACTACGGTTCTTTCGATAACCTCTACTATAAGGATGAGCTCTTTGATCCTGCTCTAAAGGAGTTAGAAGAAAGTTTTTCTGAGGATATGGCAGGGCTGGATGTGGTCTCCTTCTTCGCCTGTCATCCCACCAAAGTGAGGGCTGAACAATTCTGGGATTTCAATTTCTATGAAGGAGCCAATCCTTCCCCGGGTCAATTGCTCCCACCCAAACTCCGGCCGGCCGAAAGTATGGAAACGGCCCGAAAGAACTTCAAGAGGTTGATGCAGTTTCTGGCTGATCAGGACTATATTGAAATCACCACCTTCAGCGATCTGATGGAACGGTTCTCGTGGCAACCCGAAAAGATCTCACAAAAAGATCTTAAAAGGATCGCCGTCGAAGTGGTTGCGAAAGAAGAGATTATTATCGATGAATATTATTCGCCATCTGAAATTTTTGCTGGATTGACACGATCTATTGTAGAGTATTCCAAGTCAGGAAAGGTCCCGAAAAAAATGGAACGTGAAAGCCCCCTCGGACCCATGGAGATGCCTATTGATGTTCCCGAGGTTTCTAAGGTAACCATGGACCAGGTATCAGAGTTAGCAGGCATGGCACATCAAGCGATCCAGGAGCAGGGTTATCTGCCTTCCAGATTACATGTGGATGGGAAGTGGATCGGTACGGGTTCGTTATTGTCATTGTTTTGTTCTGCCTATCTGGATGTACTTGGAAAGGGTCCACAGGAGTCTTACGAGATCATTCCTTTTGATCCCTATCCGACAGAGTATGAAGAAGAGATTATTTCGGAGGTCGAGGGTTATAAATATTGGATTGTCCATCGCCTGGATCTCGATATGAGCCTCATTGCCGAATACACCAGGCTTCAGCTCTGGACGCTGAAACCGGCACATGAGAATTAGCTGAGTCTTCAGATCAGATATATAATGATCATTCCCATGGCGAGGTTGAATCCCGCATGAGTCAGAATGGCTCCCAGGATGGAACCACTCATTCGCTTGATCTTATTGAAGATCATACATATAAGGAACATACTTGCGATCCATAGCAAGGCAGGAATAAGAAGAAACTTCCAGGACTCATGATGATAAACGATCCCGAAATGGGCCAGGTGAGTTAAAGCGAATGCCAGGCTATCTATCATGGATGCTCCACTCTCTCCAAATCGTTGTCGGAAGCATTCGTGGATTACTCCCCGGTAAAACAACTCCTCGCCCATGGGACTGAATGTCATTAGGATCGCGAGGTAAATTAGCACATAAGCCAGACCGGAATCTCCTGAGGATGTGTTGTTTCCAATGTACACAAATGCATTGGAAGGCTCCTGTTTGTAAATCAGCCAGAACATTGCGAAGAGCAGAAAGCAGAAAACGCCTCCCAACAAAAAGCCCCATACCAACCATTGGGGTTTTGAACTTGCTCTTAATCCAATGATGCGTCTACCTGTTTTTTTTAAAAAGAACAATGGGGTAAAACACATCACCGTAAAGATGATGGAAATCCATTGAGAATTTCCTGTCACATTCGATTGCAGCACGATTAGGAACCTGGGAACACCAAACAGGAGTATTAAAACCAGCCCCAGGATCCATTTGGATGGGAACCATTGTTCCCAAACTCTCCGATATGCTGCAATACCCAAACTGTTATTCATTTAATTTAGATAGGGGGTCAGCTCCACTTTCCTGATATAAATCTCGGCGGCTTCTGACTGGATCTGGATTCGTCCCCCGGAAGGTTTGACCTGTGTGGCCCGGTTTACCAGTGTGCCGTTGAGAAAGAAGGTGAGCTGATCGCCGTTGGCGATACACTCCAGGACATTCCACTCTCCCGCAGGTTTCTCCACGTCTTTCTTACCTCTGAAACCCAGCTGGTCTTTCCATTCGGGATCGCGTCCATACCAGTTGATGCGCCCCTGACGTATGGTAACCTCTTCCCCTTCAGGATGGTACACGAGGGCGTTACCCGGTTTTTTGGGATCCACCTTGCAAGTCACACTGAAACGATCGCTGCCGTCGCCCACAACAATAATATCACCGGTACCGCCTTCAATGATCTGGCATTCGATGGAGTGCATCCATATTCCCTGTGAGCCGCCATCCTCACCCTGTGAATGGAGTAATAATCCGCAATCCCTGGCATTATCAAGTCTCGGTTCGAAGGTCTTCTCCGCCCATTTGAACTCCACAAGAAGACGGTAGTTCTCATACTCCTCTTCGGTAGTTATACAACCCCACTCTTCCCCTGAGATCCTGATCATCCCATCATGAACGGTAAAGACCTCTTTCGGATCATTATTGCGGCCTCTATGCTGAAGGAAAGTGTACCATCCGTCCAAATCTTTACCGTTGAACAGTTTTAAGGTTTTACTATCCAGTCTGGAATAATTATCGAGTATATCCAACGTCTTGTTTATGGGAAGTGCCTTCACTCTCCTCTCCATATGGCTTTTCATATCTTCAGCCATGAACAGGGAGTTATAGATGGCTTCTTCAGTGGCCTCGACCACTGCCAAAAACAAGGGCGAGATGTGATTATTCTCAAGCTGTGGACTATGGAATACAGGATTCTCAGCATGATGGGGGATCCTGCATCCGGGATGGGTAGTAAACGCAATAGCATAGTCACCGCTTCCGTTGCTCATGAAAGAGCCTACCCTGCCCAGGGCAAGAAAAGAGCGCTTTGCCAACCGTTCCAGGTTTCGTTCCGATAGAGGGGCATCGGTGGCGATGATGATCATGCACGATCCGTCCACTTTGTGCTTCACTTTCTCTGCCAGGTAATGGTTCCCGAGCTCTTTACCCACAGGGGCCCCATCTATGGTCAGGATTCCCCCGAAATTGGTCTGCACCAGTACTCCTACCGTATATCCTCCATTCGATTCAGATAGGATACGTGATGAGGTACCGATGCCGCCTTTATAACCCATGCACAGGGTACCCGTTCCTGCCCCTACATTACCCTCTTCAACCCGGCCGGAAGTCGCATTTCCCAGTGCATCGGCAACGTCACTTCTACGGACATGCTGACCTCTGATATCGTTCAGCCAGCCATCATTGGTCTCACCCACCACAGGATTCACTGATCTGACCTCGGAATTTTCAGGAAAGGAGAGCATATGATCCACCAATCCATCTGCTACGGTAAAAACACTGAGTGTGTTGGTCAGCGCAATGGGGGTTTCCAGGTTACCCAGCTCTTTCACCTGGGTAAATCCAATGGCCTTCCCAAACCCGTTTCCTACCCATACTGCTGCAGGAACCTTTTCTGTAAACAAATTGCCATCATGAGGAAGAATTATCGTCACCCCGGTCCTGACGGAATCCCCGTTTACCAGGGTTTTATGCCCCACTTTTACCCCTTTCACATCGGTGATGGCATTCCAGAGGCCGGGATCCAGAATACCCGGTTCAATGCCGAAATCCCGTACCCTTCCGCGCTCCTGGGCAGTCAGCGCGCTGAAGAGGAGGAATGCAAAACTTATTAGAATGGATCGTTTACTCATCTTTGCCATGTATCGGTTTTAGTTTATCTGGTGAATCATCCCGAATTAAAGCACGTGCCAAAACCAGGGTCGGATCGATCGTCACCATTCCCATGATCCTCCCTTCAGGAAAAGCAAGTGGTATTTCGGTACATCCCAATATCACTGCCTCGGCACCCATCCTTTTCAGGTATTGAAAGCCCTGTTGCAAGTTCTCTTTCGCTCTCGTCTGAACCGGACTTGAGATCGATTTAATCCCGTACTCGGCGTGATATATGGCAGGGTGGATCAGTTCTTCCTGCATAGTGGACATCGGTCTCAGAGCCTCGTATCCTTCTGATTCCAGTGCTTTGAAATATACCTCACTCCGGTATGTCCCAGTAGTGGAGAGCACTCCGATCTTTCTCATCTGCGGATAGGATTCCCTGATATAAGCCACTGTCTCCCCGATCATGTGCAGCAACCTGATTTGTGAACCAGACTTGTGTAATTGATCTGTGATGACCTGGAAAATCTCTGCCACATGGGCCGTATTACACGGGATCCCTGCTACAGAAGCACCGGCTTTATCCAAACGTGCCAACGCCTCTGCAATGGCCAGTCCCGGATTCTCCTTTACTTTGCCGACCAGGTATTCAGTGCGGTCCAGGATGGATGAAGAGAGTGATAACAGGATCGTATCCAGATGGTCCTGATCCACACCGGCCAGGGTATTATCATATACTTTCCGCAATAGATCCACTCCGGCATAAGGGCCAACACCTCCTACTATTCCAATCATAGACTCAGAATTCCAGTCCCACAGTAACTTCCAGCATCCCAAAGGGTGTCACAGAGGTGCCTTCCCGGGGATCACTGTCAATAGTGCCGTAAGAGACATCTGAATATTCCCACTGGTACCTTCCGGTTGCTGCACCCAGGTATGCACCCGTATTGATGAAGAAACCTTCCCCGAACCTGAATCTGTACCCCCCGTTGAATATAAAGACGATCGCCTTTTCATCTTTATACCACTCCCACTGTTCACCCAGTGCATACTCGGCAGAAAACTGATCGTATTCCAGAAGAACTCCCATATAGGGCTTGTGTTGATTCTCCCCGAAGAACTTCAGGAGACCTCCCCCGAATGCTATTCCACTCATCTCATCCAGACCATCTGAGTGATCTCTGATGACCCAGGACAGCACGCCAAGTGTGGGTATTCTGACATGAGTATTGATAGCTATGTCATCCTTTACTCCGAACTCAGCGCTGATCACCGGTCCGAACTGAACAAATCCCAGCGGATTCAGCGATAAGGCAAATTTCGCAATGGGCTCCTGGTTGGTGTCTTGAGAAAAAGATGTTTGACTGAAACCCAGGAAGGATACAAATAGCAATATCGGGCAAACGATTCGTGTTTTCATGGTCTAGATGTTAAAGGGTTGTAGCTAAAATACCAATTCCCAGCTCCAAATGCAATTTTTGAAATATTCACAACCTCTTGAGTTGCCTGGATATTTTCTTTCTGATCTTCTTGTAGGAGGGAGGGGGACCTGTTCTTACTTGTTTCTCATTGATAAATAGAGCATCGCTGATTCCCCACTCCAGAAAAGTGTCTCTCTCCATGGTGTTGATTTCCCGAAAAGTGACCTGATCACCCAATTCCCGGGATGCTCGTTTCGCCCTTTCAAAAGCCATGTTATATACGGGGCACCACCCATTAATAAAACCAGTGACAGTAAGCTCTCCAGGTACCTTTTCCGGTTTTTTCATTTGCCGGATCCATCTGGGTGGTTTACCATCCTCTGAGAAGGGTTTCCAAAGCAGCAAAGGTCCCATAAATCCATTCTGATCCACCTTCGAATAGCCCCGTTTTTTAAACCAGGAGGCTTTCATCCAAACGGGAATGGATAATCCCCAGGCCGCCATGCCTGACGCACCTCTCTCTTTTACATCTTCTTCGGCAGCTTGCAGCAACTGTTTCCCTATCCCTTTTTTCTGATGGTTGCCTACTCCCTGCTTATGCCCATGCACCCAGATGCAAAGTATGACATAAAGCTCTTTTCCTTCAGCAAATGAGTGCTCTATGGGCAAATACTGGATCATTCCCACGGCCACTCCATTCTCAGAAATTGCCAGTTTCACACCCAGTCCTTTGTTTTTCATACCGTCATACCAGCAACGCTTATGGTCACCGGCTTCCTTCATCTCCTCACTCCAATCTTCCAGGCAGACGCAGTATGTGTTCAGATACTCTTCTGTGAGATCTGTGATTTTCATGGCATATAGTTTATTCAAAGTATTCAAATGCATCAATAATATCCAGGTATACTCCATCGAAGCCAGCTGCCAGAATCTTATCCATGTAAGCGTCCTCTCCTCCATAGATGATGATCTGCCACTCATCCAACCAGTACTTCACTTTGAAATTTCCTTTCCAGTCCGGATTTTCCTTATCCAGCCACGAAGGGGGATTGCGATCCCAGGTGGTTTGCCAGTAGTACCTGTAATCCTCTGCTTCCCCTATGGACATATATGCAATTACCAGGCGGCTGCTGCTGTTTGCTTTTGCCCTTATCTGTTCTATTTCAGTGAGGGTAAACTCTGTGCCGTCTTTGAAAAAAAGATCCATGATCACCAGATCGTAATTGGTGGCATTTACTGCCTGGATAAAATCAGATTTGGTTGTGAAGTTCTCCGGGTTAATGAGATAGAGAAAGTTTTCGATTTGAGATAACTCCGTAACCTGATGGCTGTTCGCAGAATAGATGGGTTCCGGGTAGGTGGGGAAATTATCCAGTTCCCTGTGATCTGCAGCAAAAGATATGTACCCGTTCAGACGATTTTGTGTATAGGAAGCCTCCATATGAGCAGGAGTGGAACAATAGTCTGTTACCAGGATGCTATTCCCTTCCCTTTTAGAGATATCTAAGTAGGATCTTAAATAGGAATTGGAACTATTTGGGGTCGCTTTATCGTCTTTATCATAGCCGTAGAAGAGATCCTCCTGGCCATTACCATCTATGGCTTCCAGGTATCCGGTGTGTGCATCTCCTTCTTCTTCACCCGTTGTGGTGACCAACTCGATCCCATTTTGAGGAATAATGATAAACCCTGGATGAAGAGATTTCGAATACTGGCTGATACTCATAACAAATTCACGCATTTCCTGCTTGTAATCCATCAGGGGATCCGTCCTTTCACAGGAAATAAGTGTCAAACTCACCGACGCAGCCAGGATCAATAACCTGATCATTTTTCGTTTACTTATCATTCATATGAATACTCATAAGGCAGCCAGTCACCAACCCGTTTTTTCCCCATAAAGCCCTTCCAGGTAATGCCTTTCGGATCGAAAAAACCATCCGGCTCAAAGAGCACCTTCTCCTTTGAAAACATAATGTGGCTCCTCTCGCCATACACGATCATCAGGTCTCCCATTGAGGCCAGGATCTTCTTTGTATTGCCTTCCTCCAGGACAATATCTTCGTAGCCGACAATATTCCATGCCGAATCTTTAACAACAAATCCATTGGATTCCAGGTCGTCATTCCAAAGTGCTCTGAAAAAGTGCATTCTCGAACCGCGAAATGTAATCCTTCGTCTACGCTCTGAAAACCGCCTCTGGGTGATGGAGTCTTCACTGTATTTGATATTTCCGTGAAATGAAAGATCACCCCCTTTTCTGGCATATTCAAATTTATCCAGGTAAAAGGTAATGCGGTAGCCCAATGCTCTATTGTGAATGAACAAAGGTTTGTGAGCAAATGCTTTTAAGGTATCCTCATCGGACCTGTAGTTAAATGTGAGGGCCGATTCATTTAGTATTTCGCAGCTTCTAGCGTTGGCGGAGTATCCAAGAAACTCTTTTTTAAACAGCCTCAGGTTGGCTTTCCTCTCCAGGATCAGAGATTCCTCAATCACTTCCACTTCCTCCAGTTCATAGATCTTGGGTGTTAAGAAGACCAGATGAGATTCATCGGGAGTGTAATCAGATAACATAAAAGAGTAATATCCCACTGCACTTATAGTAACAGGCCTGGAAGCATATTTGGTAATATCCAGCTTGAAGTGACCCAGCTTATCTGCGGTGGTTCCTTGAAGTGTCCCGTTGAAATAGATATCAGCAAAAGCGACTGGTTTTTTGGTTTCCATGTCCAGTATGCTGCCTGTAATGACCTGATTATAAGAGGTTATGTAGAGATTAAATAAGAATGCCAAGCACAATATCCTTTTCATTGCAGGTAGCCAGGGATTGAGGTAGTTCTAATTTAGTACATATACTCAACTGAGTCAAAGAGATTTGAAAAGAATTTTTTAATTTCAACGCTAAATCACTACAAAATGAATGCCAGGTTCGTACTTATTATCCTGTTGCTACTCAAGGCCTCATTTCTGGAGGCACAGCGGCCCAATGTGTTACTGATCATTTCCGATGATCTCAATACCCGTATCGGTCCATACATGGAGGTGGACAGGTATACCCCCAATCTGGACCGTCTGGCATCTGAAGGAGTACGGTTTACCAGAACCTATTCCCAGTATCCCCTGTGCGGTCCTTCCAGGGCTTCACTAATGAGCGGTTTATACCCCGAATCCAACGGGATCCTGGGTAACAGTCATGTGATTGGAAGCTACCGCGCTGTGACCCCTTCTCTTTCCACACATCCTTCGTTGGCAGGGTTTTTCAGGGAAAAGGGATATTACGCAGCGAGGGTTTCTAAAATATATCACATGGGCGTTCCGGGAGGCATTGAACAGGGTGCGGCAGGAGGGGATGACCCCGATTCCTGGGACTATGCTTACAATGTGCTGGGTCCGGAAACCCAGAGTCGTGGAGAGCTGGAGCTCCTTTCTCCGGGAAACCTTCACTACGGTTCGAACTTTGCACGTATGATCCTGGAGAACGGACTTGAACATACTCAGGCCGATTATATGGCCACCAGCCAGGCCATTGCCATATTGGAGAGCAGAGCCGGGCAAATAGCCGAAAATGCAACAAACAAACAGAAGATAAAGCCGGACTCCCCCTTTTTCCTGGCTGTGGGATTGGTACGACCACATGTTCCACTTATTGCACCGGAGAATTGCTTCGAATCCTTTCCCGATCATGAAATGCAGGTCCCGAATGTGGTGTTGGATACGACGGTGCCGGAAGCTGCCTTAAAAATGCAGAACCCGAACATCTGGAAAATGAGTGAGCAACAAAAAAAACAGACCATTGGTGCCTATATGGCCAGTGTCAAGTTTATGGACCAGCAGGTGGGACGTTTACTGGATGCGCTGGACCAGTTGGGACTCAGGGAGGAAACTATAGTAGTATTTATTTCCGACCATGGGTATAACCTGGGCGAACATGACTGCTGGTCGAAAGTGAGCCTCTGGGAAGGAAGTATAAGGGTTCCGATGATCATTTCATATCCGGAGCATACCCACAATTGGGGAACCACCAGCGGATCTATCACCGAATTGATAGATCTCTATCCCACACTGGTTGACCTTTGTGGTCTGAATAGTGAGAAACCCGATATTCTACAGGGGAATAGCTTGATGGGTTATCTGACCGGTAATCAACCTGTGGATGACAATCGCATCGCTTATACCATTACCTCTCAGGGACGAGATGCATCTATTCGTTCCGACCGCTGGAGATATACGCGGTGGGGGGATGTCATCGACCAGGGAAATGAGGAGTTGTATGATCACCTCAATGACCCGGAAGAACATGTAAACCTGGTTCACAAGCAGGAAATGCAGCTGGTTTTAACAGAGATGAGGGAGATATTTGATATGAAAAGGCTGGGAGCCAGGGTGGAGAAAGACTCGACAAGTTTTGAGTAATTCTTAGACTCCCGATAGATTACCAGGTGACTCTCAGTGCAAAGGCTAGTGATGAAGGAGGATGATTCCGAACATTTTCGGGAATAGTGATCATGAATCCTTCTTTTTCAGGTTTCCAATTAATCTTACCTTCCTTACCCATCATCTCAATGTTAGCATTCCCTGGAATGTCGATGGTTTTAAGCCGGAGACTACCAGGTATTGACTCACCTTTTTCCAACAGATAGATCAGGAACAACTCATTTTCACCTTTCTTGGTGAAACAGAAATTTCCTTCCTTATAAGGAGCAATGGCCCTGGTACCGTAGATAGCATCACCGTTGATCTCTATCCACTCTCCCATCTGTTCCAGCAACTGATAGGCACCCTCATCCCACTTGCCGTCCGGACCGGGAGCCACGTTGTAGAGCAGATTTCCACCTTTTGCCACGATATCCACCAGCATGTGAACAGCTTTACGGGCACTCATATAATTGGCGTCAGGGGTCCAGGACCATCCTCCTCCTGAGATGATACAAGATTCCCAGGGATAGGGAAGGGCCTTGGAAGGCACTTTGTTTTCGGGGGTGAGATAGTTCTGGTTTTTTCCTTTGACTGCCCTGTCGACAACTATCAGACCGGGCTGTTTTTCCCTGGCTTTTGCCGCCAGCTCATCCATTCTGATATCCTGATTCTGATACCTGACCGGTTTTTCAGGATTCATGTAAGCATATCCTTTTTGAATCTCCTTCTCCGTTCGCTTCTTTACCCATCCGCCATCCAGCCAGAGAATATCTACATCACCGTAATCGGTCATCAGTTCCATCACCTGGTTATGGGTGAACTGCACATAATCTTCCCATCTTTCAGGATACCTGGTCACACTGTAGTTCACGTTCCTGTCGGGAGTTGGAAAGTTAGGCCACCAGTAATACTCACAATGCCAGTCGGGTTTTGAGAAATAGGCGCCTGCCCACAATCCCTCAGCCCTGAACGCATCAAATATCTCTTTGGTGATATTAGCTTTTGGGTGTGTATGAAAGGGGGTTTTTTCATCGGTGATCTTGTAATCGGTATATCGGCTATCGAACATACAGAAACCATCATGGTGTTTGGTAGTGAAGACCACATATTTCATTCCTGCCTTGCCGGCTGCTTTAGCCCATTTTTCCGGATTGAAGCGGATCGGATTGAAGGTAGTTTGCAGATTCTCATAGGCTTTTTTATACTCGGTGTAGTTATCCGATTTCCTCCTGCACCACCCTTCATCTTCCGCACAGATGGACCATGATTCCACAATACCCCACTGACTGTAGGGTCCCCAGTGCATAAGGAGTCCGAACTTCAGATCTTTCCAATTTTCCAGTTGCTCAAGTACCAGGGGATCTGTTTCAGGCACATAAGAAGTGATCTCATGTTCGAGTTGAGCAAGGGCTTGTATAGCCATTCCTGTCAACACCAGCGTAAAAAGGTATGATTTCATATTTCTGAGATTAACATATAAGTCTTAAAGAGGGTTATTTTGAGAGTTATATTCACTGAGAAAGATCAATTTTACCAGCCAGGTTGAGGCAAACCACCGTCATTTGATGATCGAGTGAATTCTCAGGCAGATCAATAAAAACGACTCCCGAGTGATTGCTCCAGTAAGGCCTCAGGAACTCCTTTTGTTCCAATATGGTCCCGTTGCCAACTACATAGACGCGGTTGATCTTATTTTTTACTCCCTCCAGCATAATCTGTCCATCGGGGGGTGTTCCGTTTACAAAAAGGTAGAGATTGGTGCTGTCGGCCGACAGGGTAGAAGGCCCATGATAATAACCCGGAGGCAGTCCGGCTGTGGTGGAAAAAATCGCCTGTTCGTGCTTACTGGTCCACCTGCCCAGCTCATGCAGAATCTGGACCTGTTCCTCCGGAAGGGTCCCGTCTGCTTTGGGTCCAATATCCAGCAGCATATTACCTCCCATGGAGATGCATTCGGCAAATAGCCGGATGATCTGGTTGGGACTTTTATAGTTCTTGTCGTTGTGCTGATATCCCCACGAATCGTTCATGGTCATACACAGTTCCCAGTATCTGTTCTTCGGTGAGACCACTGGAAGTCCCTGTTCCGGTGTGGCATAATCACCATATCCGCGTAACCGGCTGTTGATGATGGCCTCACTGTTGCGATCCAGGATCATCTCGCGTATTTCCGGTGCTTTCCACCAGTCCGCACTTTGCTCCCAATCGCCGTCAAACCAGTAGAGATCGGGATCAAACCTCTTTCCAAGTTCACTGATCTGACCGTGATTAAACTCTGTAAATCTCGCTTGACGATCAGGATCATCGGTATATCTTTTCTCCGTTTTGGTGAAATTGGGATAATCGGTATGTGACCAATCCAGCAGCGAGTAGTAGAGACCCACTTTGAGTTTTCTTTTTCTTAGAGATTTAACAAAAGGCGTGATCAGATCCCTGCCGGCGGGTGTCTTTTTTACCACATTCAGATCTCCAAACCTGGAATCCCAGAGTGCCACTCCGTCGTGATGTTTACTGGTCAATACGGCATAGCGGGCACCGCTCTTTTGGATCAGATCGGCCCATTGATCCGGATCATATTGGGAAGCTGTAAAACCGTCCAGCTGCTTCATATAATCCTCATAAGAGATGTAACCATTGAAAAATGACCACGATTCTGATATGCCTTCCACTGCATATACACCCCAATGAATAAAGATGCCGAGCTTGGCATTCCGGAACCATTGCATCCGTTCCGCTTTGTCTGCTTCGGTCTCTGGCTTTGTTTCCTGAGCATGCGTGAGGTCCATAGTCATACACAGGATTAACCCAAGTAATAGATGTGGTAAAAATCGTTTATACATCATTATTATGATCTTTTATGGGATTCAATACGGTTTGAAAATAAGAAAAATCAGGCTAACCAGGGCCTTGGCCTTTTAGATTTAAATTCGGAGTTCAATACATTCATAGCGATATTGGCGTTATCCACCACCTGAAAGTCGTACATACCCACACAGATAAAATCTGCTCCGCTCTCAAAGGCATGCTGAAAACCAACCTGCGGATCTATGGCACCGGCGGCCAGTATTTTGAATGCGATCCAGGGCTGACTCAGTTGTTCCATATATTCTATGGTTTCCAGAGTATCTTCACAGAATACATTGTTGTACATCACTTCTTTGTTGTCAGTGATCTGGCTGGAATCCAGTGCATGCTGAACCTTCAGGTAGGATTTCAGGTGCAAGGTTTTCATCCAGAAATCCGGGTTCAAACCCTGATCGACACATGCTTTCACCGTATTCAGCTGATGAGCACCAATTCCTCCGGGCAGACCCTGTTGTTGGATAAACTCCAGTGCCTCGTGAATTTTATCTACCCTTCCGGACCTCACATAGGAGTCGGCAGTCCCTCCGTGAATATAACATGCCGAGGCACCATTGTCAATGGAAGTTTTTATACCTTCCATCAGATCGCCCCCTCCGCAATCAGAGATGAATTTAATATGGCCGATTCCTCTCTTCCAGTATCCGTTAATGACCCGGGAGAGTACCGGATTGGTCAAAAAGGTATTGATGCCGCACTCTTCGGCTATTTTAAAGGTTTCGTATACTTTGTCATCGTTATGATACGATTTTACAAGCTTGGATACGTAGATTAGTTCCCTGGCATGCGCCCAGCCCCCGATCAGGTTCCCTCCAAGAATGACCCGGCTGATATCGATACCTCCAATAATCCTGGTACTGGGTATCTTTTCCTTCAGGTCCTTGAGCTTTGAGAAGTCAAACGATTTCATTGTGGCTGAGGTTATGGCATCCGTATCCTTTAGAAATTTCTCCTCATAGCTCACCCACCCTTTCTTTTTCAATGCCGCCAGCACAAATCCTCCGAAGAATGGGAGTGCTGCCAGATTCTTTATCACTTCGCGGCGTCCGATAGCCTGATCCGAACCCCCCATGTTAGTATCTGTTTCTTCCGCCGTTGTGACTCGCTTCTGGGCGATAAACCTCCATAGCCGGTCCACACCCGGGATCCAGCGGGACGGGATAATAAGGAACAGCACCAGGGCAACCATTTCGATCAGATTCTTATTTACGATCAGGTAATGTCCCTCCACGGGTATTCCAAAGTCCATTCCAAGGAGTGGGGGATTGGCCAAATAGTAGAATGAAAGCAGTAAGATCCCTGTAGCTGCCGCCACTCTGGTGAACATTCCTAAAAAGAGACCCAGACCAATCAGGATAAGTCCCCAGATGTTCAGAAAATCAACTATCCGTAAAAGAGCAGGAGTGTTGGCTATCCAGTGAAAAAATCCTGAAAAGATCCACCTGGAATTGATCAGGAAATTATAGGATGACCAACCGGAAACAAAAAGTTTTGCCAATCCTTCGTACAGGAAATGCCAACCTATCGCAATACGCAAAATGACCAGGATCCCGCTTACGAGGAATGCACCGTTACGAGTTTCAAAAAATGCTTTCATGGCACTGATCGTTTGGGTTTCCAATCATACCTGATAACAAACTTAATGAATTCATTCTGAATAAACTATTGAGGCCTATTATTGTATCTGAAGGCAGGTTTGGTTACATTTAGGGGATATATAAACTGATATAGCAATGAAAGCACACAACGTTACGAGAAGGAAGTTCATTATCAGCACTTCTGCTGGAGCAGTAGGTGCTGTGTTGGCTAACCAGGTGCCTCTTTTAGGGAATTCAACCCAATCATTGTTGTCTGAACTCGCAATTAAAGGGGGCAAACCTGTCAGAACCGAAGGCTGGATGAAATGGCCGGTTTGGAATAAAGAGGCTGAGGAACCGATGTTGTCAGTGCTTCGGAGTGGTAACTGGTACCGTGGGAACGGACATATAGCCAGTGAATTTGAGAAGAAGTATGCGGATCTGATCGGAGTGAAACGCGTGGTAGCCACTGCCAGCGGTACCACTGCCCTGGAAACCGCATTACATGTATTGGGAGTGGATGCAGGCGATGAGGTGATAGTCTCTCCCTATACATTCATTGCCACCTATAATGTGGTCTTCAATCAGAAAGCCCTTCCTGTTTTTGCAGATACCGATCAGGAAACATTCAACATTAATCCGGAGAAGATCGAGGAGAAGATCAATGAACGTACCACGGCTATCCTGCCTGTTCATATTCTGGGACTACCTGCTGATATGAATCGTATAAACTCCATTGCAAAGAAGCATAATCTGGTGGTCATTGAAGATGCCTGCCAGGCCTGGTTAGCTGAATACGAAGGTAAGATGTGTGGTACACTGGGTGATCTGGGTTGTTTTAGTTTTCAGAACTCCAAGCATATTCCCTCAGGTGAAGGAGGGGCTGTGGTAGGGAATGATGATAAGATCCTGGACCTGTGCCATTCCTATCATAATTGCGGCCGTCCTTATGGCAAGACAGGATCGGAATTCACCGGTTACCCGTTTCGTGGGGGGAACAAAAGAATAACCGAGTTTCAGGCGGTCATTTTATTGTCGCAGATGAAGCGTGCCAGAAGGGATGCGGATAAAAGACTGGAAAATGCCCTCTACCTGGATTCAAAACTGAAAGAGATACCGGGTATCATACCTTATAAGCTGACCGAAGGGGCCACCAGATCGGCCTATCATCTCTATCCTTTTCGATATAAAAAGGAGTTTTTTGATAACCTCCCACGAGATAAATTTCTGGCAGCTCTTCATGCAGAAGGCATTCCATGCGCTGGGGGATATGGTCCGCAGTATTTTGACGGGCTTATGGAGGAGACATTAAACTCCAAAGGTTATCAAAGGCTATTCTCCAAACAAAGGCTCGACCAATACCGGGAGGAGTTGCATCACCTGCCTGATAATGACCAACTCACGCGTGAGGCTGTCTGGTTCTTCCAAAACATGTTATTGGCAGACCGGGAGGATATGGATGACATTGTGAATGCAGTACATAAGGTATATGAGAACAGGAAACAATTGCTCTAAATCTATCTGATAGCTATGAAAAGAATAATCATAATACAAATGCTACTGTGCCTGATATGTATCCCTAATTCACTTCAGGCTCAGGAACAAAACAGCCCACCTGAAGGATCTGATACCTGGAAGGCTGGTATTGCCAGAGTAGTGATCACTCCTCAGGAGTACATGTGGATGGCTGGTTATGCTGCTCGCACAAAGCCTGCAGAAGGGAAATTGCATGATCTGTGGGCCAAGGCATTGGCACTGGAAGATGCCCGGGGCAACCGGGTGTTACTGATCACCACAGATCTGATAGGTTTTGACCGGACTCTCTCTCTATCCATCTGCAAGCAGCTTGAGAAGCATTACCAGCTGAAGCGTAAAGACATAATACTGAGCAGCACCCATACCCATAGTGGTCCGGTTATGAACAGCAACCTTTCCCTGGCTTACCCGCCATTCGATGAGAACCAGAAGAAGCAGATCATGAACAACCGCTCTTTTGTGGAAGATCAGATTATTTCTGTAGCGGGAAGGGCCATAAACAGCCTGGCACCTGTTGAGGTTACAACCGGAACGGGAATTGCACGATTTGCGGTAAACCGCCGGGAGAACAAAGGGAACGAGGAGATCCTTTATGAATCGGATCTAAATGGGCCTTCAGATCATAAAGTACAGGTGATCAGGGTAACTGACCAGAGTGACCGTCCCATGGCCGTTGTTTTTGGGTATTCCTGTCATTCCACCTGCCTGAGCGGCTACGAATGGTCGGGTGACTATCCCGGATTTGCACAGATAGAATTGGAGACCGAATATCCCGGACTTACCTCCATGTTCTTCCTCGGGTTTGGAGCTGACCAGAATCCGGTACCCAGAGGAAGTGTGTTACAGGCTATTCAATACGGGAAAGAACTGGCGATAGCTGTGGAAAGGGTAATGGAGGATAGCATGAGTGTATTGACACCATTTATACATACCGTTTACAACGAATTGGACCTGGAACTGGCCGATCCACCCCGTATGGAAGAGTTGGAAATAATACTGGAAGGGGATGTGGATTGGCAGAAAAGGTGGGCTGAACTGATGCAAGTAAAACTGGAAGCGGGTGAGGAGTTTCCTGCCTCGTACCCTTACTACCCGGTTCAAACCTGGCAATTGGGAGAACAAACCCTGGTGGTGCTTGGAGGAGAGGTGGTGGTGGATTATGCTTTTGCCCTGAGGGATACTTTGGGGAATGACCTGATGATCATGGCTTATGCCAATGATATCATGTCCTATATCCCTACAGAACGCGTTTTGCAGGAGGGAGAATATGAGGGGGAGACTTCCATGTGGGTGTACGGACATCATGGTGCCTGGGAACCGGGAATTGAAAAAGAGATCATTGATGAAGTGATCCGGCAGGTGGGATTGATCAGGGAGTAATAGAATTTTCAGGGCAATTCAATAATTCTGATGTTTCTGAAATGAATTTCGGCTCCTTCCGATTCAAGACATATATATCCTTCTTTTTTAGTTGATTTAGTGATCCCGTTGACAAATTTGCCATTCACGGATAGTTTGATTGTTCCATCCACACACACCACTTCGTAGGTGTTCCACTCGCCTCTTCCTTTACATCTGTTTTCAACAGATTTACTCCGGCGTCCCCTTGGATTATCTGGGACCGTTTCTACCCCTCCGACACCAAAAATCTCACCATGTACATAAGCCACCGGAGGTTTTTTACCGTCTCTTGTATTCAGGTTTACCCAATCGAGCTCCAGCATCTGTACTTCCACTCCGTTGGGTAACCGGTTTTCACCCGGCTCGGCATCGCTCCACACAAAAGTCCCTGAATTCCCTCCCGGTTCCATGTGTTTCCACTCGATGTGCAATACAAAATTTTCGTACTTTCTTTCTGAACGGATTACCCCGATCGGATGCCCTGAACATATTAATTCATTCCCTTTTACCTTCCAGGTTTCAGCTTCGGTATTTACCTGTATCCAGTTAACGGGTACACCTTCTGCAATCTCGCCTGAAACAATCTTTTCCAGACCCATTTCTTCACCAAATCTGAACAGTGGTTCCTGTGCCGATATTACTCCGGTCAAGAAAAGTATACTTGTAACAGTAAGCAATGGTTTCATTTCAAAAAATTTAAAAAAAAGATTTAAGTTAACCTATGTTCTTCACCAGCCAGGGGGATCTCTTCAGGAATCCCGGGAACCGGCCCAAAAGCATAAGTTTTTGGCCCTAAATAGAGGTCTGAGTTCATCACTTCTTCCCAGGTAACATCTTTTCCTGTATAGGCCGAAATCCGACCCATTATGGTCATTAAGGTTGAATTCACCTGAGCTTCTGCATCGTTTACGGTATTACCGGTTCTAATACCTGTTACCAGATTTATGTGTTCCTGTACAAAAGGATTGGTAACTTTCCATTTCGATTCAGTATCTTCTTCTTCCGGTACCGGGTATCTCCATACTTCATTTCCATCCACATCAAGAATTTGACCAGAAGCAATAGCCACTCCATGGGTGCCAACAATACGTTCCTCCTTGCCGTAGGTACAGCCATTTATCTGGCGTGCGGCACAGTGTGTTCTTACCCCATTTTCATAGACGTACTCTACGCTGAAAAAGTCATACTGATCGCCTGTGATCCTCCTTTGGCGGCCACCCCAACCCACTGCTTTAACCGGGGTTCTGCCCATATGCCAGCTCATCACATCAATTTCATGAATAAATTGCTCTGTGATATGGTCGCCCGAAAGCCAGCAAAAGTTCCCCCAGTTACGCAGCATATACTCCATATCGGTCCACCCGGTCCTTCTTCTTTTATACCATAATGCGCCTCCGTTTCTGATGATATTAGCACCCACAATCTCACCGATTTCACCATTGGCTACTTTCATCTGGGTGGTCATATAATCTTTTTGTACTCTTCGTACCGTACCGCTAACCATACACAGTCCTAACGATTCGGCCATTTTTGAAGAAGTCAGAACTGACCGGGCACCCACCGGGTCAACAGCAATGGGTTTTTCCATAAACACATGCTTGCGGGCATTTATCGCCGCCTCAACATGTGCCGGACGGAAATGAGGCGGAGTGCAAAGTAATACCACATCCACACCCGAATCAATTACTTTCTGATAGCTGTCAAATCCCAGAAAGCATTTTTCATCGGCAACTTCGACACCTTTTTCTTCTTTTAAATTTAACCTGCATTTGTCAAGTTTATCCTGAAAAACATCACCCAAAGCCACAATCTCCAGGTTTGGACCGGCATCTAAGAAATTAATAACTGCACCGGTACCGCGTCCCCCGCAGCCGATTAACCCGGCTTTTATCACGCTACCATCAGGGGCCTGGTCAGGCAACTCAGGGGGTTCATCGATGGGTTTTACTCTTTTACCTGTTGAACAAGCCGTTATGAAAGCTGCGGTTCCTAATGTGCCGAAAGTGGCTTTTGTTATAAAAGCTCTTCTTTTTACATTCATATGGTTCACTATTTATCAAACTTGTGGGTATAATCTTTTCGTTTTTGAGAGGGGGTACAAGCACAAATCTAGTGATTTCTGATCTAAACTGTAAGCACTTCAAGAGGCGCACCGATGGGTACAGAGATTTCAGAATTATAAACTCTACTTATTGACAGAGTTTACTGGAGGATGGGAGCTACTGTTTTTCTCAATATTATTTCATCGTAACCTTCTACCAGGTAGTTCTTAAGTTCTCCAACCTCCTTGTATCCGAGCTTTGAATAAAACCTCCTGGCATCCAGGTTAAAAGAGGAAACACATAGAAACAGATTGGCACACTCGGCAAACACTCTCTTTTCCGCAAACTCCATCATGTAGGTGCCCAGTTTTTTACCTCTCAGGCTTGATTTAACAGCAATACTTTTCAGGTATCCTGAAAAGGCCCCCCTTGTCTGAATAATCATGGTCCCTACCATATCATCCCCAATGTAGGCCGCAAACACCTCGTTCAAAGGATCGTTGAGTGCCCGCATCACCTGTTCCCTGGAAATACCCAGTGTTATCCAGGGTTCTGAACCCACCATGATATCCGCACAGACCATTCTTTCATTCACTGAATTCACCCTGTGGATATCTGGCTTTACACTTTTATCATGGGACATTGTCATAACTTATATTTCGTGGATTAGATGCACAGGACATTATGGGTTAAAAATAAACAAATGTATCTTTGATTCAATGAATCCGATCATTGTATTGACCGTTCTGGTAAGTTATTTTACTATACTCTTTATAATCTCCCGCTTCACTTCCCGCCATGCTGATGTTGAAACCTACTTTACCGGGAATCGCCGCTCTCCCTGGTATGTGGTTGCTTTTGGAATGATCGGCGCCTCATTGTCAGGTATCACCTTTATTTCTGTACCCGGAGAGGTAGGGAATAGCCAGTTGCTCTATTTTCAATTGGTGCTGGGATACCTGGTAGGTTATTTTGTGATCGCTACCGTACTGCTCCCTTTGTATTACAGGCTCAAGCTGGTCTCCATCTATTCCTACCTGGCTACACGTTTTGGAACGGTCTCTCATAAAACCGGTTCACTCTTTTTTCTGATCTCACAGTCCATTGGAGCGTCACTTCGATTGTTTGTAGTATCTGGTGTATTGCACCTGGCATTTTTCCAACATTACGGTGTGCCCTTCATGCTCACAGTGGTTATTACCCTGTTGCTGATCTGGGCCTATACGAATAAAGCCGGGATTAAAACCATTGTGTGGACAGATACGTTCCAGACCTTTATGATGCTGCTTTCGGTGCTGGTGAGCATCTACATAGTTGCCAGTGAACTGGAACTTGGTTTCAGGGAGATGGTTGACACCTTACTCAATAGTGAGCACTCCACCATTTTTAATTGGGACTGGAAGTATGAAAAGAACTTCTATAAGCAGTTTATCACTGGAATTGTGGTAGCCATAGCAATGAATGGCCTGGACCAGAATGAAATGCAGAAAAGTCTTACTTGCCGGAATGTAAAGGAGGCCCAGAAGAACATTTTTCTCTACAGCATTATTCTGGTGGTTACCAATTTGATTTTTCTTTCCCTGGGTATACTGCTGTATGCCTATATTCAGACCACCGGTATTCCACTACCGCTTGACCAGGTGGGAAACATCCTGGATAGTGATAACCTATTTCCGGATCTGGCTCTTAATCATTTTCACACCATTGCAGGAATCATTTTTATGCTAGGAATTTCTGCGGCTGCTTTTTCATCGGCCGATTCTGCCCTGACCTCCCTGACGACCGCATTCTATACCGATTTTCTTGATCTGAAAGGCAAAACAGAAGCTGTAAGGACAAGGATCAGGAAGTGGATTAACATCCTGTTTGCCATCATACTGATCACTATCATTATGATTTTCAGGGCAGTAAATAATGAAAGTGTGATCAATACAGTATTTACCATAGCCAGCTATACCTATGGACCTTTGCTGGGATTATATGCGTTTGGATTGTTCACCAGGTATCGGATCAGGGACAGGTGGGTTCCGGTAGTCGTGATCCTTTCACCAGCCATGACCTATCTGTTGAATATCTTCGCGATTAAATGGTTCGGATTTTATTTCGGCTATACCCTTCTGCTCTTTAACGGTATGATCACTTTTGCAGGCCTCTGGATGATCAGAACTGCTAAAGTCATAAAGTGAAGTGATTCTCATTTCAGGAGCCGAGTCCCGGAGTCTTTTAAAATGACTATTCTCCTTTCTTCTGCCATGGAATTTCACCGGCTTTTCTGATGTGTTCCTGTAACTTGAATCTCAATAATTTGTAAGATTCATTTTCAGAAGGATCCAGGGCATTCTTTTCCTGTTCATCCACAGAGAGATTAAAGAACTGATAGGGTTCATAAGGGGTGTTCTGGAGTATTTTGAAATCTCTATACCGCGCTGCATAGTAGGCTTGCCCGCCATAATGACCTCCTTCTCGCCTCACCCAGAATACAAACCGGTCGTCTGTGGTTTGCTCTTCACCCAGGAGGGTTGGCAGGATGCTGATTCCATCAATGTTGTGTGACGGATCGACTGAGGCGATTTCACAAAACGTGGGAAACAGATCCATAAGCATGGCAAAATTCTGAGTGCTGGTGTCCGGTTTTATCTTATCTTTCCAGCAGAAGAAGGCAGGAACACGGATAGGGGCGGCGGGCATAGCCGGGGGCGCCCGGCGAGGACGGCGCTTCCCCCCTCTAAGATGACCATTGCTTTGTTCATAACGGAGAGCTCCTCCGTTATCAGATGTAAAAACAACCAGAGTATTTCCGTCCAGTCCGGTTTCCTTCAACACCTTCATTACCCTCCCAATGCTGAAATCCAGATGTTCAATAAAGGCCACATTCCCGGCCCTTTTTTCAGAGAGGTTTGGCTCTCTTTTATTAACAACGTCCAACCATTTCTGTGGGGGTTGAATGGGGAAGTGAGGAGCATTATAGGCCAGGTACAGGAAAAAGGGTGCCTTCACCTCTTTTCGCTCCCGTAAATATTCGATGGTCCAATCTGTAAAGATATCGGTGGCATGACCTTCAGGATCTACCTCTTTGTCGTTATATCTCATCCAGTTGATGCCTCCTCTTCTATGGGTCCAGTAATCATCCATCATATCCCCCAGGAAACCCCGGAAAAAGTGAAATCCTTTTTCATTTGGTGTGTTTGGGCTTTCAAGTCCTAAATGCCATTTCCCAATTAAGGCTGTATGATACCCCGCGGATTTTAACACATCAGAAATACACAGGGTACCCTCTGCCAGATACCCCCAGTTATTCTCTTCATTTTGCCTGATCACTCCGGGTACACCTACCATATCGGGATACCTCCCCGATAGAAGAGAGGCCCTGCTGGGGGAACATACCGTACAATTGGCATAGAAGGATGTGAATGTAAGTCCGTCTTTTGCCAATTGATCGATGTGAGGTGTCCTCATGTCTGTTGCGCCCTGGCAGGAGAGATCCCCATAGCCCAGATCGTCCACTAAAATGCAAAGAATATTTGTTGCGCTAGAGTTGACTTCAGTCTGACCTGAAGCATTACAGTATCCAGCGATTATTGCTAATCCTGTCAAGATCTGTTTTAATCTCATATTAACGGTCTATTTCTAATTATTTACTCCACATGCAAATTATACTTCTTTAAAAGTTCTTGCCAGGAAGCTTCATTGATCCGTCGAACGAGTAATGGATTGATCCATGACAGGTGGGGACTATTCCTGGGAAGGAAGAAGCTTCTGTACTGCTGATTAAAGCTTACGGGCAACAGGGTGACCTTGTTGGAAATCTGAAGCTGAATGATAAAGTATTCCAGTACGGTCCGGTCATACAATAAAACTTCTATTTCATGTGCAGATAGTGCCAGGAGTGCCTCCTGGATGTCATCGTACAAAGCATGGGTTGGGATATCATGGTTAATAAGAAAATCTTCACTGCTGGAAGCATACACAGTGCCAATTTTTTCTGCATTGCGCAGGTCCTCCAGATCCTCAATGTTTCTTCCCAGTGATTGTACAGTCAGGGTAGAAGCAATGGATGCGGTGAAACCTGAAATGGTTACAATGGCCGTCAACATCCATATGATGGCAATCACCCTGCCCAGTCTCGATTTAGGGGCTTTATCTCCGTAACCTACGGTGGTCATGGTTACCGCAGACCACCACAATCCATCGAAGAGACCAGTAAGCCCCGGTCGAAATTGGCGCCTGTTTTCTTTACGCTCAACCAACCAGAGAATAAATCCGAAAATAAAGATGATGATAACAAGCAACAGGATAATTCGCAGGAATTGCAGTGAAAAGAAGTTATGCAAGAAAACACCAATTTGGGTCTTTTGCACTTGAGTGGTAGCAACCCCAATGGATGAAACATAGAAAGGTTGGGTCACATCCAGCATCTTCAGTCTGATCTCGTTGACATGGATCGGATTAATGGTCAGGTCAATTTCATGGAAATCCAATGCACGGATAAGACCCAGGTGGTCGCTGTATTCCACCATTTCATATTCGATCTCGATTTCACTGGCTATTCCCCTCCAAAGATCAACACTTAATCCAGTGAAAGTCTGGTCCGACTCCCTGATGACAAACGGGGGTTCCTGTTTTACCCCAATCGTGACCACCTCTTTTTGCTGACCGAATCCGGCCATTGTGCTCAAACAGAGAAACCATATGATCATCTTTCTTTTCACTAATCAATGGATTTGTTCCAGGTATGTGGCAAATACAGCCATTGCTTTCAAGGAATATTCGTCGAACAGATCTCCAACATCCGAGTAAATGGACAAGAGGGCATGCTTTTTCTCCAGGTAGAATGGGACACTGATTCCGGATTTGTATTGATCCAGCCTTTGGTCCCACTCCGAGAATAATTGCATGGCTTCATATTCTATATCTTTAAAGATCATCGGCTTTGCACCCTCTATGCAATGGGCTGAAAGGTTGACTCCCGGATCATATGGGATCCTGGCAGATGTAAATCTATCAGCCCGTTCCGAATACCCTTCAAAATCAATAAAACTCCCCTGCCGCGTACCGATCTCAAAAGCGATAATGCCAGGTAATTTCAGAAGATCAATGGAGATAATCTCCAGGATTACATCCCACTTCATGCCCGGAGTTATTTTGGAGATCAGTCTGTGCATGATCTCTATGCTAAGCAGATGTACTCTTAATTGACGCTGTTCGAAATGGATCTCCTCCTTCACCTTGATCAGATCCGCATCTTTTTTTACCACTTCCTCCTTTTCCTTTTGAACTACACGATTCAACTTGGCTATATATTGGGTATATTTTCGCTTTCGGTAAAATAATAGCCAGAAGAGCAGCGTCGCCAGGATAACAACCGGGACCCAGCGAACAAGCTGAAGGTTATACCAGCGTTCTCTTACAAGGATGTGAGCAGAAATGGGATCGCTCCATTGATATCCTCCTTCATCCCTTGAACGTATTTCAATGGTATGTCGACCTGGTTCCTTATTCTCTATAACCCATGTGCTCCGTGTGCTGGGAACTGACCAAAACTCGCTGTTAATCCTGTGCTGGTAAAAAGTCTTGAATCCATGAAATGCCGGGGCCACATACTTGAGAATTAGCTTTTGATCCTGGAATAGTGAGATCTTTCCAACAGGAATCCCAATGCCATCTATAGAGGCATTCAGCAACAAAGGTTCATTACTTCTGCGAGGTGTTGGATTTTCCTCCAGAGAGTATACCGCTCCTTCTGCAGTGCCTACCCAGAGTCTGTTGTTTTTATCTTTCGTAAGGCACCGATAGGTCATTACTTTTGAAGGAAGTCCGCTTTCCTCCTTGATAACTACGGGTTCACCTTCCTTGTAACGAATCACACCTTCAGTATCTGTGGAGATCCAGATGCTCCCGTCCGGCATGTCACTGACTGCCCGGTACTCCATGTCTGTGTATTCAGGTCCCAGATCCACCTGTCTCACCCGGTCCATGTCATAGCGGAGCAAACCATTGGTGGAAGCCAGCCAAATGATACCGTCTTCTGCGATAGCCAGGTCATGCACCTCAAAGTTGGGACTCACATCGAAATCAAGAGGCAGACTAAGGTTCACAAAGCCATCCTCTTCAGGCAGGTATCTGTACAGGTAGGACTCCTTCCCAATAGCGGAAGCATAAATGCGCCCATGGCTGGTCTCCTTCAGGCATAGTGCCCTGCTTTGGAAGCCTCTTTCATAACCATATTCCTTTAGGCTCCCATTGGGAAGGATACAACCAATTCCAACAATAGGTAACTCTTCTGGTGCCTGACAAACCCAAAGCCGGTCCTGACTGTCGCACGTTATATAGTATATACCCTCACCCCTGGGTTTTAAATCAACGGATCTTTGAATTTTACCTGAATGGTCCAGTTCGTAAAGGTTTCCAGTGCTTGTGCCTGCCCAGAGACGATCCCTGAATGCGGTAAGGGCGGTCACAGGCTCCCGTGCA
This sequence comes from uncultured Bacteroides sp., assembly GCA_964622985.1. Lineage (GTDB taxonomy): Bacteria > Bacteroidota > Bacteroidia > Bacteroidales. The sequence continues at coordinate 15,707 of CAZURA010000005.1, read as the reverse complement.
AAGGAAGGCAAGGGTTTCCCTTCATATCCAAAATCTGTGGGTTCAAGCACATAGATATCACCGAAATTGATAAATATCTTTCCATTCTCGGCTATACAGATGGAGGTGGTATTCGCATTGGGGATGGAGCCCAGGCTTTCGAAAAATCGGCGTTGTAGAATTCCAAGCCCTTCAGCTGAACAGATCCACAATTCATCATCTGATTCCATGACAATGTTGTGGATGTTTTTAAAGGGGAGTTCATTTACCCGGTGGGGATCGTTACTGCTGAAAATTTTGATATACCTGGCCTCCCGACCCGACCTCCGATCCAGATAATAGAGACCCTTTTCTTCGATACCCATGTAAATGTTTCCTCTGCTATCCAGGGCCAAAGAGTTCACTTTTCCCAGGTTTAGACGAAACGTTTCTTGATCAATAATTCTCTGGTTGTCCTCTGAAAGCTCTATTCTATACACATGATCACCCGCTATCCAGAGTTCGTTGTCTCTCGACTTCAAATCGTTGATTCCGGTTAGTTCGAGAGCCAGCACTAAATTATGATCAATATCATCCACCACATACAACCGGCCATCACTGGCTGCTACCCAGAAGGTGCTATCGTTCAGCTCCGTAAAGAAAGCGCCGACTGCCGGATCATCAGGTGAGTAGCTTTGGGTCACATGTTCAGTTATTTCACCATCCCTGATCACACTGATTCTTCCTCCAGGCTGACTTACCCAGATATCTCCATTCTTTCTCTGATACAAATGACCGGGGTAATACAGAACATCCATTTCAGGATCAATGGAGGCATCCATGAAAAGAGATACTTGTGAGGTGTCCAGTCCCGGGACGATCTTACTTATCCCTGCATCATGACTGTATAATAATCCATCGCTGGTACTGCAGAAATAGCGTCCGTACTGACTTGGAATGTGCTGTGAAAACTGAGTGAAATGTGTACCATCAAACCGAACCAGTCCACCATCCGTAGCAATCCAAAGGAATCCATAGTTATCGTGTACTACATGTCGTACCTGATTGGAAGGCAGACCATTGGCATTCGTATAGTACGTGATGTGCAGGTTTTGTGCTACTAAAGCCTTACATAGTCCTGTTAACAGAATTCCTATGATCAATGCAGATCGCATACTGGAATGAGCCTTTTATATATCCTAAAATACGGAATTTACTGGCTACTTGGAAGTTTTTTTGGATTCACTGGACCGCGGAATCAACTCAAGCGATCTAAAGTACATCAGGTCGCCTTTCATTTTCTTTTCAGGCCTGATGCTAACACCTTTCTTTCCAGTACTATCGAGTGATATTTCTCCCAGATCAAAGGATTTGTAATCAAACGGTTCTCCGGTATTGATTACCAATACATCTTCATCTTGTTATCTTTCATAAGCTGCCGTTATCTCAATAGCCGTGATAATCCAATTGTGAGATACTATACGACTACCGGTTCATAATTGTAGAGTTGGCAAAAATCTTCCAGTTCTCGTTTATAGTCCCCGTAAAAGAAGAGTTGATGGAATCCGGGATAGGAAAGCACCTCATGCCCATCATCGAATTTGACTTTTACAGATACCACACATCCGCCCGATGGAGGTACACTCATGTTATCCACCACGGTTCCGGTGGATATCAGCAGTTGAGACCGATCTCTGGCTTTTCCATCTGCTGGTAAAACATCCAGACAAGTCACCCGTTGACCCTCTTTCCATAGGGTACGAGGCACAGCATCCCTGTTTCCATGATGGGGGATAAGTTCAAAGGGTTCAGGGGATTCATTAAAACCACTTAACCGGGTGGGGCAGGAGCAATGTGCTCCAATGATAGTATCATCTGAAGTATCCGCAACAGGATCCTGTTGAAAGCCTGGTCGGTCGAACAGGTATTGTACCATGATCTGTGCTGCAATAGCACCAATATCAGCTTCACAAGCTGCCGGAATGCCATCGTCGTTCATCCGGGACCATGAGATACAGGGCAGGCTGACCGATTCACTGGCGAGGGCACCCAGACAATCCATGGATATTGCATCTGCTTTCTCATTCTTGAGGATCTCACCTGCTACTAAATAGCTTTTGATGCCATTGATCACATCCTGACGTGTAGCTTTTCTAATATCCTTTGCCTGATGCAAATACTCATCGGTCATAGCAACTATCTCATCGCTTACCGGCATACTGTTGTAAACTTCTATGAATGTGTCAGCAGGGACGTATTGCAAAGTAATGCCAGTATCTGCCAAGGGAATTGCTTTTCTCTCATTGCCTTTTATCACCACACACCGAGCCTGTTTCATCCGGGATCCGGCTTTAAGCATTTTCATTCCATATGCAGGCTGACTGAAATCATTGGTAGAGTATACAATGCAACCTGGTCTCTCGGCCAGGTGAATCGTATTGGTGGTAAAAGAGGTACCCAGAGGGGAGAAGATCACTGTTGGGATTCCGGATTCAACAGCCTTATGGGCAGTAGGCCAGCTGTGTTGCTGCCTGTCCATTACCATCACCATGAGTCCGTCAGTTTGAGTTGCTTTCGCCTCAGCGATCCACTGATCTGCCTCCTCAAGGCTATATATGGGAGTGGGTTTTATCGTGAGGTCAACACCTAATGACTGGGCTGTTTGCTTAAGCTTCTCTGAATATTTTTTTCTGGCTGTCTCTCCATCATATACAGCTCCTGGCCACCACATACCGTATTCCTCTTCTCTTCTAACGAAGGTCACCCTGATCTTAGGTACATAACCTGATGCATGTCCATATGAACGGATAGAAGGAGTATTCAATTTCTTACCTCTGGAATAGAGGTTCGGATTGCCTATTAACAGGGTGCCTGCAGTAAATGTGGTAGATCTACTGATAAAATCTCGCCTGCTGCAACTTCGGTGTGCAATACATCTGCTTGTTTTCATTGTTGGGATATGTTCTGAGTGAGGTATTTCATATAAGCTTTGAAAGCTACCGGGGTGGATATTTTTCTAAATTAGTGAATGTATATACATTTGTCAATACCATTATGATTAGCTTTAAATGAGAGGCAATACATAAATGTTAATGAGTCATTGCTCTATAGAAACCTAGTTACTCAATACAACAAAATAACAAGTCATGAAAAGAACACTCACAATCCTGATTACCATCTTAATGTGTCATTCATCCTTTGCCCAGAAGAAAATCTGGGATGAGACTGATGAGGAAAAAGCGGACCGGCTTGAATGGTGGCAGCACGATCGGTTTGGTATGTTTATACACTGGGGCACCTATGCCTTGGCGGGCCGTCATGAATGGGTGAAGAAAAGAGAACGGATCCCGGATGATGAATACCAGAAATATTTTGACAATTTCAATCCTGATCTTTACAATCCGTCAGAATGGGCAAAACTGGCTAAAAAGGCAGGTATGAAATATGCTGTGATCACCTCCAAACACCATGAAGGATTTACGCTGTTTGATTCCAGGTTTACCGATTATAGAGTGACCAATACTCCCTACGGAAAAGACGCACTGAAAGAGTGGGTTGACGCCTTTAGGGCCGAAGGATTGAAAATCGGGTTTTACTATTCCCTGATCGACTGGCACCATCCGGAATATACGATCGACAGAGTGCATCCGCAAAGTGCCAATACCCAGGAGGAGTATGATGAGCTCAATAAGGAGAGGGACATGAGTAAGTACAGGGAATATTTGAAAAACCAGGTTCGTGAGATCCTGACTGATTATGGGAAAGTTGATATTTTGTGGTTAGATTATTCTTTTCCGGGGAAATTCGGTAAAGGCCGTGATGATTGGGGATCCGTTGAGCTTATGAAAATGGTCAGAGAGTTACAACCCGGAATCATTGTCAATGACCGGGCCGATCTGAAAGAGTTTGCGGGGGGCTGGGATTTCACTACTCCTGAGCAGTTCAAAGTGCCAGAATGGCCTACTTACGAAGGTAAGAGAATTCCTTGGGAAACCTGTCAGACTTTTTCCGGTTCATGGGGCTATTACCGCGATGAACACACATGGAAGGATACCAAACAATTGCTCGTACTGCTGATTGAATCTGTAAGCAAAGGTGGAAATCTATTACTTAACGTGGGACCGACAGGACGGGGAACCATAGATTACAGGGCAGAAAATGCCCTGAACTCCATGGGTGACTGGATGAAATATAACAGCCGGGCTATTTATGGCTGCACTGAGGCTCCGGAATCATTTCATATACCCGATCATAGTCTACTGACCTATAATCCATTGACTAACAGGTTATATATTCATTTGCTTGACTACCCGTTGCAGAATTTCACACTGGAGGGATATAAGGGGAAGATCAAATATGCGCAGTTTCTACATGACGCTTCAGAAATCAAGATATCGGCTCCGAGAGGACACTGGGTAAGAAGGGAATTGGGCGCAAATGATATTAATTTGAGCCTCCCGGTTAATAAACCACCTGTTGAGATCCCTGTAATAGAATTGATCCTGGAGTAGCATGGATCATTGCACCATTCTTATTCGGTTATGATATTATTTAAGGACAAAGGATGCGGGTTGATTGGCTTCTATTTCAAATTGAAATGCATGGTTCGAAATCTCAATCCCTTTATCAGCAGTAGCTTCATTCCGTAAATTGCATGGGTATGCTCTTGTAAAATTACTTCCTTTTGGTAAAGTGACTTCACACATTCCACCGGTTCCAGCTTGCTCCCAAAAGCGAAGTACCATGCCATCCATATCTGATTGGGGCTTTAAAGCGGTAAGCAGGACTCCTTTACGACTTAGTCTGATTCCTTCTTGCGATACAGGACTTTCGCCCTGTGGGCCATCAAAGAAAACACCCTTAAGAGGAACTCGTGTCTCTTCTGAAGGCGTGATGAAACTCTCTTCAGAGTGATACTTGTTGTAGCTCCAGACATAGAACTTTGAAGAGAACGAACCTTCAATCCATTCAGTGAAGTTGGTACCCCACTGATTGTTATAGAGGTTCACAAACACCTTTCCGGTTGTTAATTGCTTTGTCTGTGAAAATGTAAAGAGTCCGGGATGGTCAATGCTTACTCCGGGAGAGGATGGTGAGTTCAGTACCACACCTTCACCCGCACTATTATGCATTGTCATCGATGTATTTAGAAAATAGAAATCGTGATTGGTATTTTGTACTAGCTCCCGTTGAGGATCCACAATTCCCCCGGTCCGATAAAGCCGGTATTCAGGTGTATCCAAATTGAAAGGAAAAGCGAGCCATCCGGCTTCCGGAAGCGGGTTTGGTTTTTTCCCATCCACACCCCAGGCAATTTCAATGTAGGGCTGGTTTTCATACAGCGTATAGGTTACCAAATAGTGTTGTAAGCCTGGATTATCCAGATTTCCAAAAACGGTAGCACGCACTGCATTCCCCATGTCCAGGAAGACGATCTTTTCACATTTCCCGCTATACGCAATGCTCTCTTTATTGTGAACAACAGCCCGTATCATTTCATCAGCGGCCCAGCCTTCAGCTCCAGGTTTTATATAGGCTTTGTTGTAAGCGTCAATCTGTTCCTGTCCCGGTCGCTCCAATAGATATTGGCCCATACCCATGTCGCTATGCTGACTCACTAATTCTCTGTCGTTTCGTTTGTCGATTACAGATGACAACGATCCTTGAGTTTTATCGATTTGTATGCTGAAGAATCTATTCTCCAGCATCCCTTTCTCTTTGTCGATGAGGAGAGTTGATTCATAATGAATGGGTTCCAGTACGGGAACATAGGTTCTGTAGCCCATGGAAGGTACCGATACCGCATCAAAAGAGATCAAGTTGTCATCTTCATATACGGGGTAGATGGTACCTGACACCACATCCTTCAAGCCGTAGATGTGAAACTTCTTCTGATAGACACCTGCAAAGAAACTCACCCTGCCACTTCTTTTCCAGGGTAAGGAATTATAGACAACCACTCTTTTCCCTTCCACATTGACAGAAGCAGCCAGCGTTTTTAATTGCTGTTTCATCAAAGGCTTTATAATCTTTTCCGCACTTCTGATACGATTCCCCTTCTCAATCCAGGTGCCTTCGATATACTCATAGTGCCCCAGTGATTTATTGATCTTGAATTCATCGTCAAAGGTCCATTTATGTTGATTGGCGTGGGTCATGGCCGCACCGAAGGTATGCTCATCATACAGGATCATGTTTTCAACAGCTTCATCGATGTGTGATGCGATGGTATTATCACTTACTCCCCATAAATTAAGCTGTGAATTCAGGATTTCCGTATCGTAGGTTTCACGCTGAAGGGCTTTACTCGCTTTAGTCTCTCTGGGCTTGGACATATATCCATGGATCCAGGTATCGGGCATGTCTCCGGTTACGACAGGCAGATCTGGCTTCTCTTTCATCAACAGGTCGTAGAAATCGGAGAGGCGACCGATCTTGATATTAACATCAGGCATTTTTTCTTTGGCGGTTTTCAGCAGTTCTGCCACCTCCTCAGGTGAAGGAGCCCCTGTGTTTTCATGCGTGTGGATCATGGCCAGCCAGGTCTTATGAGGCCATCCTTCAGGAGGAAGAATTCCTGAACCGTAGTACTCTGCCCAGTAAAATGTTAAAAGGCGTTTTCCATCGGGACCCTGCCACCAGAATAGAACGGGAACTTCAGGAGAAGCAGAACCCGGATTACACCCCAAGTGAAGAAAATCCACCCCTGCATTTTTAAGGAGCGTGGGGAGTATGCGAGAATGGCTGGGTACATCCGTTAGCTTGGCATCACGAGCCTGGGGTAGCCCGAAAGTTTTGTTAATCTCTGAAGTAATGCCGAGGCCACGCACCAGGTTTTCCAGGTCACTTGCTTCAGTCTCAAAGGTTACCGGTAGTGCATGAGGAACAATGCGCTTATCTAGTATGGCTTTTTGCAGCCTGACCTTGTTTTCCGGGGAACAATGATCAAGCATATATTTCAAAGGCCAACCAGGTATTGTCCAGACAAACTGCTCTGATCTGGGCAATTCCGAAGTTGCATCAATAGACCTCAGTGTCTCATCCAGCATCTCATTACTATACTTCTGCAGGACACCCTCAGCCCAGTTGGTATAACCGATATCCACGTGCATCTTAAAAACAACCACGATATCAGTCACCTGAATACGGGTCGAGTCCATGTCATTAGTATCTTCCAGGATCTGACCATTCAGATGGGTAAGTGTAAGAATTGATATGAAGAAAAGGATAATTCGCATAGAATTCATGACAACTTCATTCGGGTAAGTTAGTAAATATGTATGCTACATCTTCTGAATAATCAGTTTAAAATAAAGTGATTCATTATTTCGACCGATTTCTTTACTCCATCCACAGATCGTACTTCTCCTTTTAGTTTCGCCGCATTTCTTTTATACTTTTCCTGCGACACTTTTTTTACGGCTTTCAAGATCCTTCTGGGTGACAAGGAATAAATAGGGATCCTGGTGGCCATCCCGGCTCGGGCTATACCATCTATATTTGCCTGTTGCTCTGCCTGAAATCCTATTCCTACAACGGGAGTTCCTGCCCACACGGCAGTTTGGATGGTACCCTGTCCGCCATGAGTAACAGCAATATCGGCCATTTCGTTCACAACATGTGCCGGCAGGAACTTACAGGCATAAAAGCGTTCTGTATTCGGCCCTAACTCTTCCGGATCCAGCAGGGTAGTTGTTGAACAAACAATATTATAACCTTTCTCCTGCTTAAGAGTCTCAATGATAAGTTTTAAGGTTTCAGGAAACCCTGAACTTCCCAGGGAACAGAAAATGTTGAGACCCGGTCTGCTGAATACTCTTCCAATTTCATCTGCTACTGGCATATCCATCATAGAAAATATGGGACCGGAATAATAGTATCCCGGGGTCAGGTCTTTCTCATGTAATCCACTTAATACAGGTAAGTCGGGCAATAAGGTAATATCACCTCTGACCAAATCAGTTATATTATAGATAGGTTTTAGCCCAAAGTACTTTCTGGCTTCATTAAAGGTGGTGAGGGATGCTTTTGCAGAATCCTTCAGCAAAATGTGCTTCATCATTTTTCGTTTAATGAAACCGGGTACCATGTGCCGCATGAAGAAGTTCTTCTCCATGGTATTTGGCATATTGTACATTTCCTTATGTATAAAGGCAGGACAATTTACAGTAGGCACCTGAGTAACCATTGGCAATTTGGCGTAGGGGACAGAGATCATACAACTTAGATTCAACCCGGCATACACACCGTCTGGCTTGTATTCACCCAATGCGTTCAGGTCGGCTTCGGCCATCTCAATCCATTGTTGGGTAGTCACAGGCAATGGGGTTCCAATTTTTACTTTATACCGGTTAATGTCCATGATGATCTGGTGCTGCTCCCAGGTAAGTTCAGGCTGCAGGTTCTCTTCCTCGATACCCGCATCAGATATCAGGTGATTATGAACACCTCCATGGTTAAAGAATTTTGCACGGGCACCACTTTCTATCATTCCTTTTGCGGTCTCCAATGCCCTTGTGAAATCTCCCAGGTTATGACCATATGAGAAGAAGGCCCATTTCAGATCAGATATGTTCATTATTAAATCTGTATACCCATTACTAATATATCATCAATCTGATCCTGATCCCCTTTCCACTTCTCTATGTTGGCATCTAAAGCTTCTTTCTGCTTTATCATAGATAAATGACTTATTTCAAGTAATAACTTTTTGAAGTTTTTTGTCATGAACTTTTTAGATCCGGTTACATCCATTTGATCTGCATATCCATCAGAAAATGCATAAACTATATCACCTTTCACTAGTTCTATATCATGATTTGTGAAATCGGATGTCTCTTCTATATGAACACCTACGGGCATTCTGTCTCCTTTGAAGTGGCGTAATTTTTCACTCCTTATCAGATAAAATGGATTATACGCACCGGCATATTGCATAGTGAGGTTATCAAAATCAAATATCATAACAGCCATATCCATTCCGTCCTTGACATCATGTGATCTTTCTTTGTCCTGCTTTAGCGACTTTTTGACATCCTGTCTTAAGAGATCCAGAACTTTTGCAGCTGAAATATCTTCTTTATCAGAAAACAATTTATTCAATAGGGATATGCCTAACATGCTCATGAATGCTCCAGGAACACCATGACCTGTACAATCAGCCACTACAACAACTGTTTTATTCTGCACTTTTGTAATCCAGTAATAGTCTCCGCTTACAATATCACGAGGTTTAAACAGAATGAAACTATTTGGAAGCAGGTCTGAAATAGTCTCCTGAGTGGGTAGAGCAGCGCTTTGAATACGTTTCGCGTAATTAATGCTATCTTTTATTTCCTGGCTTCGCTCACTCACTTGCTTGTTCCTTTCAACAAGTTCATTCATACGTTGTTCGTTCAGCTTAAAAGTGAACTCCACCCAACTTTTATATGTATTGGTCCATCCTTCAATTCTCTCTTTCGGTATCATAATGAAGACAAGATCTTCGTTGGATATTGCATCTCCAGCCGGAATTCCCGGACAGAAAACAGAGGTTATGGAAATAATACAACTTTGTAATTCATTGATATTATAGATAAGTACTTCATTACCATAAACATCGTAACGGACTGTTCGCATTGAACCTTTTACTACCAAGGGAAGAAATGGAATATCATCAGTTGCTTTTGCAAGCAATAAGTTGCCTTTAAATTCGGCAACTGGTAACGATTTTATTTCTTTAACAAGTTCGTCCTCAAACAAATCATATAACTTTTCAAAATAGCTCGGATACTTGTCAGTTACTTGAATTTCGCTCTCCATCTTATTACTTCATTTAAGTGTTTCTACAAAAGGAATAGTAATCAAAGGATAATAGACTGCATAAATTTGTTAAATAGTCTTATATGAATATGTTAAAGAAATTGTAATAATTATTCCAATACCTGCATGAGGGGTATGCTGGCAGCCATTGGTTAAAAACCCTCCTCGCTATTTGTTAGAATCAAATCTGTAAATCGGAGGTTGCCAGGTGACCGGATCATTGCTAATACCATGGGTTGTACTAATCACTTCCAGCCATTGGGGGGATACTTTTATTAGCAAGTAGTCTGTAGATCTTTCCGGGTAAAAGGCATTCCATTCCTCTTTCCATCGCTTCTCTTTCTCTGTTTGATCATCGACTAACTCTGCTATTCCGTGAATCATCACATACCCGGATTCATCAGGGTCTAAATAGTATAAAGTTACCCGGGGATCCTTGCGGATCTGATCTACTTTTCTGCTTCTCGGATTAGTGCCGAACCAGACAATCAGATCATTTTCAGGATCAAAAGGATCCATGGCTCTTACCCGGGGAATACCCTGTTCATCTAAAGTGATCAGGGCGCATGTACCTGCAGCAGTCATTATCTCCTCTGCTGCCTTTATCAACCGGTCATGGATCGTATCTTCCGGTTCAGAGCTCTGACTCATGCCACTCATCGGAAACAGGAGAAGAATCGACCGAATTAACCAGAACGCTATTGCTTGAGACTTGAGATGGAACTGTTTCATAATCTAACCTTTACTCATAATTATTGCAGCTTCGCGTGGTTCTATATTTATCAGGACAGTGGAACGGTCTCTGGTAATATCTAAATTACCAAAAATGTCTGTGTATTTGGCATCAAATCTAATTGGGATAGATACTGTATGTGGTTCGTCACTTACATTGAACAATACGATGGCTTCCTGATGTTCGCTATATCTGCTGTAAGCAAGAATATTCTGATCATCATTTATGATCACATAGTCTATGGCCCCATGAGACAAAACCGGATGATCTTTTCTTATGTGTATGAGGTCCTGATAAAAACTAAAGAGGGAAGAATCAAACTCAATCTCATCTGCAGGCTTTTCAAAACCATAGGGATGCAACTTCTCTTTGTGAAAGTTCAGTTCGGGCCAGATCAGTGGTTTCCTGGTAAAGTCGGCTCCCCACATACCCATTTCATCTCCTGCCCAAATATGTGGTGCACCGATGTAAGTGTACTGATGCACCAATAGCAATTTCAAGGTCTGGTAGGTTTGTACATCAGGTTTGTTTATTTTGTAATCATTGTCGGGAGAGGGTTGTACATGGTATTTATACTTGTTCTTGTTATAAAGCGAGGTGAGTACTCTAGGTGAATCATGACTGGCCACCAGGTTCATCATGGCAAAATTATTCTGCTCTCTCAGGTTGTCTGTGAGGGATCTCAGACTATCCACAAACTCTGAAACGGGAATCGGATCGGGAGCAGCAGCAAAGAAATGCCTGGCTGTTCTGTACCAGCGGTAATTCATCACTGCATCAAACACATCTCCTTTCAGGAAAGGTTCAGGATCCAGCAACCTGTCGGGCCATTTTGCCCACCAGACTTCGCCAAGCAGGTAGGCATCCGGTTTGATCTCGCGGACCATAGTACGGTATTGCCTCCAGAATTCTAAACCGATCTCGGCAGCTACATCAAGCCTGAACCCATCTACACCATCCGAAGGATCGCCATCTCCATCTGGATCCAGCCATTTTCTGGTTATGTTAAAAATGTGATCTTTGGCTTCCTTGCTGAATATGTCGGATTCGTATGCAGCCAAAGGTGATGCGGGATCGTGTTTGTATGTTTCCTTTATCTCGGCAAGATCTACTACTCCCATCCAACCCTGGTAGTCCAACTCGTTTTCTTCTGTGCTGGGATCATCGAATGAATGTATCCAATACCAGTCTTTGTACTTTGACTCGGAACCGTTTTGCACAATATCTTTCAGAGCCCAGAAGGTATTGCCTGTATGATTCCATGAATAGTCGAGGATAATCCTTATTCCTCGTTCATGAAACAAGTTGATCGCCTCCACAAACATCTGATCTGCTCCGGTCATTTGCCAGGTGGATGGATCGTCCGGTATCTCCTGTGACATGATATGAAGATCTTCTGAGGGAGAAGGACCAAAATTCCGGTCAATGTGCCTCCAATGGGCAGCATCATATTTGTGATAGGAGGGTGCATCATTGAGAGGATTAAAATAAATAGCACTCACACCCAATGAATCCATGTAGTCGATTTTATCGATTACACCTTGCAGATCACCTCCGAACCTTCTCAATCGGGAAACCTGCATGAAATCATTCATCACATTACCCTGCAGATCCATCTGGCCATATACCTGCTGGAAATAGGGATCTTCCTTATACCAATCTTGAGTCCATGGGGTGACCTTCCAACTATCAGGGGCAAAACCCGGATAACCCTCTTTTATATCATCAATAGAAGGATCATTTGAAAGATCTCCATTGTTGAACCGTTCGACCATGATCTGGTACCAGACGACTTCATTTGCCCATTGGGGAGGATCTGAGAACAGATCTGATTTCCGGGTAAATGGTGTGTCTGACCTCTTCTCAGATATACAACTGGTGGAGAGTAATACCATCAGTACTAATGATGAACTCAATAAATTACTCATCATGAATAGAAGTCTTTTAGTGGAATAAAAGTAATAACATCCTTTTCGCTCACCTATTTTTCACTGTTAATTCATGAGAAGTTCTTAACCCAAAAAGCGGTCTTAGAAAACGTATCCTCCGGATGATCATGTCATACAATGCAACACATCCCACTGTAGTGGAGAACATAATCAGGATGAATTTCAAATAAGCAGGAAGAGAAAGAGGAAAGATCAGGATTGAAAACAGATATAGCATGATCATGTGAATGATATAGACAGGATAAGCTGCCTGGCTCAAATAGCGCAGCGCTCTACTTGGACGATTGAGGTGCTTATACCCAAACCCGAACGCAGCAAAGATCCAGATACAGGTTTCGATGGCCTTCAGGTAATTGGGTGACTGAAACTGGAATCCTATGACCCGGACCAGAAAAAGAGTGATCCCAAGAGACAAAAGCAACCATCTCCATGTAAGTACCGTTTTCCAGTATCTTTCGCCGCTGTAGACTAACAGGTAGCCGAACACAAAAGCCAATAGTCCTAATAAGAATCCATGCACAGTCATTGAATAGGTTTCATACGATTCTGGCCGGACCACAGCAACTTCTATGACAAAAGTTGCGGTAATGAGCAGTAATCCCGCCGGACTGCCCATCAGGTTTTTCAGCCTTCGGTTTATCTTCCCGTTCCCATTCCATTTCAGGTAGAAGAAAAGGGGAGCGAATAATACTACGTAAATAAATATGTTGGCAAGAAACCATAAATGACTGGGGTGGACAACATAGGCGATATCCTGACTATAATATTTCTGCCAAACAAAAATGTGAAGGGGAACAATAGCAAACATCCCAAACAGGAACGGGACCAGTATTCTGCGGGTCCTCTCAAGGATCAACTCTTTCCAGCTTCTTCTTCTGATGGCGAAACAAACCCCCATACCGGAAACAAAAAACAGCAGTGGGATTCTCCATATATTGAGCATCGACATAGGGATCCACAACGATTCCAACGGGTGTTCACTTTGAATGAATCCGATAAATACACCCCAGGGCTGAAAGGCTACCGCTATGTGATAGATGATAAGAAATCCAATGGCTATCACCCTCAACCAATCAATATCGTATCTTCTTACTTGTGTTGTCATTTCTCTCTTTTTTATAGTGACAGACTATCTCAACATTTCGGCAATCCGGGGTCGGGTCACTTTCACATATTCATAGTCCAGCTTAAAACCCAGTGGTCCCAGGTCCTTGCTGAATAGGTCATAGATCTCTTTAACAGCATCGAAAGGGGCAGCTACAGATTCAAGCGCAGTGCTTCCGAAGTTATTTTTCAACTCTTTATCTGCACCATTGTCCAGCAGCATACCGACAATCTCTTTACGGCAAAGGAAGGCAGCACTGTGCAGAGCAGTAGAACCCTCATTATTCTGTTGGTTCACATCAGCTCCGGCCTCAATTAATGCTCGGGCCACTTCTGTTTTTCCAAACACTGCTGCAGAGATTAGCGGACTTGAACCCACGGTGGGTTCTTTTTCATTCAGATCTGAACCTGCCTCAATGTGCTGACGAATGGCATCCATATCCCCCATAAAGGTGGCAGTGTGTATATCCACATGAGGTGTTTTGACCTTTATTTGCGAATCAGAAGGGTGTTCCTTTTCTCCGGTTGATGTATCACGATCACCGCTGCAAGCTGCCATAATCAATATGAGAGTTGCACCTATGGCCATTGAGATGACTTTGATTGACTTCACTTTTCGAGTTTTCATGATTTCTTTGTTTTGGTATTTGACATTCTTTATACAATGTAAAGGTCCGGCAAATCATGTTGCAGGACCTATCACTGTTGCGGAGCATGATGTCAAGTTTGGCGAGCCAGTTGTAATTATGATGAATAGGTATAAATCATGATGCATATGGTGAAGTAATCGTATCTTTATTCCTGGTTTAATTCGTCGACAGAGCCATGCCTGATTCTCACCTGGGAAATAGTGATTTTCTTCATAAGATCACAGAAATCATTGAAGAGAACCTCTCCGATGAAAGGTTTGGTGTATCGGAACTGGCAGCTAAAATTGGGATGAGTCGTTCCAACCTGCTACGGAGAATAAAAAAGCTCACCAGTTTATCTGTGAGTCAGCTTATCAGGCAGGTGCGTTTGAAAAATGGGATGGAAATGTTGAGGGAGAATTCTTTCACTGTTTCTGAAGTATCTTTTAAGGTTGGATTTGGAAGTTCATCCTATTTTATCAAATGCTTTCACGACTATTACGGATATCCTCCGGGAGAAGTCGGGAAAAGAGATACAACCTTTGACGATCAACACCAAATACCAAGATCTCCTAACAAACTCATCTATTTCTGGGAGGAGCTTATCCGCCGGAAGGTGGTACGTGTCATAACGGTGTATGCTGCTGTAGCTTTTATTATCCTTGAGCTCACAGACATTGTTGCTCCTTCGTTGGGATTACCTCATTGGACATTGAATTTTATCATCATTCTGCTTTGTGTTGGATTCATTCTTGCTGTTATTCTCACCTGGATTTATGATGTAACACCTCAGGGGATTGAAAAAACAAAGCCTGAAATTGAGACAGAGAGCGAGAACGTTCAAAGGTCTTCTTACGGCTGGAAAATTGCCAGCTACATCAGCTTTGTTATTATTATCGCTTTAATTCTGATACATCTTATCCCTGTTGGCAGCAGATTTGGGAGCAATCCTAACCTCGAAAAGTCCATTGCTGTATTACCTTTCAAAAACGATAGTAACGATTCCACCAATGTCTATTTTATAAATGGCTTGATGGAATCTATACTCAACAATCTTCAAAAGATCGAAGATGTAAGGGTGATCAGCAGGACCTCTGTCGAAAAGTACAGAAACCAGCCTAAATCGATTCCGGAGATTGCACAAGAGTTACGTGTAAGTTATTTAATTGAAGGCAGTGGTCAAAAGATCGGGGACCAGATTGTGCTCCATATTCAATTGATTGAAGCTACAAGCGACAGACATATATGGTCTGGACGATTTAAAAGAGAGACCAGGGAAATATTTGAATTGCAGAGTGAGGTTGCAATGAATATTGCAGAGGCAATTGAGGCAATTATCACACCGGAGGAGGAGGAACAGATTGATAAAATCCCTACGGATAACCTGGTTGCTTATGATTACTATTTAAAGGGTTTTGATCACCTCATTAAGGGAGATCGGGATAACCTGGAGGAGGCCATCAGATTTTTTGAGGAGGCCATAGCACATGATCAGGAATTTTCCCTTGCCTATGCGGAACTTGCTATTACTTA
>CAZURA010000004.1:2563-89941 GCA_964622985.1 uncultured Bacteroides sp. | reverse complement strand
ACCAGGCTAACTACCAGAAAGAGATCCACCAGATCCTGTCCCATCCCCTGTGGTGCCATGGAAGAGGCATCCCGCTCATAGGTTTCAGGAAAAAAGGCTCCTGCGATTGATACGATCGATAAAGCTATTGCCAGAAGAAAAGTCAGGATCCTCAATGTTTTGAGATAAGAAAGTATCATAGCAGAATCAATCTGAGTGTTATTCGGTTTATAAGATATGAAATTCCCTCTTTTCTATACAGAAAAGTTAAAGTAAGTTAACATGCTGTCCGGAAGTTTTATGAAAAAAAAACTGAATTACTATTTTTGAGCCGATTCATTTAAACAGGCGTGAATTTTCTGCATAAACATACAGGAAAATGGATATAAGAATTGAAAAACTGATCCAGGGAGCGGACATCTAGGATGTAAGAGGAGCGGACTACTCGGGGATCGGCATATTAAAGATCAACTTCGCCTGAAGGATGATCCCATCATTGAACCTCACATTCTTCACTGTCCTGTTATCACCAAAAGTAACCAGTGGAATAGCAAAATCCACTTTCTGGTCCCCTGCATATTGTTTGTAGTTCCTGCCCATAGTACGTCCTGCCATCCCTTCAATGTAGAAGTTACCAAACAGCCTTTGACGGGCAAAGAGTGAAAGGTCAACACTGAAACGCTCTATATAATCCCCGGCATACGCTTCATTGCCCAAATAAAAGCTAGTGGTCAGACCAAAGAAATTAAATCCAACTCCCAGGTTGTCGTTGGCCTGGTACTTTACCCTGGTGGATATGGGTATGGTGCCATTGATGTTCCATTTGCTGGTCAAGTTCCAATCCAGCACCCAAATGGGTAACATATAGGGCCCGTATAACTCCTGGTTGTATATGACACCGAATCCCATGGTTAGATCTCTATGAAACTCTTTCACATAAGCAAGGACACCTCCCATCTGGAAACTGCTTCCATCCAGGTTCTGAAAGTCTGACATCAATCGGGGTGCAAGTAAAAGTTGCAGCTTCCGTCCCCTGCCAAAACTCTGTATCAATCCGGTCCGCACAATGATCCCGTTCAGCACCATGGGATTGGCTAAAGTCTGAGGTATCTCAGACACACCGGGTACATTAAAGTAGAAATGGTTGGCATTGAAGGCCCACATTGTATTTGGAGCCACATTAAAGCCTATGGTCAGTGCGTTTGATGCACCCCATTCCGGAGTCTCTCCTGAGTAGGTGTCTTTGTAAGAGGCCGGCAAACCATACCTGCCCGAGAGGACCAGTATATCCTGGGTTTTCTGAGCAGTTAAGGGAAATACAATAGTTACAAGAAGAATTAATATGTAAAATCGTTTCATGGGAACCAGGATTAGATAATTAGGTCAGATAGTATGGTTAGTTGACTAAAAGTAAGGTTTTTTATGTAAAAAAAGATTGGTAAGCACAGAGTTGCTATTTTTAGGTATCATTCAATCCGGAAATCATGAAACACTCATTATTGCCAGTTCTCGTTTTCACCCTTGTTTTTTCAGCATGCTCCGATGTTCAACAGGATATACCACTCAGACTCTGGTATGAACAGCCGGCACAATACTGGACAGAAGCTCTGCCTGTGGGAAACGGGAGAATGGGAGCCATGGTCTTTGGAGGTGTGGAAAAGGAACACATCCAGTTCAATGAGGAGACTTTATGGACCGGATCTCCGCATGATTACGCACACAAAGGGGCCTTTAACTACCTGGACGAGATCAGACAATTGCTGAATGATGGCAAACAGGATGAGGCGCACACACTGGCCATGGAGGAGTTCATGAGTATTCCGTTACGGCAAATGGAATATCAACCCTTCGGAGATCTTTATCTGGAGTTTCCGGGACACGGTTCATATAGGGAGTATCAAAGGGAACTGGATATTGAACAGGCCATCTGCAAGACCTCTTACAAGGTGGGTGAGGTAGCATACACGCGGGAGATTCTCGCGAGCCATCCCCACCAGGTCATTGCCATCCGTTTGACCTCAGACAAGAAGAAATCCCTTCATTTTACACTGGGTCTTGATTCAGAACACGAGCAAAAAGAGATAAAAGCCGAAGGAAATAAGCTGGAATTGGCAGTGAAAGTAAAAGATGGAGCCCTGAACGGGAAAGCCAGGGTGGTGGTGGAATGTGACGGGATGATCTCCACTGAAGGCGAAACGATAGAGGTTTCCGATGCATCATCGGCTACCCTCTGGTTAAATGCAGCCACCAACTTTGTCAGGTATGATGATGTATCCGGAGATGTGGAAGAGAAGTTGAGTGTATCCTTTAGCTCACCCGATGATCACTCCTATGCCCAGGTGAGGAGATCTCATATCGCCGATTACCAGTCACTCTTTGACCGCTTTACCCTGGATCTTGGGAATAACGGAAGGGATACCCTCCCTACAGATCAGAGAATCATTACATTTAACGACTCCCCTGACGATCCTCAGCTACTGACTCTCTATACCCAGTATGGGCGTTACCTGCTGATCTCCTCCAGCCGCCCGGGCACTCAGCCCGCCAACCTGCAAGGGATCTGGAACAAGGACCTGGAGCCTGCCTGGGGTAGCAAGTACACCATCAACATCAATACGGAAATGAATTACTGGCCTGCCGAACTCACCAATCTTTCTGAATGTCACAGTCCCCTGTTTGATCTGATCGGTGAACTCTCCGCCACAGGAAAGTCGGTAGCGAAAGAACAGTATGATTGTGAGGGCTGGGTCGCACATCACAATACGGACCTGTGGAGGGGTGCCGCTCCCATCAACCATTCCAATCATGGTATGTGGGTGAGTGGCAGCGGCTGGCTGGTTCATCATTTGTGGGAACATTATCTTTTTACAAAAGATCAGCAGTTCCTCAGGGACGAAGCCTATCCTGCCATGAAGGGAGCCGCACTCTTTTATTCTCAATTCCTGGTGGAAGATGAGAAGACCGGCTGGCTCATCAGTACCCCTTCCAATTCTCCTGAGAACGGGGGTATGGTAGCAGGGCCCACTATGGACCACCAGATTATCCGGTCTCTGTTCAAAGCGTGTATAGAAGCCTCGGAACTTCTCGATGCGGATCACTCTTTTGCAGCCAGACTCAGAGAGTTATTGCCTCAGATTGCCCCGTATCAGATCGGGGAGCACGGACAGCTCCAGGAGTGGCTGGATGATGTGGATGATCCGGAGAACAAACACAGGCATGTTTCCCACCTGTGGGGTATTCACCCGGGTAAAGAGATCAACTGGCAATCCTCTCCAGAGTTGATGGAAGCTGCCAGGCAATCGCTCCTATTCAGGGGAGATGATGGTACGGGCTGGAGCCTGGCCTGGAAGATCAATTTCTGGGCCCGGTTGCTGGAGGGTGACCATGCCTACAAACTGATCAAGATGATCTTTCGTCCGGTCTCCTCCGATAAAACCAAATACAGACGCGGAGGAGGATCCTATCCCAACCTGTTCGATGCCCATCCGCCCTTTCAGATCGATGGCAATTTCGGTGCCACAGCCGGAATAGTAGAGATGCTGGTCCAATCGCATCTGTCAGCCATACAGATCCTTCCAGCTCTACCTTCCGTGCTTCCGGAAGGTTCCGTTTCAGGAGTATGTGCACGTGGAGGTTTTGAGCTCTCCTTCAACTGGTCTGACAGTGAGCTAACTCAAGTGGAGGTATTGTCCAAAACCGGAGCATCATGCAGGTTGCTCTACAATGAGCACACCATCGAGTTCCCTACCACAGCAGGAAAAAGATACCTTTTTGACGGTGCACTGAGTGCCAAATAGCTTATACTCAGGATTGGATACAACTGTTTGAACAATACAAGGAGGAGTAAGAATGATCAGTTCTTAGTCTCTGGTTTTTCTGGATCGCTCATCAAAACTCCTGTAGAATACATCGATGATCTCATTCGCCACAGATTCAATGGGTTTATTAGTCACTTTGATCACTGTAAAACCTCCCCTCCTGAATACGGACAGTGCATAATCAAGCTCCCTGCGGATCTCCCGTGGTTCAATATAGCTGGTGCCATTGCTGACACCGAAATCTGAAAGTCTTTTCTTTCTATGAGTAAGCAACCTATGTGTACTGATATCCAGTCCAAACACACGCTTAGGTTCAACACGGAACAGATCCTCAGGTGGTTCTGTCCCATTTACCAGAGGTACATTAGCAACCTTCCATCCCAGCATGGCCAGGTACATACTGGTTGGGGTTTTGCCGGTGCGTGAAATACCGGTAAGTACTATATCGGCATCATGGATCGATTTTGGATTCAATCCGTCATCTGCTGATATGGTATATTCAATGGAATCGATGCGATCAAAATATTCCTTATTCATTTTCCTGAAAAGGCCAGGTTCATTAACAGGATCCCGCTTCAGTAAGCTCTCCAGATAATCAAACAGGTTGCCCATCAGATCAAATTCACGAATGCCATTCTCGTTGCAGAGCTTTATTAGTCGTTCCCTCATCCTTCTGTCCACCATGGTATGAACAATGATACCCCCGGTTATCAATACTTCATTCAGGCATTCTGCCAGCCTTTCCTCATCCAGTACATCAGGTATGATCTGAACTGGAATCTTATTGTCCGGAAACTGTGCCAGGATGGACTGCATGATGCTGTTGGCAGGAAGCCCCCTCCCCCCTGAAAAAATATAAATGGGTGAGGTTTCATTATGACTTGTATTCTTTTTCATGCAACAAAAACATATTAATTCATGGATTACTAAGGTATATCAAAAATCTATTTTATAATAGAACAAGGGGAGAATACCCAGCTGGTTTTTTTTCTGTAAGGGGGGATCACCTCCGCTGACATACGTTTGTTTAAGCGTGTTTTTCATGTCAGTCATATTGACAATGTCCAGTCCCCATTCATGACTTGCTCTTCTGGAGTATACCTAATGTTTCAATGTAAAGTCTCTCCTTAAATCGCGATTGGCACTGGGTTGTATGCTTCCTCCACAGCTCCCTGTAATCCTGTAGAAGAAGATTAGGTAGCCGTTATCTGGTTTTGTAGTCCGGTGTCAGATCCAAATGTACTGTTCTCACCTGCCTGATACGCGATCCGCAGGTCAAGGAGAACAGTCATGGAAGCACTTTACTCTACTCTAACTATCTCCTGCAAAGTCAGTGTGGTCATATCCCATTTTCAGCTGCATCGGAACACATGCGGTGTCGCCATCAGACCTCTTACCTATCCCCATTTTCGGGATTTTTGCGAGTCACAGGGTGGTGACTTCTTCACAGGGCAGTGACTTATGAATCATCATGACGCATCTTTCTCCGCCCTTGTAATACCCTGTTTTCCTGTTTATTACAGTAACAGTATCCGCAAATACGAATGAAACCAAAAGTCACACGTTTGGAAAAACTCACAAGCCTGTGACATCCGGATTTTCCGAAATGGACAATCCAGGTTTCATATATTACACAGTTGAGAAAAATCCGGAGATGGTATCCCCATTTCTTATTGTTTATCTCTTGTTGAACCCTTGGACCCAAGGCACAACCTTCAACTAAGAGAAATCAAAGGGTATCTTTAGCTCACGAAGTTCATGATGGGAGCATGTCCAATCCGTAATGTTCATCACAATATTCCGGTACAGATCAAAATGTGCTACATTTGATCATATGGATTTAAATAAAAGCCCTGTCTCATCAGTAAAACTCCTCAATATCATATCGGTCGCAGCTGGACTTACGTTGCTCATAGCATGGAGCCAAAGCTGCATCAATACTCAGGATGAACCTATCATCGGGGCAAAGATCTATGAGCACCAGGAGTCATTCGAACAGCTATTCGATCAATGGGATGAGCTGGGTATCAACACTGCATTTTGCAGCGAGGAGCTGATCTCAAAGGAAGAGTTCCGGGAGCAGGCAAAGGAACATGATATTTCCACATTCGTGATTTTTCCGGTCTTCTTCAATCCGGAAGCATTAAAGAATACGCCTGAACTATATGCCATCACCCATACGGGAGAGGTTGCCCGGGAGGAGTGGGTGGAGTTTGTATGTCCCTCCCAAACATACTATCGCAAAAAGGTGGTTGAACATGTCCGCCATATCATAGAGGCGTATGATCCGGATGGATTGAGCATTGACTTCATCCGCCATTTCGTATTCTGGGAGATGGTGTATCCTGACAGAGATCCGGCTTCTTTACCTGTTACCTGCTTTGACTCCCTCTGTATCCATCATTTCAAGGGTGAGCACAACTTGGTCATCCCAGATACCCTTGCCGCTATCCAGGACAAAGCCTCCTGGATACTGGAGAACCACAATGAGGAATGGATTCAATTTAAATGCGGCTTGATCACTTCCATGGTGGCAGAGATTGTGGAAGTTGTCAAAGAGATCAAACCGGATCTCCTGATCAATATACACCTGGTGCCCTGGGCACAGGGAGATTTTGAAGAAGGTATCAGAAGGGTGGCCGGACAGGATGTGACGGCATTGGCGAAGCTCACCGATTATCTCTCCCCCATGACTTACGCACATATGGTCAAAAGGGATCCCCCATGGATCCATGCTATTGTGGATGATCTCTACCAACAGACCGCAGGGAAGGTGATCCCCAGCATTCAGGTCAGCAAAGCTTACCTGGACACTGAACTTGACCTGGAGGAGTTCAGGAGATCGGTTGAAGAGGCTTTGAAACCTCCCTCAAAAGGAGTTGTATTCTGGTCCTGGGAAAAGCTGGCCATACATCCGGAAAAAATGACGGTGTTGAAGGACATCTTGTAGAAACCCTGATTAGAGTTCTTGATTCGTCACATCTCAACATATTATTTAATACTTTTACCTCCCTAACCATACACTATTTCTATGAAAATCCATATCCTTATTTTCTCACTGGTGTTTCTGATAGCAGCTTGCCAGGTAACGGTACAGAAAGAGGGTGATGCCTCTCTGATCACGAAAAACCAGCCTGAGCTCACTTCCGATATCATGACCCCCGAAGTGTTGTGGTCCTTTGGAAGGTTGGGTGATGTACAGGTTTCTCCCGATGGTTCAAAGATCCTGTATGGAGTCAGCTATTACAATGTGGAACAAAACAAGAGCAACCGGGAGCTGTTTCTGATGAATGCAGACGGCTCGGATAAGGTACAGCTCACCGAAACGCCCCAGAACGAATACAATTCCGTATGGCATCCCGATGGAGAGCGGATCGTATATCTGTCATCTGCTTCAGGTGAGATGCAGGCATGGGTGATGAACCAGGATGGAAGTGGCAATGCACAACTCTCTGATGTGGAGGGAGGGATCAGTAGCCTCGCTTTCTCACCTCAGGGGGATAAGGTGTTGTTCACAAAGGATGTCCAGATCAATCCCACGACCGGGGATGTCTACCCCGATCTGCCCCAATCGGATGCCAGGATCATCTCCGATTTGATGTATCGCCACTGGGATACCTGGGAGGACGGAGCCTACAGCCACATCTTCGTGGCCGGATTTGAGGGATCAAAGATTACCGGTGAGAAAGACATCATGCCTGGAGAGCCCTATGATTCTCCGTTGAAACCGTGGGGCGGACTGGAAGAGGTAGTCTGGACCCCGGATGGAAAGGGAATTGCTTATACCTGTAAAAAAATGAAGGGTCGTGAATATGCGGTAAGTACCAATTCGGACATCTATCTATACGACCTGGAATCCGAATCTGCCAGGAATCTCACAGAAGGCATGCCAGGCTACGACAAAGCCCCGCTCTTTTCGCCCGACGGAAAGAAGATGTATTGGCTCAGTATGGAACGTGCAGGATTTGAGGCTGACAAGGACCGCCTGTTCGAGCTGGATCTGGCTAGTGGGGAGAAACGTTACCTGACTGCAGCATTTGATCACAGTCCCTCTGGACTCAACTGGGCTGATAAAGGCAGAACGCTCCTGTTTGTAGCCGGTGTTCAGGCAACTTTTCAGTTATACAAAATCGATGTAACAACCGATAAGGTCACAGCCATTACGTCGGGAAACCACGATTATCATTCGGTTGCCCCGGCAGGTGATCAGCTCATTGCCACCCGGGTGGATATGACCAAACCCCAGGAGATCTATCGTGTGGATCCTGAAACCGGGGAGGCTACTGAACTCTCTTTTGAGAATAAGGAGATCCTGGATCAGCTATCCATGCCCAAGGTGGAAAAACGGTGGATCACCACCACAGATGACAAACAGATGCTAACCTGGGTCATCTATCCCCCACACTTTGATCCTGCTAAAAAATACCCCACTCTGCTCTATTGTGAGGGTGGTCCACAATCCCCTTTAAGTCAATTCTGGAGCTACCGATGGAATTTCAGTCAAATGGCTTCTAACGGCTATATTGTGGTAGCCCCCAATCGTCGCGGTGTGCTTACCATGGGACAGGAGTGGACCGATCAGATCAGCAAGGATAACAGCGGTCAGGCCATGCAGGACCTGTTACGCGCCATCGATGTGATGAAGGAGGAGCCCTTTATCGATGATGAACGGCGTGGGGCTATTGGAGCCAGCTTCGGAGGTTTCTCGGTGTTCTGGCTTGCCGGCAACCATCAGAACAGGTTTCAGGCTTTCATCGCACACTGCGGGGTATACAATTCAGAAATGCAGTATCTCATCACCGAAGAGGTCTTCTTCGATTCATGGGAGAAAGGGGGGGCACCCTGGGAGAAGGATAACCCGGTGGCCATAAAATCCTATGCAGGATCACCACACCACTTTGTGGAGAATTGGGATACTCCCATTCTGGTTATCCACGGGGAGCACGATTACAGGATCCCTTACACTCAGGGCATGGCAGCGTTCAACGCGGCTCAGCTTCAGGGTGTACCCAGTAAACTACTCTTTTTCCCTTCAGAAACCCACTGGGTGTTGAGCCCCCAGAACGGGATCCTGTGGCAGAGGGAGTTCAAAAGCTGGCTGGACCAGTGGTTAAAAGAGTAGACCGGATGATTAAAAATATCCTCCTCATCGGACTGGGTGGCTTCATTGGGAGCATAGCCAGATTTCTGGTCTCCCGGCTCAATAATCAATTGGACTGGCTATCCATTCCCATAGGTACACTCGCAGTGAATGTTATAGGAAGTTTCCTTATCGGTTTTCTGGTGGGTATTTCGGAAAAAAGCCCCATACTGACCGTGGAGTTGAGAATGTTCCTGATGGTGGGCCTGTGCGGAGGTTTCACAACCTTCTCCTCCTTCACCGGTGAAAACCTGATGCTGATGCGCAACGGTCAGTTCCTTCCCCTTTTCCTCTATACCGGACTGAGTATCCTGTTGGGATTTACTGCGGTCTATTTTGGATATATTTCTACCAAACTACTAGCGTAAAAGTCATCCTATATGAACAGCTCTGAGCACAGTATACTGAAGATTCACGCAAGTACCACCGACAGGATCGGTTCAAAATTATTGTACCAGCATATTGTTGAGCTGGCACGGGAGAAAGGCATAACAGGCGCAACGGTATACCGAGGCATCATGGGTTATGGATCCAGCAGCAAGATCTCCTCTTCCACTTTCTGGGAACTGACCGAAAAGCTCCCCGTAGTGATTGAATTGGTGGATCAAACCGAAAGGCTTGAAGAGTTCTACAAAGGGATCGAACAAGAACTGTTGCAAATGCCCAAAGGGTGCCTGGTGGTCATGGAACCTGCCACCATTCTCCTGCAAAAGAGCGGGAAATAACGCTGAGATGACTTAGTGACTGGCCCAGTGGGCCATCATCAGGATCGCTCCGGCCGTCCCGTCCATGGTGGGTTCATTGGTGGAGTAATCGCCGATATCGTCATGATACACCACGTAGTCGTTCTGCAGCTGCGCAAATTCATCGGTATGATTCATCTCCAGTCCTTTTAAGGATCGGAATATAGTACCGTACACCGGACCATCTACCAGTCCCCCCGGCACCTCCTTCCCCGTAAGTGCCCAAATACTGGTATGAACATCCACCGGATACTCACCTCCTTCCGGGATACCCGTAAACATAGTAGTACTCCAGGGATTCCTTCCGAAAAGCCAGTCACGCTGCTCTACAAGGAAGGGATGATAGGTGGTATTCCCGGACATTTTCTCATACAGGATAACCTGTGTGATCAAGCTGGAAAGTAGATTGTTGGAACACCAGATAAAAGGAATACCGATCTTGAAGGGATTCTGGCTGGCCCTGTTCAGACAGCTTTCAATCCCCGATTGATAATATGCCTCCAGTGTATCTCTGAACTCATCCTGCACCACTCCATGCAGAGCAAAATGACCCATATTGATAAAGGGATAATACTGGTAATGGGCAGCTGTATCGAAAGGCATCCATGAAACAGTGCCCGCCAGACGGGCATATCTTTTGGCATCCTCCAGGTAGACAGGATCGCCGGTGGTTTTATATAACTCTGCCGCCCCCCATTCCATATCATCCGCCCAGGTCTCCTCTCCATAACGGTAGGGAGCCCCGAAAGAGTTCCCCTGCTGATAGCCTTCCTTCTCCTTTCCCATCTGATACAATGACCTGGCAGCCTTCAAACACTTGGCCGCATAGGCTGGATCCTTCAAGCTATCCTTCCATATTCTGGCTGCCAGTGCCATGGCTGCAGCCGATCTCCCTGCCAGGTTGGCCACTCCGGTGGCCTGGCTCTGATATTTATTCAGTCCCTGCGGAGATCCTGTTGCTACGTAGGCTACCCGGTAGCTGTTTTTACCCCATCCATAATCGGAAGGATCCTGGTCGGGTATTTTCCAGCCCATGTGATCCCGGTCGTCAGCCACCTGGTGTATCAATACGTCCGGTTCCGGATGGAGTTTATGGATCCAATCCAGTCCCCATCTGGCCTCGTCCAGTACATCCGGAACACCATTGGACCCGGACTGTCCCAGTGCATTGACATGATCAGCGAACTTATCAGGATACAACTCATAAGCAAGTATCATGTGGGCAGTGGCGTAGCTTCCGGTGATCAGGTACTTGAGCTGATCGCCCGCATCGTGCCATCCTCCGCTCACATCCACGTAGGTGGAGTCGGCTAAAGGTCCGTAGGCCGATCTGCCATCCCTCTGGTGGCACACCATATCCAGGAAAGGATTGTAACCACACCGTTGTTGACGCATGAATTCCAGCAACACCTCCTGCTGATGGTCATAGGCTTCATCCGAAATGGAGAACTCCTTTGATTGGGATTCTCCCTTTCGTGCTTTCAGATAATAGCGGCCCGGCTGCCTAACATCCGTGAAGTCCAGTTTATAATAATACCCGAATCTTCCCCATCCTTCAGCCTCAACCCTCTGGGATTTGATTTGAAGCACAGAGCTTCCCGATGATTTCTCAATAAGATCAAAAGTGCCTCTGACCGGGCGATCCGCAAATGCAATTCCGCATTTATAATCACCAGGTACATAGCCTACCTGGTTTATCCTGATGTGATAAACATCTTTTTTCTGCTGACCGAACAGCGGAAGATTCAGCGCAAGCAAAAAAATGTACATGTGAATGAAAGTTACCCTCATAATGGCATTAAAAATAAAGGACCATTCTGTCATTTCAAATAGTATTACCTAATTTTGAAAGAAAAGCAGTGTTAAAATGAAGCATTTATTACTTACTATCATTTGCCTGATCGGTATCATCCACATGCAGGCACAATATTCCGGCGGAGGAGAAGCGAATCCTGGCCTGTCCACCCACCAGGAGGCTCTGGATAGATTCAGAGAGATGCGCTTTGGCATGTTTATCCATTGGGGACCGGTATCGCTCCGGGGTGAAGAGATCTCCTGGTCTCGTGGAAGAGAGATACCCATAGAGGAATATGATCAACTCTACAAGGAGTTCAATCCGGTCCATTTCAATGCTGAAGAGTGGGTAGGTGCTGCTAAATCTGCCGGGATGAAATACCTGATCATCACCAGCCGGCATCATGATGGATTCAGCCTGTGGGACAGCCGGTTCACCGGATATGATATGGCTGCCACTCCCTATGGACAAGGGGTTTTGAAGGCACTGGCCGAGGAGTGTGAGAAACAGGGTATTCTGTTCGGTACCTACTATTCAGTCTGTGACTGGTACCATTCCGACTATCCCGTTATATATCCCCATCCGGAGTACAGTTTCAGAAAGGAACAAAGCATGGATCCGGAAACCAGGAAACGGATGGACCGGTATATCACCTTCATGAAGAACCAACTCAGAGAACTTATAAACGAGTACAACTCGTCCATCATTTGGTTTGACGGAGAGTGGGAATGGGCCTGGACCCATGAGATGGGAATGGATCTGTATGCCTACGTAAGGGATTTGAGAGACGATGTACTTATCAATAACAGGGTGGATAAAGGGAGAGCTGGGATGGAAGATAAAACCAGGGATCCACGTTTTGCGGGGGATTTTGCCACACCCGAGCAAAACATCGGGGCATTTGATAACCAGTACGCCTGGGAAACATGTATGACCATGGGGAGACAATGGGCATGGAAACCCAATGATCAGCTTAAATCGGGAAAAGAGTGTATACATACACTGATTCATACCATTGGCGGTGACGGGAACCTGTTGTTCAATGTGGGTCCCATGCCCGATGGACGGATTGAACCCCGTCAGCTGGATCGCCTGAAAGAGATGGGAAATTGGATATCGAAAAACCAGGAAGCTGTATATGGCACGCGTGGAGGACCCTATCTGCCTACCGATAAGATGGTAAGCACTAATAAGGGGAACAAGATATACCTCTTCCTGCTGGAGGATCCGGGAGAAGAACTGACGCTCCCCCTGGATGCTGAAATAGGGATCTTGAAAACATATTACCTGCACAACGGGAGTCCGCTGAAAATAAAAAGGGACAAGAACGGATTTACTCTGGCCCTGCCTGGATCCATGCCTGACAAGACCGCCTCTGTAATTGTTCTGGAACTGGATCAACCGGCATCCGGACCCGGATTAAATAAGTAAGTAAACTCTTCAGAAGCAAATAGATAATACAATCGCGAATAGAGTGAAATCTAATTGAAGCTTCTATTGCATTTCATAGCTCAGTTTGGGTTAGTCTTAATAAATCAGTGCCGGTTTGAATTCGATCTTTCCTTTGCATGCATCCTTGCATGTAATGCCCAGGTACTTGATAAGGCACCTTGTGGTTTTCATTTTTTGTATGTTAGGACTTACTTTTGAAGCAATCTTCGGTTACCACACCCTGTCGGGAGGGACATGCTGCCTGAAAAATTCCGGGTACTCCCATTCATCCGTTACAGGTATTTTCCACCAATCATCCTCAATGCTTTTCAGTTTCGGTACCAGCTCATTGTTCATCAGCTGCATGATCAGTGCTTTGTTCCCCCGGGCAATATTTCTCTGCTGATAGGGATCTGCCTTCAGATCGTAAAGCAGGAAACGGGTATTATTTCCGGGATTCTTTTCCACAACGAACATATGATTCCTGGTCCGGACACCCCTTTCGCCCCATGCCATGCCACTGTACCCGAATGTAAGGGTATCCGCAAGTGCATGTGGCAGGTAGGCATACAAAGCCGAGGAAGGTCCGGAACCAGATCCATCCAATATAGCCTCAGAAAGGTCTTTCCCCTGAACAGGACCCGGAATCACCTCATCCAGGCCCATTAACCCGCATAATGTGGGATAAAAATCAGTGGGTGATATTAATATATCATTGAATTCGTGCTCGACGTCCGGTATTCCCATAATGAGCGGAACTGAAAAAGATTCTTCCCAATGCACTCCTTTTGTAACATGATTGTGTACACCGACGCAGTTGCCGTGGTCGGAAGTGAAGATGACCAGGGTTTGATCTTTTATTTGCTGCTGTTCCAGGCATTCCAGGATACGTCCGAACTGATCGTCCACACCGCTGATACAGGCAAAATAATTACGGGTATTTTTAAGTGCATGCATCTCACCTGGACTCTCTTTTGTCACGGAAGGCAACCTTACCAGGTCCATGTCAACCACATCCGCATACAGGTCCCTGTATTTCTCTGGCACCAGACTGTAACCCGTATGCGGGGGATTGAATGAAACAAACAGTGCAAACGGCCGGTCCGGATCACGGAACTTATGATCCCTGTTAGTCATAAAATCAAGGGCCACATCGGTCTCATGCTTGGGGGACCATTCCCTCACCTCAAGACGCTGGTCACGGGTCGACTCATTGGTCCAGTAATGTGGCTTGAAATGATCGTCCCATGTATTGTATGCGTGCCAGAACTGCACACCATGCCTTCGCTCGGGCGGGGTCCACTCTTCCCAGTTCATTTGTCCCGGACCCCCGTTATTCCCGGAAGGCACATAAGGTTCGACTGGCTCCTCCAGGTGCCATTTCCCGATATAGCCCACCTCATACCCCGAACTGACCAGTGCATCCAGCAGGGTGGTATCCTGCATGCGTAGATTAACTCCGGGCGAATTGGAATGACAGTTTGTTGGAACGTTGTTCCTGGTATAATACATTCCCGTAAAGAGCATGGCCCTGTAGGGACTGCAGACCGGGATGGTGGAGGTTGCATGGGTAAATACCACCCCTTCGGCTGCAAACTTGTCCAGACTGGGTGTAATCACGGGTTCTATACCTCGGAATCCCATCGCTGTTGCACGGTATTGGTCTGCCATCACGAAAACCAGGTTGGGTGTGTTGGTGGCTTTGTTCTTTTGATGATCTGTGCAACCCAAACATAGCAGGGTAAGGATACTCATTAATACAAGGATTATTCGATTCATGGGATTTGTCATGTAATGATTTTTCCAGCCCGGATCCACTTTCAGCCTACTTACCAAGGAAAATTAAGAAAGGTTTGACTAATAACAAAACATTATAAAATAATGGTAGCTTAGAAGTAAGTTCTGCAAGGCAGATCAAACATTTTTAATCTGAAAAATAATTCCAACCATGAATAATTTGAAATCATTATGGCAGATAAAATCCCAGACTTTTAGAAAAAAAGATTTCTTAATCATCTTCCTTCTGGCAATTCTTCTTTTAACAGCATGTCGCCGTCATGAACAAAATGAAAATATTATTCGATTTGGTGTCTGTGCTGATGTTCACCGGGACATCATGTTTGATGCAGGGGATCGATTACAGTATTTTGTTGATGAGATGAATAAGGAAAAGGTGGATTTTATTATTCAACTGGGAGATTTCTGTTTTCCGAAGGAGGAGAACCGCACCTTTGTTGAAACCTGGAATAGTTTTAACGGACCCAAATACCATGTCCTTGGCAACCATGATATGGATATATCGTCAAAACAGGAAATAATGGATTTCCTGGATATGGAGAATAATTATTACTCATTCGATTTGAAAGGCTTCCATTTTACTGTTCTCGATCCCAATTTCTTGATTGACAGCAATGCATATATTCCCTATGAGAAGGGTAATTATTTTGCACATGGAAGTACCAGGGGAAATCTCCCCCCCGAACAGTTGGAATGGTTAAAAAACGATCTTAAGAATAGTTCACATCCTGTGATCCTGTTCTCTCATCAACCTTTGTCATCGACCGACAGTACAAAAAATGTTTACCAAGTGAGAGCCATACTGGAAAAGGCGAATGAAGAAGCAGGATTCAAAAAAGTCATCGCCTGTTTTAACGGACACACTCATACTAATGACTGCAAAGAGATCAATGGGATTCAATATGTTCAGTTTAACAGCATGTCATATAAATGGTTAGGTGATAAATACGCCTGTCCGGAAAGGTACAGCCCGGAGCTGAATGCAAATTATCCGTCCCTGAAATATACAGCCCCGTACAAGGACCCGCTGTATGCTATTGTTGAAATTCATCCCGGTTCTTCCATCTCCATTAAAGGACGGGAGACCAGTTGGGTATTTCCTTCACCCGTGGAACTTGGATACAGATCCGGAGTTGAAGATGAAGATTCGGTTCCAATAATTTCTGACCGGCAATTATTGGTTTTTGCAGACTAACAGAACAATAACATTTAGTACCAAATGAGAATTAAATGTATCTTTATTTGCTGAACACTAAAGGTGATCATAGAATCCCCCAGAAATAAAAGATTGTTAATGAGAAACAAAATGACAACTTCACTGAAAACCAGAGTGGTATCCATATGGATGCTGGCCTTCCTTTTAGTATTTGGATCCTGTACACTATCGGACTCTCAAACCGAAGAGACATCCTATGGGGCACAGGAGTTATTTCCTGAACCTCCCAGGCCTGAAGGACAAACCGATGTGATCGAGCTACGCTGCGATCCCATTGATACGGTCCGCATAGCCTTTATCGGGGTAGGATCAAGGGGTACCGGGGCTGTAAGACGATATACATTTCTGGAGGGGGTGAAAATTGTTGCTTTGTGTGATGTGGTCCCCGAACAACTGGAGAAAGCGCAGAAAATATTGACCGATAAAGGGCTCCCGCCGGCTGACCTGTATTCCGATCCCAAAGATTGGGAAAAAGTGTGCGAAAGAGAAGATGTGGACCTGATCTATGTATGTACTCACTGGGATCTGCATACACCTATTGCCGTGTACGCCATGGAACAGGGAAAACACGTGGCTACGGAAGTCCCCGCGGCCCTGACTATCGATGAATGCTGGCAACTGGTAAATACGGCTGAAAAGACCAGGCGACACTGTATGCAGCTGGAAAACTGTAATTACGACTTTTTTGAGCTGGCCACCCTGAACATGGTCCGTCAGGGCCTTTTAGGGGAGGTCGTGCATGCTGAAGGAGCCTATATACATGACCTGAGAAGGTCGTATTTCAACGAAGAAAACGGGTACTGGAACATGTGGCGCCTGAGGCACAACGAAACCCGTAATGCCAACCTCTACCCCACTCATGGATTCGGCCCCCTTTGTCACATTCTGAACATCCACCGGGGAGACAAGATGGAATACCTGGTCTCGCTGGCCAGCGACCAGTTCGGGATGAGTGCCTTCGCTAAAGAAAAATTCGGTGAAGATTCGGATTTTGCATCCAGGGATTATAAGCGGGGTGATATGAATACAACACTGATCAAAACCCGTAACGGTAAAAGCATCCTCATTCAACATGACGTAACCAGTCCCCGCCCCTACAGCAGGATACACATGCTAAGCGGCACCAAGGGATTTGTCCGGAAATGGCCCCAGAGGGGGATCGCTCTGGATCCGGATGCTCACCATTTCCTTGAAGGTGAAAAGATGGATTCGCTCGTAGCCGAATATGAGCATCCCATCACTAAAGAGGTGGGAGAAATGGCCCGAAAAGTGGGAGGTCACGGAGGAATGGATTTCACCATGGACTACCGGCTCATCCACTGTCTGAGAAACGGGTTACCACTGGATCAGGATGTGTATGATGCGGCCGAATGGTCAGCTATTATTGAACTTTCTGAGAAATCCATTGCAAATCAAAGCATATCCGTCAAGGTTCCTGATTTTACCAGGGGTGCCTGGGAAAAGGTGAATACGGTGACCTATTATTAACACCTTGAATATTCCTGATCATCCTTCCTTTTTATAGTGGAAAAATGAAATCAAGAATATTGATTTTCCTGATTGCTGCTATCACCTGCCATACAGGTTGGTCTCAAACTGAAGTTGACAGCAGCAGAGTTGTCAAAGTACTCTCATTTAATATTCTCCATGGGGCAACTACCCAGGGCAGTTTTGATCTGGATGTTATAGCCAGTGTAATAATAGACGCAGATCCTGATTTTGTGGCTTTACAGGAGGTGGATTTTAAGACAAACCGGTCCCGGAAATATGATTTGGCCACAGAGTTAGGCTGGAGAACGAAAATGGCGCCCCTGTTCGGCAGAGCCATGGAATTTGATGGGGGTGAATATGGTGAAGGGATATTGTCAAAGCACACCTTTTTGCAAACCAGAAATGTGGCATTGCCCTATACGGCTGGAAATGAGCCCAGGGCCGCACTGGAAGTTGTGGCCACCATAGCATCAATAGACACCATTGCATTTGTGGGAACCCACCTGGATCATACAAGCAATGAGGCAGACAGGATTGCACAAGCAATAAAACTTAATGAGGCATTTTCATCCAACAGATATCCTACCATTCTGGCTGGTGACCTGAATGCAACACCGGGGAGCAGACCCATTCAAATCCTTGAAGAGATGTGGTCTCCCTCATACGATAAAGAAAAGCCGGCAGCTACCTATCCCTCAGATCATCCTGTTAAAAAGATTGACTATGTCATGTTCCACCCAACACAGAGATGGAGAGTGCTGGAAACCAAAGTGATACAGGATCCAGTAGCCTCCGATCATTGTGCCTACCTGGTGACGGTTGAGCTGTTGGATTGCGACGCAGGGGAAACCACAGAACCACCAGAACCCCTAATGCCGGTTCCCTCGGCTAAACAACTGGATTGGCAAAAGGAAGAAATGCTGATGTTCGTCCACTTTGGGATTAAGACGTTCTACCCCAGTGACAATCACATGGGGGATGGAACGGAGGATCCAAACCGGTTTAATCCCAAGCATTTTGATGCCAAACAGTGGGTAGAAGCTGCAAAAGCAGGTGGCTTCAAGGGTATTGTGATCACTACGAAACACCATGACGGCTTTTGCAACTGGCAGACCGAAACGACCGATCACAGCCTGAAGTCATCTGCATGGCGGGGCGGAAAAGGAGACGTGGTAAAAGAGGTGGCTGATGCCTGCCATGAAGCCGGTATGTTATTCGGCCTTTACCTTTCTGTATGGGACAGGAGTTACGAAATATCTGACCGGGGAAAGGGTGAGTACAGCAAGTTTTATGAAACCCAGCTAACCGAACTGCTCACCCGGTACGGTAAAGTGGATGAGTTGTGGTTTGACGGTTTTGGAGCCGAAAACATGAAGGTGGACTTTAAAAGGGTCAGTGAGATCATAAAAAAACATCAGCCCGATGCACTGATTTATGATTCCGGAACCCTGGTTGAGTATATGCCCGAAGATTGTGCCAGCTGGCCAGGTGCACATGGTGGTGTGAAAGACCCCAGCTGGAGCTTTACCGATGAAAACGGTCCGTGGTATCCTGCTGAAGCATCGTTGATCGCACAGGGAAACTGGTTCTATAACAACACACCCATCATTAGCCTTGAGAAGTTACAGGAGTATTACCGGAGTACGGTGGGCCTGAATGCCGTAGCGCTGATCAATGTGGCACCCAATCGTGACGGCTTGATTGATACAGCCTTCGTGGTCCGTCTCAGGGAATTTAAAAGCTGGATAGAGAGTCTTTATGAAAATGACCTGGCACGCGGAGAAAATGTAAAGATATTTGCCGATTCCAGACGAGGAGACTCGGACAAATTCGGACCGGAGAAGGCAATCGATGGCGACTACGACACCTATTTTGCCACAGATGATAGCATAACCACTGCCACCATCACCGTTGATTTTGGTAAATCCATGGATATTAAGGGGGTTATCCTGCAGGAATATATCCCTCTCGGGCAAAGGATCTCGTCATATACGCTTGAATGTTTCAACGGAAGAAAATGGGTACAGGTGGCATCCCAGGGTACCATTGGATACAAAAAGCTTATTCTTGGAAAATCCATTGAAACCCACGGGAAAGCATTCCCGATTACAGAACAGATTCGATTAGTCATCAAAGAATCCCGCGCTGCTCCTGTCATCAATACTTTTAGTGTGATAGGAACATCGCCTGTTAACAGAACAGAATTGCCCTTTCCCTGAATATGAAAAAGATCCTTTACTCATTTTTTTTCTCCCTGCTGACTGTAAATGCTTTAAGTGCCAGGCATGATATTAAGACAGCAAGTCCTTCAGAGAAACTGGAGGTGAACATTGCCGTGGATACACGTGGCGTAAAGCTGATCCTGTTTGATTCACTTGCTCCGGTTCTGGAAGCAGATTTGGGAAGGTTTGTTTTTAAGGGGAATGATCTTTGGGAGGCATATCATATCAGTAGTGTAAAGCAAACCTCAACAGACGAAGATTGGAACCCTGTCTACGGTGAGAGAAATATTGTTCATAACACCTATAATGAGGTTGTGGTTACTTTAGCAGGTAAAGATACTGCCGACAAAAGATTGCAATTGATCTGCAGGGTGTATGATGAAGGAATCGCCTTTCGCTACCTTTTCGATCAGGAATCTGTGGAAGATCTCGTGCTGGAAAAGGAGCTGACCAGCTTTAGTTTTGATAGTGATTATGACGCATGGATTACCGACAGGGCCCAGGGTGTTTATAAAAAGGAGAAGATAAGCAAGATAAAAGTTGCCAGTGAAAGGCCCCTTGTAATAAAAAGGAACGAAATTTCATATTTGGCGCTGGGAGAATCAGCGCTGGTGGATTTCGCCCGGATGAAATTTGCGAGAGATCCTGATCAGCTTTTGTCGCTACAAGTTGATTTGGCTGGGAAGGTGGATCTCAAAAAAGCCGGATATATTACTCCCTGGCGCTATGTGATGGTAGCTGGTAGTCCCGGAGAATTGCTGGAGAACAACTACTTCATTCAAAACCTGAATGAATCCCGGAAGCTGGAGGATGTATCCTGGATTAAACCCGGAAAAATCATACGGGAAGTAACACTAACCACAAAAGGTGGGATAGCCTGCATTGATTTTGCTGCCCGTCACAACCTGCAATTTGTTGAATTCGATGCCGGGTGGTATGGTAATGAATACGATGATGAATCGGATGCATCCACGGTCACTGTTGACCCTCGCAGATCACCGGGACCGCTGGATCTGCACCAGGTAATTGATCATGCCAACCAGAAGGGAGTCGGGATTATACTTTATGTGAACCGCAGGGCCCTTGAAAAACAGCTGGACCTGATATTACCGTTGTATCAATCATGGGGAATCAAAGGATTGAAATATGGCTTCGTGAATGTGGGCACACAGGAATGGACATCCTGGTTGCACGAGGCAGTACACAAGGCAGCTTCATATCAATTGATGGTTGATGTACACGATGAATACCGGCCCACCGGATATTCCCGTACCTACCCTAATCTGATGACCCAGGAAGGAATTCGCGGAGATGAGGAGAGCCCGTCTACTGAACATACCCTGATTACCCTTTTTACCCGGATGATTGCCGGAGCGGGAGATAACACCAACTGCTATTTTGCTCCGCGGGTTTCAGAAAAAATGGGAGGGAGAACAGCGCAAATGGCTAAGGCAGTATTGCTCTACAGCCCATGGCAGTTCCTGTATTGGTACGACAGGCCTGAAGGATCACCCTCAAAAAAAGGGGGTGCGGGTTCATCCGTAGGTATAATAATAGAAAATGAGGAGCTTGAATTCTTTGACGCATTACCTGCTGATTGGGATGAAACGATAGTCCTGGAAGGAAAAATTGGTGAGTATGCCACCATGGCCAGAAGAAATGGAGAAAACTGGTTTGTGGGAGCCCTGGTGGCAAACCAGGAAAGGGAGATTAAAATTCCATTGGAATTTCTGGATGAAAGGGGAAGTTATGAAGCCGTGGTATTTTCCCAGAACAGGGAAGATTTAGAAAATGGCAATGTGAGCATACAGAAATTCACAGTTGACCAAAGGTCCGTTTTATCTACCGAATTATTAAGAAACTCCGGTTTGGCAGTTATTTTAAGGAAAATATAGGCAAAGCTCCAAAGGGTTCTGGCGGTATTTCCTTTATCGTATACGAATAGATCCAGAGCATCATAGTATTTTTCATGTGGATTAGCCATGATTGTTACAGTAAGAAAAGGAGCAAGTGCAACTCATATTATCCCTTGACAAAATGATGTCCCTCAAAGGTTTTTGCCAGAAGCCGCTGGCGAAAGAAGAGGGAATTAGGTAATTTTAATACCTGATGCAGAGGCGAAGACTATTCTATATATCATTTTTGGTATTGATTCATATAGCTTCAACTGGTTGCTGCCAGGAGAAAGTTGTTACTATTCCTGAACAGATATTGAACCGCCAGAAGGTTGTTTTCACTACACCTCCCAGCCGGATCCCGGTCCCCCACTCTGTCGATGCTCCCCTCCTGGGCAATGGTTT
The DNA here is from genome assembly GCA_964622985.1 of uncultured Bacteroides sp. Lineage (GTDB taxonomy): Bacteria > Bacteroidota > Bacteroidia > Bacteroidales. The sequence goes on along the minus strand of CAZURA010000004.1, from coordinate 68,009 downwards.
CACGGGTGTGGCTATTTCAGGTAATCCTGAAAAGCAGGTCTACCATATAAGCCGGAACGATTTCTGGCGGTTAAAATCGTCCTTCAATAACTCATTTCCTGCGGTACTTGGAACCGTGGAGGTCAGTATTCCCGGATTGACAGGTGCTTCATATCTTATTGAACAGGATTTGTATAAGGCGAAAACCCTCTCTTCGTTTGCAAAAAAGGGACAAAATGTTCTCTTTAGAACATTTGTATCTGCGACCGAAGACCTGATGGTTGTGGAGATCATTCTTACAGGTGAAGGAGAGCTGGAAGGCACCATCAATCTTGATCTGCCCGGCCCCCAACAACTAATTGACAATCCACCTTTCGATAGGGTATTTCCAACAGAGACGGAGATAGGTAATGCAGCTGATGGAATATATTATATTTCACGGGCTTTTGAGGAGGAGGTTGATATCCCAACCAAAGCAGTATGTGCCCTGACCATCCTTGGTGGTAAATCAAATGATTTTAAGCTTTCTGAGGGGAACCCGGTTGCTCTGGTGGTTGCATTTTCCAGTAACTTCAAAAGTGATTACTGTCTGCAGGCAGTAATTCAAAGACTCAGGGGTGTACGTAAAAAGGAGGTTAGAGACGTTGAAGCAGAGCATGAAGCGTGGTGGAAGGATTTCTGGTCAAGGTCATATGTTGACATCAACGACTCCCTGATCGAAAAGCAGTATTTCCTGTCGAACTATTCCCTGGCCTGTTTCAGCCGTGACAAAGAGTTCCCCCCTTCAATTTTCGGGACAACCATAACGAAAGAGCGACCCCACTGGAATGGTGATTATCACCTGAATTATAACCATTTTGCACCATACTACGGACTGTTTTCCTCCAATCACATTGAACAGGCCATCCCCTGCAATATAGCTGTCCTGGCACAACAGGATCGGGGAGAATATTACTCCAAAAAGATTTGCAGAATTGATGGAGGAATTCTGCTGCCTGTTGGAGCCGGACCACTGGGAATTGAAACCACCAGAAAGAACGAATTAATGGTGAATCACCGTGCACATTGGTTTACCGAAGGTAACGTGGAGGATGAAGGATTGTTTTTCGGACAGAAAAGTAACTCTTCGTACTGTGTAGTAAATATGGCTATGCACTTTTATACCACCTATGACGAAGAATTTACAGCCCTCTATTATCCGTTTGTGAAAGCAGTGGCCACTTTTTGGGAAAATTACATGATCTGGGAAAATGGACGGTATGTAATATACAATGATGCCATCCATGAAGGGACAGTTGGAACGATGAATCCCATTCTTTCATTGGGTCTCGCCCGCCTTGTAATGCAAACCGCCATCGATATGAGCAGTGAGTTGGATGTGGATGCCGATCGCCGGGAGAAGTGGCAATACATTAAGGAAAATATCTCCGATTACACCTATCAGGAACGCAAGGGAAAGAAAGTTTTCCGGTATTCAGAAAAAGGAACGGCCTGGTGGAACGATAATACGCTTGGCATTCAACATATCTACCCGGCCAGCCAGATTGGACTGGATAGCGATCCCGGATTGTTACAGGTTGCCCGCAATACTATTGATGTCATGAAGCGCTGGATCGATTTCAATGGATCCAACAGTTTCTTCCCGGCTGCCGTACGTGTAGGGTATAATGCCGATACGATCCTGACCCAAATGCACAAGTACGTCAATAACACTTATTCCAATGGTTTTCAGTTACATAATCCACACGGAATAGAAAATTTCAGTACCATACCCAATACCATTAATGAGATGTTGTGCATGGGACATGGAGGTGTGCTTCGGGTATTCCCTGTCTGGCCCAACGAGAGGGATGCATGCTTTCACAACCTTAGAACCTATGGTGCATTTCTGGTTTCCAGTGAGCTAAATAATGGCCAGGTTTCATACGTCAAAATTATCAGTGAGAAAGGAAAAACCTGCCGGTTTATGAATCCCTGGCATGGTATTGAGATACATCTCATGAGTAATATGTCAAAAGTGAGGAAGATGGAGGGTGCTATGCTTGAAATTGAAACAAAACAAGGAGAAGAGATCCTGCTTAAACCTATACATTAATGAAACGAATATCAATTCTTTCATTAATGGGTATAATGGGTGGTAAAGATCCGGTTATGAGTCCGAACATAATCTGGTATGATACTCCTGTATGTGGGTTCCGGGCATGCTATCTATGGGGGAGATTGTACCGTGAGTTATGTATTGAAGTTTAAAGATTAATAAAAGTGTACTATGAATAAAACACTCCTGCTATTTCTGTTCATTTTTTGCTGGCAAATTGGAAGCAGCCAACCCAAAACAGAGAAACCCAACATCATTTTTTTCTTTGTCGATGACATGGGGTGGCAGGAAACATCGGTCCCATTTCATAGCGAAGCAACAGAATTAAACAAGCGGTATCACACCCCAAATATGGACAGGCTTGCCAGCCGGGGAGTTATGTTTACCCAGGCATATGCCTGTGCGGTCTGCTCCCCTTCAAGGGTCAGCCTTATGACCGGGCTGAATGCGGCAAGGCACCGGGTCACATGCTGGACCTTAAGGAAAGGGAAATCTCCAGAAGGCAACCATCCTAAGCTAACGCCCCCGGCATGGAACCTGAATGGAATTTGTGTAACAGAAGGGATTGAAAAAACAACAGTTGTTAAAACCTTACCCATGTACCTTAAGAAAGAGGGGTATCGGACAATCCATGCCGGGAAAGCGCATTTTGGTGCAAATGGCACCCCGGGTGAAGACCCGCGCAACCTGGGTTTTGACATTAATATTGCAGGACATGCAGCAGGTGGCCCTGGAAGTTATTACGGAATAAATGATTTCAGCGCTGCCTTCCGGAATGGCGACAGGATATGGGATATTCCCGGACTTGAAAAATACCATGGTAAAGATATTTATTTGAACGAAGCCTTAACGATTGAAGCCAATAAAGCAATGGACAGTGCGATTGCGGATAAAAAACCTTTTTACCTCTACATGTCGCATTATGCCATTCATGCCCCGTGGGAAAAAGATCCCCGGTTTTATGATAAATATATAGCAATGGGGCTCACTGATTTCCAGGCATCTTATGCGTCGATGGTTGAAAGTATGGATAAGTCGCTGGGCGATATAATGCAAAACATCAGGAAACATGGCATCGGGGAAAATACCATAATCGTGTTCATGTCAGATAACGGACAGCCATCAAATACTGACCGGAACCTGCCCCTTCGAGGGCATAAACTACTGCCCTATGAAGGAGGTGTCAGGGTACCGTTGATTGTACATTGGCCCGGTGTAACTAAACCAGGTTCAAAATGTGGTAACTATGTAATCATCGAAGACATTTTCCCAACCTTCCTGGAAATGGCCGGGATTACAGAATACAACCAGGTTGGAGGTGTTATCGATGGAGAGAGTTTTGTCTCTTTCCTTAGAGGTAAAAAACAACCCCGCCAAAACAGGCCAATATTCTGGCACTATCCCAATACTTATGGAGGGGCACTCTATTTCTGCTACAGTTCCATGCGGCAGGGTGATTGGAAACTAATTTACAGACATGTTGACCGGAGTTTGGAGTTATACAATGTAAAAGATGATATTTCGGAAAAGAATGACTTGTCCAGAAAAGAATCCGGGAAATTAAAGGAACTGGTAAAGGTCCTTTCTGATTTTTTGAGAGATACTGATGCACAGATGCCCACAGATAAATCAACGGGAAGACCTGTTGAATACCCTGATACTATTAATCCCTGAACAGTTTAAGGAAGGATCCATTCCATCTATTACTATGAATCAGATTATGCAATCAAAGAACCGTATTATAATTAAAACCTCGCTGGTAGCATTTCTATTATTTATACCAGCCATCAGCAAAAGCTTCTCCCCGGAAAAAGAGAAGAATACCAATTTAATCGACCTCCATACACCGATGTCGGATAAGCCGGACCTGTTTACTGAAAAAGACGGAGTCCATCCTAATAGACGAGGATACCGGGTTATAGCAGAATTAGTATATAAGGCACTTCAGGAGCAAAATCCCCCTGATATACTTTTTGTTAAAGACCGTTTGGTTCCGGTTTCCGAAGACAACATTTTTAAAACAGAGGGCTATTATAACTGGTGTTCTTCAATTATTAAAGGCGACGATAAGCTATATCATCTGTTTTATTCCCGTTGGAAAAAGGATTACAAGTTTACCGGCTGGTTAACTCATTCAGAGGTTGCACATGCTGTATCTGAAAATCCTGCCGGTCCATGGGTATTTAAAGAAACGGTTTTGCAGGGGCGTGGTAAAGGGCACTGGGATGCCATTACAGCCCATAATCCGAAAATCAAACATTTTGATGGGAAATACTATCTGTACTATTGTTCCACAAACCTGGGTGAGAAAGAGTATACGGGGGAAGAATTAGTGGAAACAGCGTTTACCGGGTATTCGCACCCCAACTGGAAGATACTCCGTCCAAACCAGCGGACAGGTGTTGCGGTTTCCGGATCAATAAACGGACCATGGGAACGTATGGATCAACCACTGATCGAGCCATCCGGCCCCATAACCACTCTGACCGTAAATCCGGCGATTGACAAAGGCAAAGACGGCAAATATTACCTGATCGTAAAAGGGGATAAGCCCAATGAAACACGTTTTATACGTAACCAGGCAATCGCTGTTTCTGAATCGCCAACGGGCCCGTTCGAGATACAGCCCAAACCTGTGATCGACTACCTGGATACCGAAGATGTATCGATGTGGTACGACCGTAAAAGGGACTATTATTACGGGGTATTTCATGCCCATACATTTATTGGCATGGTTAGCTCCTACGATGGGATTAACTGGAAAAAGGCAACTGAATATGTCCTTATGCCCAAAGCAATTGTAAAAAAGAATGGTGATGTGATAAAACCTGACAGGCTGGAGCGCCCATTTGTTTACACCGAGGATAACGAGCCCAGAACGGTAAGTCTGGCTGTTAAAAAGGATGATGAATCGTACATAGTTTTTATCCCTGTAAAAGAGAATAAACTACCGGTCCCCAATAAGCGGCAGCTAGCGTGGCAGGAAGCTGAAATGGGGGCAGTATTCCACTACGACCTTCATGTGTTCGATGGTAAAAAATACAGGCAGGGAGGAAACCGCGTCAGCCCGGTGCCCGATTACCAGGTGTTTAATCCTCAAAAACTGGATACCGACCAATGGATTAAAGCAGCTAAAGATGCCGGATTTACGTTTGCAATCCTTACCGCGACACACGAAACGGGTTTTGCACTATATCAGTCTGAAGTAAATCCTTATTGTATGAAAGCCCTTAATTTTCAGGATGGGAAAGGGGATATTGTCCGGGATTTTGTAAACTCATGCCACAAATATGGTATTAAGCCCGGAATATACCTGGGCATCCGTTGGAATTCGTTTTTGGGAGTACACGATTTTAAAGTGAATGGCGAGGGTCCGTTTCGGGAAAACCGTCAGAAATATTACAACCAGATGGTTGAAGGCATGGTTAAGGAGATCTGTACAAACTATGGCGAATTATTTGAAATATGGTTCGATGGTGGTGCCGACCATCCGGATAACGGAGCTCCCGATGTGTTACCCATTGTTCAGCAGTACCAGCCCAACTGCCTGTTTTACCACAATAAACAGATGGCAGAAGTGAGGTGGGGAGGCTCGGAATCGGGCACGGTCCCTTACCCGTGCTGGGCTACCTTCCCCAACCATTACTCCCATGCAGGCCATACGCTGCAAGAGCGTTATTTCACCCTGAAACATGGCGACCCAAACGGGAAATATTGGATGCCCGCCATGTCGGATGCACCACTACGGGGATTTGAAGGGCGCCACGAATGGTTCTGGGAACCGGGTGATGAGGAACATATTTTCCCGGTTGAAAACCTCATGGATATGTATTACAGGTCGGTTGGGCACAACTCAACCCTGATTATTGGATTAACGCCTGATCCTGATGGGTTAATGCCAGCTCCGGATGTGAAACGTTTAAAAGAGTGGGGAGAAGAAATTAAGAGGAGGTTCGACAATCCTTTGGCAACAACCTCCGGAAAGGGAAATAGGATTAATCTTAAACTTGATGGAACAAAAAAGGTTAATCATATCGTAATTCAGGAAGATATCACGAAAGGAGAGCGCATTCGAAAATATACAATACAGGCATTGGTAAGTGGTAGTTGGAAAACGGTTTGTAATGGACAAACAGTGGGGCATAAACGCATTCAGCAATTTGATGATGTGGAATGCTCCAAAATGAGGCTGATTGTGGATGAAACTATTGCAGAACCACAAATCCGTGTTTTTGCGGCATTTAATGCAGAGTAGGAAACTCATTGAATTAAAGGTGTCGCCTGAAAGCAGAAGAGAAGGTGTCATACAATTAAGCAGATAATACGAAACGAAATGAGGATTCTCCTGAGAAACAGACGGATACTGACTGCCATTGTTATCATCACTCCCCTGGGATTCCTCACCAAACTCTATACAGGACCTGCATCCGAATGGGTTAATAACTCCCTGGGGGGAGTGCTTTATGTGATTTTCTGGTCCTTGCTGGCTTCACTCCTGTTCGCCAAAGTGAGAGTGTGGAAAATCGCCGGAATTGTTTTACTGGTTACCTGTGCTCTCGAATTCCTACAGCTGTGGCATCCTCCCTTCCTGGAAGCCATCCGTTCCACTTTTATCGGGGTGACCCTGATCGGGAATTCATTTTCGTGGCTGGACCTGGCACACTATGTGGTCGGATTCATACTGTCCATCGCCCTGCTCACTTTTATCAATCACCAAAACTAGTATCCAGGTTCCTTGCACTGACTATCCAGGGGTGATCCAGCGGTACATAATTGATCTTTCCCGCCACATCCTGTAGCGGAACCGCTTTGGTCTGATCCCCATCTACTGCCACCATGATTCCGAATTGCTCATTCTTAATATAATCAATTGCTGAGGTTCCTAAACGGGTTGCCAGCAGTCGATCCTGAGCTGATGGTGTACCTCCCCGCTGTAAGTGTCCAAGAATGGTAACCCGTGTTTCGAGCCTGGTTATCTTCTGTAACTCATCGGCCATTTGCATGGTAGAGCCCCTGTATTCGCTGTCAAGCTGCTTCAATTGACTCTTCAATACTGATACCTGCTCCCCTTCTGCACTGTCTAACTTTTTCTCAATGGCTTTAATCTTGCTGGCTCCCTCCTTTGTAATGGCCCCTTCTGCCACTGCCACAATACTGAAGCGCTTCCCACGGCTTACCCTTTCCAGGATACTCTCCGCCAGATTTTCAATAGTATAAGGGATTTCAGGTAATATTATAGCATCCGCACCACCGGCTAATCCAGCGCCCAAAGCCAGCCAGCCCACCCTGTGACCCATGATTTCCACCACAATGATCCGGTGATGACTGGAAGCTGTACTATGTAACCGGTCAATTGCATCTGCTGCAATACCCAGGGCTGTATCAAAACCAAAGGTTACATCTGTCCCAACTATGTCATTATCAATGGTCTTTGGCAAAGTTATTATATTCAGACCTTTTTGTGACAATCGGTACGCATTCTTAAGTGTTCCTCCCCCACCGAGGCAAACCAGCACATCCAGATGATTTTTGGTATAGTTCTCCACGATCACATCAGTCATATCTACGTTTTTCCCTCCCATGGGCATCTTATGGGGCTTATCCCTGCTGGTTCCCAGTATGGTTCCCCCGATGGTAAGGATTCCTGAGAGCATTCTGTTATCCAACCTGACAGATCGGTTTTCCATAAATCCCCTGAATCCATCCCTGAATCCGATGACCTGCAAGGTACCGTCATTGGCTGCTGCCTTTCCAATACCCCTCAGAGCTGCATTTAATCCCGGAGTGTCCCCACCTGAGGTAAGAACTCCGATGTGTCCTGAACGCTTGTTTTTTTTCATATCACCACAAGTTTATTAGCCCCAAGTTATAAAAATCGGATTCCAGGTGCCAAAGATCGTAAGATTAAATGCTCACTGGCAGTTGGAAAAATAATACCTTAGATCTATTCAGCTAACCGGCACAATCTGTCTTTTCATCTATAAAAACTGATCGTTTAGCGAGAAACAGTTTCAGCTAGATTCATCTCTACATACATTTACACTACATTATTAAAACTTGAATTATGAGACAAACGCTATTACTAATGACCCTCATCCTGGTTTCAGTGGCCGGCTTCTCCCAGGAGAGGAAATACAAGAAATCGATGAAGGAGTCCCTCGAAATGTTTAATCAGGTATCTACTCAGGAAAGTCGTTTGGATTGTGCCGAACATTTCGAAAAAATTGCTGCCAAACATACCGATAAATGGCTTCCTCCCTACTACGCGGCCCAATCCCTTACCCTGGCCAGTTTTGAAGGAGGAGACGCAGCAGAAAAGGACCAATGGCTGGACAGGGCCCAGGAAGCGCTCGATAAAGCGTCAGAGATCGAACCCTCTGAATCGGAGATCCTTGTGGTGCAAGCCATGACCTACCTTGCCAGGATGGCCGTTGATCCCTATTCGAGGGGACCTCTCTATTTTGAGGATTTCAACTACACCCTTCAAAAGGCAAAAGATCTGAATCCCGACAATCCCCGCACCTACTATCTGGAAGCGCTTCTGACCCTTAACATGCCCGCTGAAATGGGAGGAGGTCCCACTGCAGCCAAACCGATCTTCGAGAAAGCTGTTGAGAAGTTCGAGGTGTTTGAAAACGACAATCCATACTGGCCCGACTGGGGAGAAGAGTTGACCCGGGATGAGCTGGAGCAGCTGAATTAAAAGAGATACAACGTAAAGAACAGAAGCGTCAGGTCAGTACCTATCCTACTGGCCTGACATTATTTTTTGTATACGCTTCACCAGCTCCATCATGGCTCTTCCATTGTGATAAGGGCTTTTCCATGGATCAATCTTCCAGTCGTTCCGGTAATAGGGAGAAGGATCGTCCTCCGGTTCCTCCAGGAAGGGAACTCCATGGCGGTTCACTTTGGTGTACCACTCTCCCCGCTCGTGATCAATGATATGCTGATCAATAAAGTGCCAGGTCTCCTTGACCGTTTCCCAATATATGCTATCTCCGCTCAATTGATAGGCATTTATAAAACCCACCAGGGTTTCAGCCTGGGGCCACCAGTGCTTATGGGTCCGGAGGTGACTTCCGAAACGCATCGACTCCAGGAAGAGTCCCCCGTTCCGGTCCAATCCCGAACGCCACACAGCTTCAGCCATCTTGATACAAACTGGCTTCATCTCCCGTAGGATTTGGTCGTCCCCCAGTATTTCAGCCGCCTCCCACAGAAGCCAGGAGGCTTCAATGTCGTGTCCGAAGGAACAGAATGCCTTTGAATCTTCCGTTTCAGTAAAAGATTCATTGAAAAAAATGCCCAGGTGTCCGCTCTCCCTGATGATCTTATGAAGGAACAGCTCCAGCAATTCCGTCAGGCGTTGTTTCACCAGCGGATCCTTCCATATGTGATAGAGAGCCGCATAGGCTTCCAGCAGATGCAAATGGGTGTTCATGGTCCTGGGTTCATTGCCATCGGCCATACGGTTCGATTGCTGCCACTGCCACTCCCTGGTAAAGGATTCCCGGTATCCCCCTTGGGTTTGATCGTATGCCTTCTCCTCCATGAATAAAAAGAACTCCTGGATTTCATTCAATAACCGCCCGGAAGGGTGGCATTCATAATACTTGGACAAAGCGTAGATGACAAAGGCTTGTGCATAGGTGAGCTTGGAGTCATTTACCGGTCTGTTGGAATTATCCAGTTCCATAAAGTAACCCCCATGTTCACGATCCAGAAAATAAGTGGATAGTACATTGTATGCTCGATGGGCAATTGCATCGTATCCCTTTCCTGGGTTATGGGTAGCAGCTGCAGAGAAGGTCCAGAGGATCCTGGAGTTTTGCACACACGATTTACGGGCGGTGAGTACAGGTTGGTTCTCCAGGTTTACAGCCGGATAAAAACCTTCACCCTCTTTTTCAAGGCTGAAGGTCATCCAGTAGGAAAGGATATCATCCAGCTCCTGCTGAAAACGGTCCCGGTATTTTAACAGTTCAATCTCTTGCATAAGAATATGAGGCCATGTATAATAAATGCATTACTTTCATGCGGAAAGGGTATTTTTTCATGTGATTGAAAAACAGAATCTAAATTATGAATTCTCATCAACTAAAGAAGATTTTTCTATTTTCATTTGCCGTGACCATGGCCATTTGGTTAACCGGTTGCCAGAAAGAGACTTCCAAACGACCCAATATTCTTTTTGCCATAGCCGATGACTGGGGCTGGCCACACGCAAGTATCTACGGTGACCCTGTAGTACAAACGCCGGCGTTCGACAGGGTGGCCGAAGAGGGGATCCTGTTCAACCACGCCTTCATCTCCTCTCCCTCCTGTACACCTTCCCGGAATGCCATTCTGACTGGTCAGTACCACTGGAGGCTTGGTCCTGGTGCCAATCTGTGGAGTACCCTGGACCCTGCTATTCCTGTTTACCCATTGTTGCTTGAAGATGCAGGATATAAGATTGGTCATTACCGGAAAAGCTGGGGACCAGGTGATATTTCCAACTGGGAGAGGCACCCGGCCGGAAAAAACTATAATGAGGGTGGATTTGAACAATTCCTGTCAGAACGGGAAGCAGGTACTCCCTTCTGTTTTTGGTTGGGTTCATCTGATCCCCACAGAGGGTATGATCAAGGCTCCGGAGTCAGGGCCGGAATGGAGCCGGATAAGATTCGCCTGTTTGAATGCTTCCCCGATCATGAGATCGTCAGAAGTGATGTGGCCGATTACTATTACGAAGTACAGCGATTTGACACCCTGGTGGCCAGCGCCATCCGGTTGCTTGAGGAGGCAGGTGAACTGGAGAATACGATCATTGTGGTTACAGGCGATCATGGAATGCCCTTCCCCCGGTGCAAGTCCAACAACTACGATTCGGGAGCCCGTGTACCCCTGGCTATTCGATGGGGAAAAGGAATCAGGAAACCGGGTAAGATTCTGGAAGATTTTATCAGCACAACTGATCTCGCTCCAACCTTCCTTGAACTGGCAGGTGCGGAAGTCCCTGATGTGATGACGGGAAGAAGCCTGGTTAAGCTGTTGGAGAGTAATCAAACCTTAGGTTTAGTAGATCCTGATCATCGGCGTTATGTGCTTCATGGTAAGGAGCGACATGTACCCGGACAAGAAGGGCATATGGGAGGATACCCGGTTCGCGCGATCCGCACCATGGAATATCTCTATATCCGGAATTATAAACCGGACCTCTGGCCGGCAGGGACACCCAACTACCTGGATGCTGCCATCCCCTATTGTTGGCTGGGTGATTGTGATAATGGGCCCACTAAAACCTATATGGTGGAGCAGAGGGAAAAGGATGAACAGCATAAGTTCCTCTACGAGCTGGCATTTGGCAAAAGACCTGCTGAGGAGTTGTATGACTGCCGGACCGATCCGGATCAGCTGGTGAACCTGGCCGGTGATCCTGCATATGCAGAGATCAAGCAGAAACTGGCAGCCCGGTTGATGAAACAGCTGGAACTTACCGGTGATCCCCGGGTAATTGGCGGAGCAGATACATTTGACACAGTTCCCTACCTGGGCAGGGGCCCCAGGCATCCCTCCTACCAGGGAGATTAGTGTGAATTCATGCGATTCATTCCTCTTCCTGTTTTCGTCATCGGGACACCCCAGCCAATAAAAACCCAAGTCCGTATGGGTTATATTTTCGTATCCATGACATTAAAAGGAGAAAATCCTTTGTATGTTAAACAATATCCACGACAGTTTTTTCAAGAGGACGTTTTCTGTAAAAGAAAATCTTCAGGACCTGATTCAGGGAACCCTGCCCCGGGAGGTTGTTAGCAAGCTACATCCCGAGACACTGAATTACGACCCCACTGAATTTGTGGACCGGGAACTGGCGCCCTATTTCAGAGACATCGCCTGTAATGTGCGTTACGGGGATAAGCAGATCAAGATTTCCCTGCTGTATGAGCATAAGAGTTATCCCGCGAAGAACATTCATTTTCAGCTCCTGCGCTACATGGTAAATGTGTGGGAAAACCAGAAAAGTAACAGGCAGGAACTCACACCGGTTATTGCCATTGTGTTTTATCATGGCAAATCAAAGTGGACCCGCAGGGAGCTCGTAAAAAATGTACCTGAGGAATTGAAGTGCTTTGTTCCCCTTTTCGACTATGTGTTGTTTGACACCAAAGATATTGATGATCATGCCATCATTCAGCATTTCAAACGGCCAGGTGTGAAAATCGGGGTGTGGCTTTTAAAGCGAAGCTATAATCTCTTTAATTTCATTAAGGATAACCCCCTTCTGGCCAGGGATATATTGCGGGAGATCACAAATATTGAGACAACAAACATTCAGGGAATTGTGTTATATTTATATAATGTATCAGGCTTAGAACCTGAAAAAATTAATCAGATCATGGAAACAGTATCGCCGGAAGCAAAAGATGCACTTGATGCATACCGCATCAGGTTAATTGAGCAGGGAATAGAACAAGGTCTTAAAAAGATTGCCCTGAATATGATTACAAGGGGATACTCTGATGAGCAGATCACAGAGATCACCAATCTGAGCATCAAGCGCATACAGGCATTGCGTATGGAGCGTTCTGTTTAATTCTGGAATCAGCTTGTCGCCAGACCCGTGACACCTAAAAGCGTCAAAATCCAAAGCCTATACACCAGACTAAAAACGAGTTTAGAAATCATCCCGAAAGGAGTGACGAAAACAGGGAGATTAGTGTGAATTCATGCGATTCATTCCTCCTGACAGTGGAATGGCCGATCCATTCCAAATGAACTGTCCGGGTCTGTCATCAGATATCTTAATGGGTTTCATTTTATTCGCACGGCAGCCTCTTCGTCCAAAAACAAAATGGCATGGGGGTGCCTGCGTAAAATGGATGCAGGACAGGAAGTACTTACAGGGCCATATAAGGTGTTAAACACTGCTTCTCCCTTCCTTTTGTCCGGCACAAAGCAACTTATGGCCTTACAACTCATAATGGCAGGGATGGTCATAGTTAAGGCATGCGTCGGAACCTCCTCAAAAGATGTAAACCATCCTTCTCCCAACTGCTGATTGCGGCAAGCCTGGTCCAGTTCCACAATTTTCACCCATTTAGGATCATTAAAATCAGCTACTGGCGGGTCATTAAAAGCTATGTGCCCGTTTTCCCCTATACCGATGCAGCCAACATCAATCGGGTGATCTCTTATCAGATCTTCATACCTCTCTATTTCGCCTTCAATATGTGGTGCGTCACCCTCAAGGAAATGGGCCTGTCCTGGTTTCACTTCATCGAGGATCCTTTCTTTCAGATACTTTCTGAAACTAGCCGGATGTGCTTCAGGCAGGCCCAGGTACTCATCCAGATGAAAGGTGGTGATTCTGTCCCACTCAATGGAATCTGTTTCCTTAAGCGCATCCAGAAATGCGAACTGTGAAGCACCGGTGGCCAGGAGCAGGTTGGCCTTGCCTTTTTGACTAATACTTTTCTCAAGCTGGTCAGCTACTAAAGAGGCAGCTCTTTTCCCAGCCTCCTCAGCAGAGCTAAAGATCTCCACCTGGAGAGTGTCTTGCTTAAATGTTCTTATTAAGGCTTCTGATTTCATATGGATGCTTTGTATGGGTTGTTAAACAATATATCTAAACTTCAAAAAATGAACACTCAGAACCTAACGTAAGATTTGATGGTAACACACTGCTTACCCTCCGGGGGGCCATATGGCCGCATGGTATATGCTTCCACTGAAGCAGGGACGATAAACACCTCGGCGTAATTTACTACGAAAGGCTCGAAACTGTCATCGGGCGACTCTACTACGATCTGATCTCCCTCTACCAGGGCGATCACGTTAACACCACCTCCCGTCACGTGGTGTGTGGTTTTGGTGAACCAATGACGGCGGGTTTCTATGAATTCACGTTCATGGAGCCCGGTCCGCTCCTCTCTCCACCCATCACCTTCTGCTACTTGCTCAATCCTGTTCACCAGGTTCTCCTTTGTCCAACTAGTGGTCCTGTTCCACTGGATCACCTGCTCACCATGTTTGATGTTAATGGGCCTGGGTTTTCCATCCATACCCAACCGGCCCCAGTCCCACAGCTTAAAAGTGAAAATGTAGGGAGTAGCACTGATCTCCAGCACCATGGAGTTCTTCCCTGAACAATGGATGGTTCCTGCAGGGATCAGGAAATGATCATGTTTCCTGGCAGGCCAGGTCTGAATATGCCTCTCATCATTAAACAGAGTTTCTCCCTCACCCGCTTCTTTCAAATCACTTATACATCCAGCCGGATCCACTCCCACCTTAAGACCCAGGTAAACCACCGCTCCTTCCCTGGCATCCATCAGGTAGTAACTCTCATCCTGGGTGTAATGCATTCCAAATTTCTCCTGGATATATTCAGTTAGAGGATGCACCTGGAGGCTCAGGTTCCCTCCATCCATGGTATCGAGATAATCATACCTTATGGGAAACTCATCACCAAACCGGGCGTGTACCGGTTCTCCCAGTAAAGCTTTCGGATGCCTGAAAACCAGGTTAATAGAGGGGATTTCCACAAGCTCTTCACCACACCTGACCAGGAGGCTGTTCTCTTCAGGAACACAATTAAAGCACCAGGCATAATTGTCCTCATTGGGATCCAGGTCACACACTTCCTTCATCCACTGTCCGCCCCAGGGTCCCGGATCGAAGAACGGTACTACGCTGAAAGGACGGGTAACGGCTATATCATACGCTTCCGATACAGCACTATGGGCAAGCATCTTGGGTTTGTTCCGGTCATTGGTATCCAGCAAGAAATCTGTTCGTTCCATCAATCTCTTCTTAAGGCGATCCAGAACCCTCCAGTCCACAAAGTACCCCTGCTTGTATAGCAACATCCAATCCTCTGTGGTACGGTTTCTCAAACCCAGGTTATCCACCTCGTTCCTGCGCATCCTCTGTTGGATCTCCCACCTGGCCATATCCGCATATATCAACAGATCCCATTCATCTGCAACATAAGAGGCACCCGGACCAAAAACAATTACCAGCCCTTCCGGTATTTCTTCCATTTTATTCCTGGCAGCACTTATCCTGGCATCATCAAAATAATCCTTAATATCCAATCGGGTCAAATACCCGAAGATCCGGTCGTCGGTAACATCCGGGTATACCATCTCCCGTATGATCGCTTCCTTATGCATGGAGGATAATGAATCAACGAACAGCCTGGGATCAAGAACCTGAACCATACTATCACGCACCTCTTCATAATATATACCCTGGTAGGTTTCGATGACTACAACCTTCTTCTCCTTGTCCAGAGCAGTAAGCTCATCTCTGATTACTTCACCTATTGAATCCCAGCCCGTGAAACACTTGTGTTGGTTTTTCAGATCAATACATGGAGTTTTATTAAATGCCTGCATATAAATAGTCTTATTCACCCGGTCTTAGTACCACTTTGATCAATCCTGGTTCCTTGTCGTACATCCGTTTGAACCAGGCGGCCCCTTCCGAAAGAGGGGCTTCCGCACTGAGGAGGGCATCCACATTCACCTCCCCGCAGGCGATCATATCCAGCACCTCCGGATATTCTCCGCAGATAGCGCAGCTGCCCTGTAATCTCAATTGACTTGTCACCACATGCTGAAGAGGTATTTCAACCTCTTTGGAGAGGTTTCCCACCAGGGTCACCGTGGCACCTTTTCTGACACAATCGATGGCTGTTTGTACAGTTTCGCTGATCCCCACCACCTCAAAAGCAATGTCTGCTCCCCGGTTTTCTGTCAATGCCAGCACCTCCTTTTTCACGTCGTCCTTCCTGGGATGGAAAGTGTAATCTGCGCCCAGCTCCCCGGCCAGCGACAGCTTCTGCATGTCCAGGTCTACAGCAATAATAATATTGCACCCCCTGGCGCGAAGGATCTGTATCACGAAAAGCCCGATCATGCCACATCCCACCACTACCGCACTTTTACAATCTGCCAGCGGAGTCAGATTTACCGCATGTGCAGCCACTGCCACCGGTTCCACCATGGCGGCCTGGGTGAAGGTCACTCTCTCTGGTATGGAATGAAGAATATGCTGGGGTACTGCAACCAATTCGGCAAAAACACCGTGCCTGCGCCAGGTTCCCGGGGATACCCCCAGTACCTGGCGGTTATCGCTCAGGTTATACATTCCCTTTCGGGTATACCAGTCATCCAGTGGATAGATGGTGGAATCAAATGTGACGCGGTCGCCCACCAACCAGCCTTCCACATCCTTCCCCATGGCCTGGATCACACCGGAGGCCTCATGTCCCATAATAAGGGGAGGGATCCTCCGTCCGGAACTCCCGTCCATTCCGTGCACATCGGATCCGCAGATCCCTGCAGCTTTCACCCTAACCAGCACTTCGTTATCTGCTATCTCAGGATCAGGAACATCTTTATAGACCAGTTTGTTGTACTCTTCCAGAACAAGTGCTTTCATGATCGGCTTCCATTTTTACAGGAAGTGATTAAATTTACAGAAAAACAGAATGAAAGCAAGAAGACAATTTATCAGGAAACTGGGAGGAGTAGCAGCGTTCTCTGCACTCACCATGCACAGCAAAGCCGGTACTTTCTTAAATAAAGAGGAGAAGACCAAGGAGATAGAAGGGGATTTTCTTCATATGGTATTCTTCTGGCTGGTGAATGAAACCGAGGAAACCCATAATAGATTTTACCACGAGCTAACAACGTTTGTTGATGGAGTGGAGGTGATTAAAACCGAACATATCGGTACACCGGCCGATACGGACAGGGAGGTTATCGATAACACCTGGTCCTACTCCCTGGTGCTCTCGTTTGAATCCAAAAGAGAGCATGACATCTACCAGGAACACCCTTTGCACAAGAAGTTCATCGCAAACGCGTCCCACCTCTGGAAAAAGGTATTGGTGTATGACTCCGTAAAAACCTGATTTCAATGAATACTAAAATCACAAAAAGCATGAGAAAAAATCTGATTCCTTTATTATTGGCAATAGCCGTTTCCTTAACCACAAACAGTATGGCACAGAGTGAATTTACGAACAACACCATCGGGATTGGTGTGGTGGTAGCCGACATCAATAAGTCCCTTGATTTCTATCTCAACGTGATCGGTATGAAGAAGACCGGAGAGTTTGATGTAAATGCAGAATTCGGGAAGGTATCCGGACTGACCGGAGGGGTTCCTTTTCATGTGGATGTACTCAAACTGGCAGATTCACCCGGGGCGAACACCTGGAAATTGATGAGTTTTGGCAAGGATGCCGCACATCCCATGCCCAAATACATTCAGGATGATACCGGGATGCAGTACATCACCCTGCATGTGAAGAGCCTGGAACCCTTCCTGAAACGTATCCGGGAACACAAGGTTGAGCTACTGGGAGAGACTCCGGTACCCCTGGATGCCGATCGCCATTTTGTACTGGTACAGGATCCTGACGGAACGATTATCGAGCTGATCGGTCCTCTAGAATAAGGTAACTGGCTAGCTGGTATTAAGGGAAAGATATTGCACTTTTTCCCATTGCTGACTGGCCACCGAACGTTCCAGTGCTTCCAGCACTGATACACAATTAAGAATGCTTTGGTGGGACCGGGGCTCTTTGCCGGTTTTGAACATCTCCACCATGTCGGTGTAATTCAATGCCGGATCACTCGGCTCCACACGGGATTTGAGTTCCTTGAGGCCCTCCTTGGTCTCCACAAAAGTCTCCCAGCCATACGCCACGTTCTTAAAGATCAAGGTAGCATACAATCCGCTGCTGAAGACGAGGCTTGCACTGCCTCTTTTTCCGTCCCGGGTGACCTTCACCTTTTCAATATCTTCTCCAAAGATGTACATCAGAGGCTGAACCAGGTGAACCCCGTAGAAGAATATTCCGCCATATTTTGAATCCACTTCCACAGGTCCGTAGCGCACCACATGATTGATCTCTTTTATCGATTCTACCTGCTTCCGGATATCAAACGTAGCATAGCTTTGGGCTATGGAACTGTAAGAGGTGACAGGTGTTCCATGTTTCCGGGCCAGCTCCAGGAATTCTTTCCCTTCAGCTGCCCGGTAGCAAAAAGGTTTGTCAATAAAGGTAGGTATACCCTCTTTGATGAAAGGAGTGGCAGCTTCCAGGTGGTATTTGGCATGCCGGTGATCCACGATCAGGGCATCGATCCTGCCCAGCATCTCGGAAGGGTCTTTCACAATGTGGGGTATTCCCCCTTTGGCTGCAGCGTTATTGGCGAATTCGTCGGTCTCTCCCCACACATACTTCACTTCCATCCCCTCGAATTTCTTCTCAATATTGAAGAGCTTGCCGAAGCCAATGGTATGTGAATTTTCGGCTCCGATAATTCCGATCCTGATTGGTTTTGCCTGGGAGCGAGGTCCGGAAAGCCATTTGTTGGCAAAAGCATTACCGGACGAAAAGGCGAAGGCGGAAAGTGCTGCACCTTTGCCAACGCTTTTAATAAATGATCGTCTTGAACTCATATCACATCAAAACAGGGTGAATTTAAAGTGTCATTTCCCAGCCCTTCTCATAGGTTCTTGACCAGTAATTCAGGGCTTCCTTGTCATGTAAAATATGACCGGTTTTCGGATCAATTTCAAGAGAGTGCCCCACACGTTGGGCAATGTTGCCAAGCTGTACCAGCAAGGTGCTCTTATGTCCCGATTCGATATCAGCATTGAGCCTTCCGGATCCCTCACGGATCCCGTCAAAGAAATTGCTGATATGAAGGGCATCCAGTCTTTGAAACGGGCTGACCAGGTTCCCCGTATCCATCTGCTGCTCCGCTTTCACCTCCTTCACCACATTATTTTTCAGATCGTAAATGATATAGTTGTCTCCTCCCGGGAAAAGGATGCTCCCCTTTTCTCCGTATATGATCACCCCGGCACCGCTTCCTTCTACACGGTGCCCATTGCAGCTTCTCCCCTCCCAGGTCATGGTCACCCCCTCTTTGAAATCGAGATTAATCACCTGTGTATCGGGTGTTTCC
This sequence comes from uncultured Bacteroides sp., assembly GCA_964622985.1. GTDB lineage: Bacteria > Bacteroidota > Bacteroidia > Bacteroidales. The sequence continues at coordinate 48,950 of CAZURA010000004.1, read as the reverse complement.
CAATCATCCTGGTACCGGTACCGCCCTCCGTTTGAGCTCACTTTCACCGGGTACTCTACGTCCAATCCCCATCGGAGCAGGTCGATCATGTGGGTGCCGTTATTCAAAGCTTCACCCGTTCCCCAATGCCAGAACCAGTGCCAGTTGTAATGAACCAGATTGTCTTTGTAGGCGTGCCTTGGAGCAGGCCCCTGCCACAACTCCCAGTCGAGCCATTCCGGTACCGGAGCCTCTTTCCCTGTTCCTATGGGGCCACGGTTGTTGGCATACCATCCTTTTCCAAAGTAGGCACGTCCGATCACCCCGTTTCTCAATTCCTGCATACCTTGCATGACCATGGGGAATGAACGGCGCTGGTTTCCCAATTGTACGGCAAGGTTATACCTGGACGCTGCTTCAATAAGGATCTCTCCTTCCTGTGGATTATGGCTGCTGGGTTTTTCCAGATAGACATGTTTACCCGCTTTCATGGCCAGCAGAGCAGCAGGTGCATGCCAGTGGTCGGGTGCTGCAACGACAAGGGCATCCAGCTCCTTATCTTCCAAAGATTCCCGGAAATCCCGGAATCCTTTGGTCTTCATTTCCTGAGTGGTTTCCAGCTCCTTCCGGCATGTGGCTATGGCCCTGCTGTCCACATCACAAATATGAATTACTTCGCAGTCCTTGAGTGATGCAAAAGTGCTGGCCAGGGCTTTGCCTCTGGAATTGACTCCCATCACAGAAACGCTCACCCTCTCATTGGATCCCAGGATACGACCATAACTCCTGGCTGAGAAAGCGGGTAGAATACCTCCCAGGGATAGTGCAGTGGAGGCGGCAGCGCTCTTTTTAATGAAATCCCTTCTTGAATCTGATGCCATATTGGAATGTGTTAAGTTGAACTATTTACATTTCAACAATCACTCTTTTCATTTCTTCCGGCGCTTTTTCAAAGGCATCGGATCCGATAAGCCTGCCGCCAATCCGGTTACTGAGAACATCCAGATGTTGCATGGTCCTGTTATCGGTCTTGCCGATCTCAACGATTTTATGCAATATTGAATCGGTTTGAGCAAGGAGAGAGGAAAAGAGGAACAGATGAAGAACAAAGAGGAAGGAAATTCTTTTCATGTTAATCAACTAGATATATTAAGTCTGCAAATTCTCCAAAAGATACGTAAATTGAGGGATCCAACAAACGCTATACATCATGTCACAAATAAAAGTTACATCTCGCTTCTCACTCACATTGATCGTCTCACTTTTCATCCTGCATCAGGTCTATCCGCAATCAGCCCTGGAGAGTCTCACCACTATAAAACAAGGAGTGAAATCTAAACGGATAAGCAGTTACGATCGAACTGGCGGAAACAACGACCGTTTTGAGAACATAGAGCCGGGGAAAAAAGCCATCATTGCAGAGATTGAAGGAGCAGGTGTGATAAATCATATCTGGATCACTATCAGTCCGGAGGCTCCTGAGTTAAACCGGTCAGATATCATCCTACGAATGTACTGGGACGGGAATGAATTTCCCTCTGTGGAGACTCCCATCGGCCCCTTCTTCGGACAGGGATGGGATGAAACTTACCCCTGGGCCTCCCTGCCTCTCGCAGCTTCACCTGTCAAAGGAAATGCGCTGGTCTCCTATTTTAAAATGCCCTTTGCCAAAGGAGCCAAAATCGAAATAGAGAACCAGGCCGATGTAAAGATCAGAGCCTTCTATTATTATATCGATTATATGGAGCTGAAAGAGGTTCCTGATCACATGGCCTATTTCCATGCATGGTACAATCAAGAGGTCACTGAAGCAGCACCGGAGGGTGAAAATGAGTGGGGAATCCTGAATAACGAAGTAGGTAAGAATCCGGTGGGAGAAAGGAACTACACCATCCTCAATACTCAGGGGAAGGGCCATTATGTGGGAGTGAACTACTTTGTCAATTGCCCGACGCCTGTCTGGTATGGTGAGGGAGATGACATGTTTTTCATAGACGGAGAAGAGCGTCCCTCCCTTCACGGCACAGGAACAGAGGACTATTTCAACTCCTCCTGGTGTCCCAATGAAATATATGCTCACGCCTATTTTGGTTATGCACGGGTACCCGATCAAATTCAGTGGTTGGGAAGAACCCATTGTTACCGATTCCATATCGACGATCCTATCCATTTTGATGAGTCACTGCTATTCACCATTGAGCATGGCCATAACAATTACCTTACCCTGGAGATGGCCAGTGTGGCTTACTGGTACATGGATAAACCCTCCAAACTGGATCCTATTCCTGACAAAGAAGCACGGAAGCTGATGCCGGATATCAATATGATTGATATTCATCGATGGCGGCATGAGTGGAGGAAGAACATAGGGGAGGAATCGAATCCCTGGGGAAATGAACGAATAGAGTAAGGACCGGGCCAAAGCGAACAGGATGCCTGAATTAATACTGGACAGATCCAAATGCCTGGGTAACATCGAAAAGATGTCGGGGATCGCCAGCCAACATCAACTCTCCTTTCGGCCCCACTGTAAAACCCATCAATCGGCTGAAATCGCCGGATGGTTCAGGGAATTCGGAGTCTCCGGAGTGACAGTCTCCTCGTTCCGGATGGCAGCTTACTTCGCGGACCATGGCTGGGAAGATATCCTGGTGGCATTCCCTTTCAATCCGCATGATATCAAGATCCTGGAACAGATGCCCGGGAAATGCCGGATCTCTATTTTACTGGATAGTCCCGAAACCATTCCCTTTTTGAAACAGGCAGACCGGAAGGTGGATTTCTATATCGATGTGGATACCGGATACGGGAGAACCGGAGTGAGATCAGAAGATATATCGACCATAGTAAAGATCATCCATACAGCCAGGATGGATCCAAAGCTGAACTTTGCAGGATTTTACTGTCATGCCGGACACTCCTACAAAACCCGGACTCAACATGAACGAGTAAAGATTCACCAGAAAGCTCTAAAGGATCTTCAGGCTCTGAAAGAGCACTTCAAAGAGTTCGCTCCGGCAGCTCTTTACGGGGATACGCCCAATTGCAGTACACAGGATGATTTCAATGGAATTGATGAGATCACACCCGGTAACTTCGTGTTTTACGACCTGGTCCAGCGTTCCCTCGGTTCGTGCACCACAGAAGAAATTGCAGTAGCCCTCTCCTGTCCTGTAGTCAGCAAATATCCCTCAGAAAAGAGGCTTCTGATTCATGGAGGAGCGATCCATTTTTCGAAGGAGTCCCTCGTGCTCAAGGAACGAACCATATTCGGGGAAGTAGCACTGTCCGGAGAACCTGGATGGGAAAGATCGGAACCCGCCGTTTACCTCTCAGGCATTTCCCAGGAACATGGGGTGCTTGAGCATTGCGATGCTCTGTTCAACCGGGTAATGAGCGGAGATTCCCTCTATATCCTTCCGGTCCACTCATGCCTTACGGCCAATCTGATGAGGTATTACCGGACGCTGGAAGGCAGGGTGATCACCACCATGAATTGAACATTTCATTCAATCAGAGGAGGACTGAAGTGATGTCCATTTTATCAATTTTCGGATGTCACTAACCCGTGACACTTTAACAACTATGTGATATTCCGTTTGTCTGCGTGCACTAAAAAAGATCTTGGTATATATCTAATTATTAACTATTTGCAAAATTTTTTATTAAAAGGCTAGAAAAAGAAAAATGTAACAAAATCACAAAATGTCACCGGTGCGTGACATTTTGTTTTCGCGAAAAAGGAGACCTCAAAAAAAGCCGAAATTCATTACTCTCACACGTCTGCATCACTGAATACAATCAGAGTAAAAACCAGCGAAAAAGCTATGTTGCATAAGGCGTTCGTATCAGCATATTAAGTCTTCCGGGGCTTACCGTATACATGATCCCCTATCCTGCGTATCCGTTCCATCTCCTCTTCTGATAGCGGACCGCAATCCAGTGTCTCCAGGTTTTCTCTCATCATATCCAGGTTTCGTGCACCCATCATGCAAACATCCACGGCTGGATTACTCAGCACAAAACGATAGCACTCTTTCGCAGTGAGTGGTGACTCCCCGGGTGGCATTTTGCCCGGTTTCAGAAGTTGTCCCCACCTGGTGGCCGTAAATGAGATGATCCCGGGTCTGTTCTCCCCGTTCACAAAGGGAAATACATCCTGTTCAGCACCGCTGTTAGCTGCATTATACCTTACCTGCAGAATATCCAACCACTCTTCATTGTGAAGTCTGGGAAACAGGGGCCGGTTATGTCCCGACATGGCTATGTGCTTTACCCATCCCCTCTCTTTCAGCTCCAGGGCCAGGTCCAATACCCTCCTCCTGGGTTTGGATGTGTAATACCCCAACATGAGCACATCTACATAATCAATACCCAGTTTCTTCAGACCCCGCAGAAAATGGCCTTTTCCTATCAGGTTGGAATGGGTATACTCCATCATGCAAAGCACCAGCTTCTCCCTTTTTCCCTCTCTGGTAAGCCGCCTGACTGTCTGAATCATTTCTGAGGAGCGGCCTTTGATAAAGCTCCCTACCACGAAATAATTGCATCCTCTTTCAAATGCCTCTTCATAAGCTTGAGCAGGAGCCCCATAACTGGATGATATGCCTAACCTGCCCACTTCCAGTCCTGTTTTACCCAGAATAACAGGTGTATTAAACGATTTTATCATAGCTATTGGATCAGTTAATTGACTAAAGGTACAAAATGTCGTAACTTGTACAATGAAAGCTAGTTCCATTATCTCTATATCAATATCGTTTTTCTGTTTACCCTCTAAATCTATGTTACAGGCCCATTGGTTCAGGATCCGAATCTCTGAGTGCTTATCCATCTGGATCTGTTAAGGATTTTTTGAGAAACATAAAATCGATACCATGAAAAAAAATACACTAAGTGTCATAAAAGCAGATGTGGGCGGATATGTCGGCCACTCTGCTATGCATAACGACCTGATTGAGGCCGCAAAAGATCGTTTAAGCGTGGAACAGAACATGGGAAATATTGTGGATTATCATGTGACTGCCTGTGGTGATGATCTGGAATTGATCATGACTCATCTGAAGGGAGTAGAGAATGAAGAGATTCACAGACTGGCGTGGGAGATCTTTGAGCACTGTACGGAGATTGCCAGAAAACTGAAGCTATATGGTGCAGGACAGGATTTGATAGCAGACTCCTTTTCCGGAAATATTAAAGGAATGGGACCAGGGATAGCCGAAATGGAATTCGAAGAGAGGGAAGCAGAGCCTGTGATTGTTTTTATGGCAGATAAAACATCTGCCGGCGCCTGGAATCTTCCACTGTACAAGATGTTTGCCGATCCCTTCAACACTCCCGGACTAATCATCACAACCAGTTTGCATGACGGTTTCCGTTTTGAAGTACATGATGTGAAGGCAAAAAAACGGATCTTCTTCAACCTTCCTGAAGAGCTTTATGACCTGCTGGTATTCATCGGTGCTACAGGACGATATATGATCAAAGCAGTCTATACCAAAACGGGTGAAATCGCTGCGGCAACTTCCACAGAACGACTGGCTCTTATCGCTGGAAAATATGTGGGCAAGGATGATCCGGTCTGCATTGTCAGAAGCCAGGGCAGTTTTCCTGCGGTGGGAGAGATCCTTGAACCCTTTACCATGCCCCATATCGTGGAGGGCTGGATGAGGGGATCCCATTACGGTCCGTTAATGCCTGTACCTGTGCATAGGTCAACACCCAGCCGGTTTGATGGCCCTCCCAGAGTAATATCACTGGGATTCCAGCTTGCAAACGGAAAACTGGTGGGTCCGCGGGATATGTTCGATGATCCGGGATTTGATGAATCGCGTAAAATGTGTAACATACTGGCCGATCAGCTTCGAAGGCACGGTCCATTTGAACCACACAGGTTACCTATGGAAGAGATGGAGTATACCACCCTTCCTCAGGTGATGGAAAAACTGGAAGGCCGATGGGAGAAGCTGGATTAACTATTATTGAACAGACGCCATTAACGTATTTACTTCCATATCCTCTGAAGGAAGGAAGTATTTCGGTTGAAAAAGCCATATCACGCAGACGGTCACACAGATCCTATGCGAGTAGTGCAATTTCTGCTGAGCAGATATCTCAGATATTATGGGCTGCATATGGCATGTCAGGTGTAGACTTAAGGACTGCGCCATCGGCCGGGGCACTATACCCGCTTGAGCTTTACCTGCTGGCAGGGAATGTTTTGGACATCGAGCCGGGAGTATACAAGTATAATCCTCCGGGGCATAAAATCATCAGGGTAATTTACAGGGACATCAAATCAGAATTATCCATGGCAGCGTTCAACCAGCTGATGATAAATACATCACCGGCTTGCCTTGTATATTGTGCGGTGTACAGCAGAAGTACGCGCAGATATGGTGATCGTGGATTTGAAAGGTATGTATGTATGGATTTAGGGCATTCCGCACAGAATGTTTACCTCCAAACTGAAGCTATGGGATTGGGTACATGTGCGGTGGGCGCCTTCAACGATCTGGAAGTAAAAACAATCATGCAACTACCGGAAGATGAAGACCCGTTGTACCTCATGCCCATAGGAAAATATCACCCTATCTCTGAATACTAATTACCATATAAAAAGGCTGTCCTGAAAACTCAAGACAGCCTTTGCAATAGAGATCAACGTATTAGACCTATTTCTTTATCACTTTGATATGTATCAGCTCATCACCCTGCTGTATCTGGAAAATGTAGATACCGTTGGTATACTGAGTCAGGTCAATGGATTCCTGTGATTTCAGATTCGACCTGGTGAGAATGGTCTTTCCGGTCATATCCATCACTTTCAATCCCTCAGCAAATGTGCTCAATTTCAATTCGACCATTCCACTGGTGGGGTTGGGATAGATCTGGGCCTCCAGTGCTGACAATTCCCGGTATCCTGTCGATCCTTCCACAATGATCACTACAAACTCTGAGGCTGAATTACCAGCTGCATCGGTCACAGTGACTTCAATAACCACTTCACCAATATCATCGGTAGTAACCTGTGTCACACTTAAGGTGGTATCCGCCACGCCGCAATTATCAGTGGCGCTGGCCACTACAGCGGCTGCCGTTACGGTACCGTTCCCGCTCTCATCCAATGTTATGGTGTCGGTCTGTACAGTCAATACAGGATCAGTAATATCTGGTGTTACCGTCAGCGTTCCATTCACATATGTGAGACTGTAGTTAGTGGCCACACCTCCCGCAATAGTGATATCATAGGCTCCGGCTCCACTGGTCTCATCGGCAGTACACGTGGCAACCGGCAACTGACTCAGCGCACTTTCATCTTCAGCTGTGATGAATCCCGTATAAGTAAGGGTAAACTCAGGATTCGGTCCACACTCTTCACGACTCTTATCTGCCGCGGAAACGATCAGGTCCTTGGTGGTAATTTCGCCAGTCAAACCTGTTGGAGCAGTTAGGGTATAATTTCCTGCATCAAGTCCAATCAAACTCATTGAAGTCGTCACTGCGATCCCTGTACCCACATCTGACTGAGCAAAAGTTCCAGCAGATTCACCTGACAGGTGTACTGCATCTCCACCTACTGCCCCGACCAGTGTGGCACCTGCTATTACAGCGTCAGCAGTACCATCATACTCTTTAGTAACGACACTGGCTCCAGATACAGTCAGTTCCTTCGCTGTGATATCGGCAGTGAGGCCGGCAGGTTGTGTCAGGCTGTAATTGCCCACATCAGCACCACTGACGGTCATTGCAGTTGCCACTGCGATTCCGGTTCCCACACCTGACTGGGCAAAGACTCCGCTTACTGCATTTTCCAGGATAACATCATCTGCTCCCACAACACCTGCAAGAGCTGCACCACTGAGTGTGGCATCAGTGTTTCCATCGTACACTTTGCTTGCAGCGACAGCACCGGTTACAGTGAGGTCCTTAATAAATACCTCCAGATCATGTAAAACCGGTGTGGCAGGATAGTATTCAAAATTCCCTTCCTGTGTTGCCGTAATAGTGGTAGTACCGGCCCCCACGATTGTCACGGTATTGCCGCTGATGGTGGCAACCGTCTCGTCAGAACTTGTTAGGGTTACCGGCAGCCCTGAACTGGCCGTGGCGGTGATCGTAAAGTCGGCTTCCCCGTAGGTTTTCGGAGCCAGGGTATTAAACGTAATGGTCTGTGAGTATTTAATAGTAGTAACCGTTACCTTATTTGAACTTTCACTGGATCCCACGCTGTTATATGCACGAACACGATAGTAGTAGGTCTCACCTGGTGTCAGGTTATTCACAATTTTGTAAAGATTGAATCCGGCGTCATAGTTCTCGAAAAAACTGAAATAGGAGGTAAAATCGATATCTGTGGCCACATCCAGGTAGTAACCCTCAGCAGATGGGCTTTTATTCCAGTTTGCCCTGAAGCTTGTAGTGGTAATATTTGTGGCAGAGGTGGCCAGAGGAGTTTCCGGTGCTGAGGTAAGAACACCATACACAAAAAACTGTGCAATGGAATACAATGCATCACCCCCTGTCATATCCAATCTAATGTACCTGTATGAGGTGAGAGTAATATCATTAGAGAGGGTATCCGGCACAGTAACGCTCCTGGTGTCCAGAAGATCCCAGTTCACGTCATCCGTACTTCCCCATACCGTATATGCTGCGGGCAACTCTCCCGCATTTGGAAAGTATACTCCATATCCATCTACATTACTGGGCACTCCAAGATCAATTTTAAACTGACCGGCACCTGCGTTCGGAATCTCGCACCAGGTAGTATTCGATCCGTCGATAGCCTTATCCGGCTCAAATCCAGTGTTGTAACTTGATGCAGTGGCTGAAGACGTGTATGCAATATCCGTATTGGATCCGGTGTATGCCTGTCCCAGAGAGACAAGTGACACTGAAAACAACAGGATAAACATGGTACTGAATTGTAATAGTTTTTTCATGATAAAGGGTTTTAAAATGCTTTCTTTCTTCTTACGTTAATAATTCAATTTAAGTTACGCCTATTTGATACGGTTTACATACGAATTTACCGGTTTTACAGCATACATTAGACATGAAGATTTCAACAACCATTATACGCGGGGTTGAAAAGTAACGAAACTGTTTATACCTTTCCATGGAAGAATCAGACTTATCTAATGATTATAAGTACGTTTAGAATCCCACTGTTTCTGCTCCTTATCTCAGTGCTAATCGTGCATTCCGGGGTGCATGCACAGCGTCGAACTCAGATGATTGATCATTCTCCCGAGATTCATAATGTAGTGAACGACAGTGAGTCTCTCTTCTCCGTAGTCGTCAATGGCCACATCATCTATTCGGAGGAGTTCAAACCAGATCAGGAAGATACATTTACCCATAAAACCCTGAATCTGCAGGCGAATATCACTGAAATCAGATCAGACAAGGAGTATCACTACCGGTTAATTCGTTTTGTAAACCTCTCCAAAGACACCCTTGAATTGGAGAATCTGATACCCCTTGGACCATCTGGTAAGAGAGCCTACATTACGGGTCACGGAGCCCCGGGACTGGCCAGGGCCACTCTGTTCCAGCCCGGCAAAGGTCCGGTCGGACTGATCGTACCTGATAATGCCTGGGAGATGGGCCTATGTGTACTGGAGATCTCGACAGAGAAGGGTCTGGCGATTCTGGCAAGGCGTGATTCCTGGAAGTCTGCAGGAAGACGGAGATACTCCACTCACCTCTACCCGGGTGGAGAGCTAAGCTATAAGATCTATTCCGAGGAATACCAGGGTGACTGGAGATCGGGTCTGATCCAGGTTTTCCGCAGCCGCTGGCTATATGATTTGGAGGAATTCAATAACACCCTTTACGAAAGAAACGACCTTCAATGGATCAAAGAAGATTACCTGGCGGTACTGCAGTTTGCATGGGATACTGACTTTTACTCCGGTGAAACAGGTTCATACGGTGCATTCAGGTCATTCTTTCACCGTTTTAACCACCTTCATGGCGGATATGACATCTATGGCATCTGGCAGGGATGGCCAAGGCTCGGACTGGACCAGCGAAATCAGTGGGATCTCTTCCGTGACCTGCCGGGAGGTACTGATTCCCTAAAAGCTATTTCCAGCTATTGCAGAGATCACGGAAGTGCATTCTTCATATCGTACAATCCCTGGGACGGAAGTACCCGTTCAGTGGATCATCTTCAGGAGATGTCATGGATTATCAGCGAGACCCGGGCCGACGGGGTGGTACTGGATACCCGGGGTAGTTCCAGCAATGAACTTCAAGAAGCAGCTGATCATGCAAAAAACGGTGTAGTTATGTACTCTGAAGGTATGGCTGTTCCTAAAGACATGCCGGGGATCATCTCCGGCAGGGTACATAATGCCATTCCCATGTCGCCCCCGCTAAACCTGAACCGGCTGATCAAACCGGAGTTCCAGATATTCCGGGTTCTCGACCTGAGGGATGGAAGGATCCACCGGGAAATGGCCATTTCCCTATTCAACGGCTACGGTGTGGAACTGAACCTCTTCTCTCCTGCCCACCCCTGGTGGATAGAAGAGGAATACCGGTTTATGGGAAAATGTCTGATGATCCTGAGACAGAATCAAAGGGCCTTCCATGACCAGAACTGGATTCCCCTGGTGGAATCCCCCGATAGTATATGGGTAAACAGATGGCAACACGGTGATAAGACACTTTTCACGATACTGTCGCTGAAACCGGAAGGTTACCAGGGAGCACTATTCCAAACAGAGAACCACAACCTGCATTGGGTCTCTCTTTGGGATCATGTGGAGATAGTTCCTCAGTCCACCTCCGAAGGTACCACACTGAACTACCACATCGACCCGTTCAGCCGGGTAACATCGGGTACCCGTAGTGAAGGGAGTGTTCAGTGTATAGCAGGATTCCCGGAATTATTGAGTTGGAATCTGACCGACCACTCCCTGGTGGTAAGTGCTTCCACAGGAGACAAAATCCGGGTCTGGAAAGGGGATCCCTCCTACTCCAATCCCCACAGATCAGATTTCTCACTCAACCGTAGAGAGGAGATCCGGATTCCTCTCTCAGACTGGATGCACCTGCCTGAAGGGAAAATCGTTATCCAACTATTCAGCGGGACGGAGATCCTGGACGAAAGGATTATCCAAACCACCATGGCCACCCCGGTCAGAATCAATAATACCCAAGCCACAACCCCGTATCAAAAGGCCCCTGAGGCTATGGTTGAAGTCAGGGGCGGCTCATTCTGCTTCTACCGGGGCAATGATGCAGCATTCATCCCATATCCATACAATTTCGATAGCCTGAAGGTAGAACTGGATGACTTTTACATGGACAGGTATCCTGTAACCAACAAACAGTTCTATGAGTTCATGCTTGCCACAAACTACTCTCCCGGTGACACGACAAATTTCCTGAAACACTGGAACCATGGGACCTATCCCGATTCTCTGGCAGACCATCCTGTGGTATGGATCTCCCTGACGGATGCGCGGACTTACGCTCATTGGATGGGTAAAAGGTTGCCTTCCGAAATAGAGTGGCAGTATGCAGCCCAGGGTACCGATGGCAGAAAATGGCCATGGGGAGATACTTTTGACAGCACAATCTGCAACTATGCATCAGGCCGCACCTCTCCGGTGCATCAATATCCCGGGGGCCGGAGTCCCTTCGGTGTGGAAGATATGACCGGAAATGTGTGGCAACTGTGCCATGATGAATATTTCAATGGAAGTTATACTTTCTCTATGATCAGGGGGGGCTCAAATTATCGGCCCACGGCCAGTTGGTGGTATATCCAGGGAGGACCCCGACCCAACGACCAGACACAGATGTTGCTGAGGACTTCACCCGGATTCGACCGGAGCGAAACGGTGGGATTCCGCTGCGTGTGTGACAAATAAAGCCTAATATGATTTAAGAACGCAACCCGGTAAGCCATTCATCCGTCTTTATATCACACATTCGATGTAATCATGAAACCATATAGATTCCTTTCAGTATTGATCGCCACTGTGCTGTTGGTCCTGCCAGCCTGTGAGGTGTTTGAACCGGTAACGGATCAGCCAAAAACCATAGAACTCAGAAAAAAATCGGCTGAGATCATTGAAGCAGATCAGCAATTCGCTTTCGAACTATTCAAAGAGGTGTACTCCCTCAGCGAGGTGGAGAACATTATGATATCACCGCTCAGTGTCTCCTATGCCCTGGGAATGACATACAACGGTGCTGCCGGCACCACTCTGGATGCGTTCAAAGAAGTACTGCACTTCGGGGATCTCACCGATCAGGAGATCAACGAAAGTTATAAAGACCTGATGGATCAGCTGATCCATCTGGACGAACTGGTTGAGTTTTCCATTGCCAACAGCATTTGGTACAGGTTGGGTTATCCTGTCCTGGATCCTTTCATCACCATTAACCAGGACTATTTTGATGCAGCTGTTGAGGAGCTGGATTTCACAGATCCGGGTGCGGTGGATATCATCAACGGGTGGATCGAGGAGAAAACCAACGATAAGATCCGGGATATGCTGGACTACATCCCTTCAGATGCGGTAATGTACCTGATCAATGCTATCTATTTCAATGCCAAATGGAAATACCAGTTCGATCCCGAGGATACCTATCAGGGTGATTTCCATTTGCAAAACGGGACTTCTGCACAGGTGGATTTCATGAAGATCAACGGAGGATTCAACTACATCACTAATGAGCTTTTCACAGCAGTTGAATTACCCTATGGTGACAGTACATTCAGTATGGTGGTTATGCTCCCATCCGGTGATCACACGGTAGATGAACTGGTGGACACCATGGATTTGGCCAGCTGGGAATCCTGGTTCGAAACCCCGTCGGTACTGGATATTCAGATCGAACTGCCCAAATTCACCTATGAATTTAAGGACCTGCTGAACGATCCTCTGATCAACCTGGGCCTGGGAGTAGCTTTTACCGGAGCTGCCGACTTCTCACGCATCACACCCGGTGCATCACTATATATTTCACGGGTAATCCATCAGACCTTCATCGATGTGCAGGAAGAAGGAACCGAAGCAGCAGCAGCGACTATCGTGGAGATAAGGGAGACTTCAGCACCCATTCCCACGATCTTCAAAGCCAATAAACCATTCCTCTATGTGATCAAGGAGAATTCTACCGGTGCGATCATGTTTTTGGGTAAAGTAGGAAAGCCCGAATATCAATAACGTTTCATTTTTTCTATTTTTGGGAAAACCATTCCCACAGACATGAATCGTTCAATACCAGGTATTCTGCTTCTCATCTCTTTCCTTTTTACACTTAGTTGTCAGCATTCTTCCCATTGGAACCAGTATCTGGGACCTGACAGGAATGCTACCCTAACCGGCACTAAGATAGCCAGATCATGGACAGAGAAGGGTCCGAATGAACTATGGTCATTCCCTTTAGGTGAAGGGTATGGAGGTGCCAGCATATTTAATGATGAAGTGTATCTCCTTGACAGGGAAAAAGGTGAAGCGGATGTCTTAAGGTGTGTCAATTTGCATTCAGGGGAAGAAATATGGAGCTATACCTATGAAGCTAAAGGGGAATTGCCCTATCCGGGATCCCGGGGAGTGCCCACCGTAGATAAAAAGCATATTTGGAGCGTGGGTCCGCATGGCCATTTCTATTGTTTCGACAGGAAAACCCACCAGCCCATCTGGAACCACTCTCTGCTTGAAGAGTTTGAAGCGGAGTTACCCTATTGGGGCGTTTCACAGTCCCCTCTCCTGTATAATGAACTGATCATTGTCGCTCCTCAGGGAGAAAAAGCCGGGGTGACCGCATTTAACAAAGAATCAGGAGAACTGGTGTGGAAAAGCCGTGCTCTTACCGGTCATAATTTCCATGTCTCACCCATACTGGCCCATTTTGGCGGAACCGACCAGGTGATTATGATCAGCCCGAACCACAGGAGAGACTCCACCAAAGTCCAGGAAGTGGTCGCCTTTGATGCCAGTTCAGGAGAGGAGCTCTGGAAATACGAAGGACTGCGTTCCTTCGCAACCATCACCCCGGCTACTGTTATTGACGATACCAGGCTATTCCTGACCGACTGTTCCTATGACGGTAAGTATGATCCTGTATCAATCATGCTGGAAATCACCAAGGAAGGGGATGATTTCAAAGTAAAGGAACTTTTTCTCACCGAAGAGGCCGGCAGCAAGATGCACCCAGCCGTGCTATTCGAAAATCACCTCTATCTGAATCATACGAAAAATCCTTTCCAGATGACTTGCATGACCCTGGATGGAGAGGTCGTATGGGAAAAGGGGTCCGCTCAAGGCTTTGGGCTGGGTGCCCTGGTCCTGATCGATGGCTTAATTCTCAATCAAAACGGTAAAAACGGTGATATCCATCTGATTAAGCCCTCTCCCGAGGGGTACGAAGAACTGGGGAAGGCATCCTTTTTCCAATCCAAGAAATCACAGGCCTGGGGCCCATTGGCCTACAGTCAGGGAAAACTGATCGCCCGTGATCTTGAAAAAATGGTGTGCATCGATCTTCAGAATCTGGCTGAATAAACAGATCCTATCTTAAACCAAACCGGTATGAGAATTTAATCAGGAAGGTATCGGTTGCCCTTTTATCAGTAAACATGTTGTTCAGGTTATCCCAGATTTCAAAACTGCCGTTCGGTTGATAATAATCCCGGGTCTGTGACCAGACCAGGTAGGCAGTTGAACCGGGCAGGAATTCCCACCGGATAACCAGGTTGGATAACCATTCATCCACGGTAAAATCGGGATTGCCAAAACCGTAATCCATATTCGTGTCTCCATCTTCATCTATTTCGTAATAGCCGTCCTCTAAGGACATCTCTTCTTCTGTGTAGATGTGAAAACGGTCACTGAAAACATCTGCTTTCGGGTGGGTTATCATTTTAAAATCGGAATATTTACCAGAGGCAATAAAGGGTTGACCCCAATACTGAACAGTGAGATCAGGAGTGATGTTATAATTGATCCTAAGTGACATACTGAGAACCTTCTGATCTATCTTTCCAAAAACATAACGCGCCTCGTCATTCATTTCACGCTGAGTAACATATTGCAGTTCATTTGCGTTGGTGGAATAGGACGGAAAGAGTGAGATACTCATGGTATTCATGGGGCGTATGGTCATTTCAAGCGTATATGAATTTCTGAAATAATATTTTTCTGCACCCCATCTTACAGAGCCAAAAAATCCGGCTGAGATCGCTTTTCTGTCATCGGTGGTAAGCCGGTAATATAACCTCCCGTCATTGGGCATGTACATGGAGGGGCCTCCTCTCAGGATCCCGTTGGAGAGTTGCAGGAAATTGAATCCGCCCCCGAAACCCCCATACCAGTAGTTCTTAAAACTAGCATTCACATTGTATTCGTATCCCACACCCTGTAGCCGTCCTCCGAAATCAGACACCATATAGACATCATTATTCAGGTAGAGGCTCCTGAAAATACTGAAGGGTTCCGTAAAACTGTATCCGGTCCACAACACATTCAGCATATTATCAGCCTGCTGCATATAACCCATGTCATTGAATTCCAGGCCTGGACTCTTAAACATTCCCAGGTAGAGAAAATTCCATCTACCCCCGATCTTCCCGAATTGCAGCTTACCACCTATACCCGAGAGGCTGGTCCTGCTGTCGTCATACTCCACGTAGGAGGCATCGGGTCGTTGAAAATATCTGGCAGAGGAGCGCTGAGTATATGAGATGGCCTCGGCTGAACCCTGTACGTTACTCAGGTAGAGTGCAGCTCTCAGGGTATAGTTCCTCTCATTAAAATACTGGGTGTAATCAATACCGGCAGCCGTAGCATTCTTATGAAGATAATCCAGGTCCGTACCATCCAGCTTTCGGATCGTACTGGTTACCGCTGCACCAATGATGGAATTCCCTTTGTTGAAATCTTTCTGTACCCTGGCCAGGGAATAATTGGTTAGAGGTTCAACCGTCTCCTTTCTTCTATCTCCATCCTGATCAATGGTGGCCTTAGTATCCGCGGTAACTGCCTCTAAGATACCCACGGATAGTCCCTTTTCTGTTTTTCCTGTAAGCTTGGCAGCCCCCAGGATACGTGTAAAAATCGGGATATCAGCATATTCACCCTCACCCAAAGAAGGATACCCCTGAGGTCTTCGCCCTATCCGCCTGGAATAAAACAGGTTGTCATTCCCCACATCTCCATCACCCAGTCCCACGTTGAAACTCGTTATGCTACTTCCTTCAATGAAGAAAGGACGCTTCTCCTCGAAGAAGGTCTCGAATGCGGTCAGGTTCACTTCAGATGGATCCGCCTCCACCTGTCCAAAGTCAGGATTAATAGTAAAATCCAGTGTCAGGTTGTTGGTGACTCCTATTTTCCCATCCAGCCCGATGTTATAATTGGGATCCGAACCAGTGGCAAAAGGATTGCCTTGCTCCGGCTCATGCCTGTTCATTGAAGCGACACTATAGGGTGTCAGATCCAGCTGTTTGCGAGGTTCTACCTCCTGCAAACCATCCAGCTCACCAATGGCATGAATGAAACCCGGGGCATTCCTGGGAATCGGATGCCAGAGGCTTAACTCCTCTTTCCTGAATATCTGGCGGGCGACCTCAAATCCCCAAACCTCTTCAGAGCTCTTCTTAAAACGCAGCTGGGTAAAAGGGATTTTCATTTCAGCCCCCCACCCCCAATCGTGCACCTGTGCCTTGGCCTGCCATATGGGATCCCAGGTGAGATCTTCGTTCTGACCATTATTGGACTGGATCATATCAAACCTCACACCGGCCGAACTCACCCCGAAGATAAATCCTGTTCGCAGATCATGGTAGCTGTCAAATACCACAAAAACCATATCCCCATCACCATTATCACGACGACTCATCCTGTTGGTGATGCTGTCAGGTGCGCTGTCGAGAGCCCTGATGGCCACATAGAGATTCATGTCGTCAAAGGCTATTTTAAATTCTGTCTGCTGGGAGGGTGGTCTGTCGGCATAAGGTTCCAGCTGAGTAAAATCTCCTCCCCAATCACCCTCCTGCCAGGCATCGTCATCAAATACGCCATTGATGGCAGGGGCC
This sequence comes from uncultured Bacteroides sp., assembly GCA_964622985.1. Classification (GTDB taxonomy): domain Bacteria; phylum Bacteroidota; class Bacteroidia; order Bacteroidales. The sequence goes on along the minus strand of CAZURA010000004.1, from coordinate 31,903 downwards.
ACCTCTGTCCGGTGAGCTTTATAAACTTTCTTTGGTAGATATTCGGCCTGGCCGACAAGAGTGAAAGCGGAAACCGCTGCCAGGAATAGCGAGAGTGTGCTTTTTCTGATCAGATTCATGATTGCAAAGTACCGTTATATTCTAAATAGAGAGTCCCAATTTATAGAAGGACGATTCAACAGCAGATTCGTTACAGGAAAGGTAATTATCTTTTCCTTGAATCCCCGTACCTCAATCAATATTTCGAATTACCTATAAGAAGTTACGTGTTGTTTTGTACCTTCACCAGGAAAAAGGATCAATATGAAAAGAGCACTTTTAATCGTATGGGTATTGGGTATCTCGCTGCAGTCTTTTGCAGGGCTCAAAGAAAAACATATAATTGGCACCTGGACATTTAAGGTTGAAACCGAATATGAAACCGTGACCGGTACCTTGAAATTTGAAAAGAAAGAGGGTAAACTCATCGGTACTGCCTATGCAGAAACCGGAGAGATTGTACCCCTGACAAATATCGAGATCAGAGAGGACAACGTGCTCTATTTTGAAGTACAACCCGATTACGAGGTCCTCCAGGTTATAGTCACCGTAGATGGTAAGAAATTCGAAGGCACTGCAGGCAATGAAGAGGGTGGAATCCCTATTAGTGGAGAGAAGATAGAATAGTAGAGTTGAGTAAACAGGTTTTTTGGAATGGATTCTAATCAATCAATTCTATATCCTTCGGGTATTCCGCATTCGCAATCACCTCATAGTCACCGTTTCGCAGGTTGACCCGGTATATTTTGTTACCGAAATTGGATGTGATATAGGCAAAATCTCCCAGCACGGCAATACCCGTGTTATGGTAATCGGGCAATTCGCAAATGAGGTGTTCCTCCCCATCTTCAGTAAATGAAAACAGCTTTTTTGATTGACACAAATAATAGGTCCCGTCCGAATAATCCACATCACTTAACCAACCTGAAAGATGCTCGAAATTCTTGAGTTCAGACCAACTGTAAGTGCCCAGATCGATACTCACCAAATGGTTGTTCCCGTCCTCAGAGATAATTAAACGGTTATCCACTACGATTCCATTAACACTTTGCAGGTTATCATCGGGCGGAAGATTGGTTATAGAAATTGTTCTGGTCATTACACCTAGCTCATTTGCAAAAGTGACCGTATCACTGTTGTTATTCAGAAATGCCAGGTTTTGACCAGGAAGGACACACATCTTACCGAGTGAAGTAATGCGACCGTCAATGCTCACCTCGCCAATTAAGGATCCCATGGAACTATAGATAGAAATGTTCCTGAGTGATCGAACAAAGATCATGTTATTAAATACTTCTATGTCAAAGTCTGAGCCAGCAAGTAACTGGGCCTTATCTCCCTCATCAGTCAAGATCCAAACACCGCTGTTATCCTTGAACACAAATCTCCCTGTCTCCGGGACGCATTGTTCTGTCGTAAAGCTCACTTCTGTTCCGTATCCGGGTCCCGCTGAATTGATTCCATAGGCTCTTGCAAAGAAGTTGGAAGAACAGGTCAAACCGGTCAGGGTAACAGTAAAAGATCCTGTTCCGGTTCCGGCGGGAACCCTGTTGTCGGAGATGGTGGGTTCCGGGGAAGTGCTCCAGCAAATACCTCTTGCAGTCACCTCTCCCCCCCCATCAGAAACAACATCTCCGCTGATTTCGGCCGTTGTCATCTTGACAGTACCCACTGCGGCCGTATTGACCATTGGAATCTGCGGAGGAGGTGTGGTAAAGGTTATGTCCTTTCCGTAAATGGTCCCTTCCCGGGTAGTCGCAAACGCACGAAAATAATACAACTTGTCCAAAGACAGGTCAGTAATGATGGTGGTAAATTCGCCTGCTGTTTCCCTGAATCCCAAATCGGCTGACTGATCATTGATCGTGGGATTCTGTGACTGTGCCCAGCAAAAACCATGCTGCTCTATATCCTCCCTGCCCATATTTATAATCCTGCCGGTCATGCTGTATTCACCTGGTGCCAGCTCTTCCACGAATTCTGTCCTGAGCACCAGGACTGCCTCCGGCTCAAACCTTGCGCAGGTTGCCAGTAAGATGATCATAAACAGGGTTCCCAGCCAAAACAGAACCTTCACAGAGATTATATATTTCTTTTTCAGGGTCATATCCATTACGATCTCATTGCTTTTTCAGGAATATAAAATCTCCTCCCTCATCACCCACATTCCTTATCTCACCAAATTGCGGGATCGCATCACTGTTATGAATCACAGCCATACGGAAACTACTGAACAACTCTTCCGAAGACAAATAGGTCTCCTCATTCTCCTCTAATCTATCGATCAGATACCTGGCAAAGGCACTTCTGTCGGGGACCTCTTCATATGTTCCGCTTGTCATGGCTTTTCTGCTGGGCAAATCATAGAGTATCTCATACGCTTTATCCTTTTGCATAAATGCGCCTCTGGTATTGAATATGGAGCCTGCAAAACATGCATCTGTGATTAAAAGAGTATGTTTGGAATCAATGGTTTTCAGATAATCAACCAGCGTGCTGTTTCTGAACCAGTTAGCTGTAGTATTCAAATAGGCATCTGCCGGCCACCAGTATCCTACATTCGCCTTCTCATCCCAGGTACCATGGCCCGCATAGAATATCAGTAAATTGTCGTTGGGAGTTACTATACTGGCCAAATGATCAAGGGCACCCACAATATCGTTCCGTTTTGCATCCTTGAGCAAGATCATCTCGCTTTCGTGAAACGAATAGTCTGATATGAGAAGTTGATAGAGTTTCTTAGCATCTTTTACGGGATTTATCAGATCGGGCAGATCAGGATCGCGATAGTTGTCAATCCCGATGATCAATCCATAATACTTTGATACTTCAGATATCTTTTCTGCAAGAGTGGGGACTGGGGGTATATATTCAACGGTCACAATCTTCTCTGCCATATTATCCAGCACATCAGCAGAAACCAATCTTATTCGGTTTTCTCCCGGATGTAGAATGAGTCGGGACGAAAAAACTCCCGCTTCATTGATGTTCCTGACATCAGAGTTAACAGATATGAATTTCACACCACTCTCATCTGTAACCTCACCGATCAGATCTAACTCCTTTGAGCTGGTCTGGAATACTTCATCTCCAAGAAAGAAGGGAGACATCAGTTTGATAGCCGGAGGTTGTGTATCCGGTAGATTGTTGATAAAAAATTTCGCGGTCTTGCTTTCAACCTCCTGTCCAAAAAGCGGTTGAAGTGCAGATACTACTATTATGGCAGCCATGACCAATACCGAAAATCTACAACTGTGCCTTCTCATGATCTTGTTCTAAAAACTGTATCTGAAACAAACCAATGGAACATTCGATTGCAGATCAATGTTCGTCCCCACCGATACTCTGCTCATCTCGCCACTGAATGTGCCGCTGTTCAATCCAGAGGTACCCACCCAGGTCCATACCAGGTCCGCGATCCATATTCCAATTGCAGCATATGCCAATCCTTCTGAGATTCTGTCCTGTCTAATCGATTTGTTGATAGCCTCCTCCGCTTCCACGTGATCTACTATGTTTTCAACTGTACTATATGTTTTAATCCCCTGCCTGTTAAAAATTACGGAACCCCCTATACAACCATAGCCTGCAACGGCCCTGATCCAGTGCGGCTTTTGAGTACTGCGGGTTAATCCCAACCCAGGGATGGCCAGGGATTGTAACAAAAGTGCCTTTCGATTATATACCCTTGATCCCAACCCTTCCGCATCCTCTTTGACTTTCGGTGCGTCATCCTCCATCACCTGCTGTTCTGTTTCTTCTGTCTGTTCAGAATCACCGGTCAGAGAAGGATCCTTCTCCAGCGCCAGATCATTCGGCTGTGTCATATCCTCCTGCGGCTCCTGATCCTCTTCGGGCTCAATGACAACCGGTTCCGGAGGAGGGATCACATTGGCAACGATCTTCACAAAGACATAAGCTTTCAAAAAGAGGCTATCCGCTTCAAGATTCCAAACGATCTTTTTATTGTTGCCCCCTTCCTCCACTACACCAATGTCTCCATACAAAGCACTGGCATCTATCTGATTGCCGTTCTCATCCTTTATATCAACTCGTATCTCATACTTCTCAGAGGGCTCACCGTGCAGAATATCATAAGACATGTGAATCCTGTTATCTATCAACTCAAGACGTGGTTCACTTATTACCAGGGATGTCTGGGAATAACATGACAAAGCTGTCAGGAAAAATGCAACAACCATCAGGAAATGAAGAGATTTTCCCATAATAAGGTCCGTTTTCAGATGGAAGCCCGGCCAAGCCAACCGAACTTGCTCACTCAGCAGAGCTAATCTTCCATCCTGTTATTGTTTTTTTCGCTCGAAGGATTCAGAAGGTACTCAAATTTAGTAAGAGACTTTGTAAGTCCCAAATCCCTTTCAAACTTGTTTATGCATAACACAATAAAATCTACTTACAATTAGGGTAAGGGATCGAAAACCATCTCCGAACCATAACTACGGCTACCCGATTTATTTCCGTTTCGCCAGACGATGTATTGATTTTCCTGCATCAGGATATCATAACTGTTGCCACGAAAGCCAAATCTTTGTAGTTGGCAAGTGCCCAGATCATCGTGCCAGACCGGCTTGATCGTCATGGTACCATCTGCATGCAGTTTGATCCCAAAGATCCCAAACCAGATAGCTTCAATCGAAGCACCGGAAGAGATATTCATATTGCCGCCCGTACGGAACTCAAAGGGCTCATCGGCTCGTGGTGACTGAGGTGTAAAAGGGAAATGATCGGATATACGTGCTACTCGTTTCAGAATATCCCATCCCTTTTCAGGTTGGCCATGTTCATAAAGAGCAAGGGCTATTTTGGGCGGCATTCCCGCATAATACCCTCCTCCACCAAAATCACAGTCCAGCAGATCAAAGTGTTTCAGGTCCTTTTTTGAGATTGAAAACATGCCAAATTCTCCCAGAAATTCTTCTTCAGTCAGATGGCCCGTAAGTTTTGCCCGTTCCATCTTTGTAAGAACCGGGTAACTTAATAAGTCCAGCAGGTGGTAGGTATATACCGGTTCTTTCGAGCCATCTTCATACATGTTTTCGAACCAGCCCAACTGTTCATTCCAGAGATTCTTATGAAATGAATCACTGAGCTGAGTGCTCCATTCCCTGAAATCATTCGCTTCAGGATCGCTACGCCAGGAGGCCCAATCCGCAAGTGTGTTGTATAAATGAATGGCCATCCCGTTCACAACTGGTACAATGTGGTCATAACCATCTGTCCGGATCTCAATCAGCAGCTCCGTCCCGTACCCCACATCGATAAGTCCTCCCGGACCCGTACCGAACTGATCATGGAGCAAATGAGCCCAGCGGTTCATCCATTCGTACACCGTGGCATCACCCGCCCGGACATCCAGGATATCCTTTTTCCCTGTATGGGTCATGTACACCTCAATCAGATGCTGCAGAGCGAAAGGATCCTGTATATAGAGGATGGGAACCCACTGGGTGCCATGCCGGCCGATATAGGAACACTCCATTTTTCCAATTTCAAGTACATTGACTACAATATCCCTTACGATCCCGGGATCAATCTTTGCCATCAGATCGGCACAAAACATAAAGTCCCATGCGGTCTGTATAGGAAACCAACCCACTTGCCACATGGGATTCTCCATAAAATCCTCACGCTCCCACCGGCTTAGAAACAGGGAACTCAAGATGCGTTTATAGAGGCCATTAAGCTGCTCCGAACCCGAATGAAATATGGGCAGATCTTTCACAACAGACTGAAATTGCCGGTTAGCATCCGAAAGGGCCTGCTGTACATCATTGGCCAGATTCACATCGAAGATATCAGGAGCTTCCTCATCTGAGGATGTGGCGATTACAGCAAAATGACGGATCTGGCGGGTATTTCCAGGCAGAGTCCATTTCCAACCCTGTTCTGTCTTCTCCTCCAGGTCGGAAACCACGCTGATCCGGGTGCCGTCTTTATCCGTGGAGTAGGCGTCTTCTCCCATTTGTACGGGAACCAGGGTCAGGGTGAGGGGCTCTGAATGGCGGTTTTCCAGTTCCACAGCCACAATCACTTCATCCTTCTGGTTTGATACATAGGTCCGGGTCTGAATGCCAAAGGAGACCCACCCGCTATCGAATTCCTTGTGAAATGTGCCCACTTTTTGATAGAAATGGGGATACCATGTTTCATATTGCGGGACAGTAACGAAGGGAGCTCCAGGGCGGAAATTCCAGCCCAGTGGATCGTAAATATCCATCAACTCATGGACATTATCAATTATACGAATCCCGCTTTTCTCATCAATAAAATCGAGATGAAAGCGGTAACCCTCCACATAATGTTTGAATTCAAATCCATCAAATCCGGTTAGGGAGTAACGACGTGGATAGATTTTTCCGCGTCCGTTAAAGATCCAGAGCATATGATCCTCATTGGCTATATCTCCACGGGACATTCCCAGCATTTCCAGGTTGAGAGGATGGAGTTCGGGGGGAGCACTTACTTCCTTGCTGCTGAATTGACAGGAATCGAAACTTATACCAAATAAGACGAAACAGAACAGTATTAATCTTCTTTTGGGTATTTGATTCATATTCATCAGATAAAGGTATCCAATTGGTTTCAAATATCCATTTTACAGCTTTTACCCGGATGAGTTGTATATTTGTTTTTTCAACCAAATAGATCCTGACATGAAAAAGCACACCACACTAATCATCATTCTATTCGTGACTATCCAGTCACTACTCCTGGCACAAACAGAGTCGCTGTTTAACGGGAAGGACCTGTCGGGCTGGAAAATATACGGGACAGAAAAATGGTATGTGGAAGAGGGATTGCTTGTCTGTGAGAGTGGTCCGGACCAGGAATACGGGTACCTCGGAACAGAAAAGCAGTTTACCGATTTTGAGCTGACGCTTGAATTCAAACAGGGTGCCGATGGAAACAGCGGGGTATTCTTCAGGTCATCCATCGAAGGCACGAAAATCACCGGCTGGCAGGCTGAAGTTGCCCCTCCTGGTCACAGCACCGGAGGGATCTACGAATCATACGGGAGGGGTTGGCTGATCAAAACGGAACCTGAAAAAGACAAGCACCTTGAATTCGGAGAATGGAACACCATGAAAATACGCGCTCAGGGCGACCTGGTGGAAACCTGGTTAAACGGGAACAAGATGATCACTTTCCAGGATGAAAAGATCGGCAAAGCCACAGGCATCATCGCCCTTCAGATCCATTCCGGCGGAGGAATTAAGGTGCAGTGGAGAAACATTAACATCCGGAAACTCTAAATATTACTTTCAGGCAGAGTGCTCTTTCAATCTTCCATATAGTAGATATCCTGAATGCTCAGTGACTTCTTATGATGGTCAAGTCTGAGTTTGAAATGATCCCAGTTTTTATCAGTTCCATCGGTCCATCCCACTTCGGCTAATGCCAGTACACGTGGAAAAACCTGCCGATCCATAGCCGGTTCGGTCCGGTCAATATGGGACCAGAAATTGGCCTGTACCCCCAGAATGTATTTTGGATTTACATGCTCAAGCTTACCTGACAAGGGTTCGAAGAAGAAGACTTTCTCCGTTGATATTTGCTCATAGGTATAATCAAAGTAGCAATGAGAAGTGGGCGACATAATCACATCGTTCCCCTGGTTAACCGCAAGCACAGGAGCATCTTCCTTCCATCCTCGCCAATACATCACGGTGGCTGTTTTGCTGAGGCCTCCTTCAATGATCTCATCCCAACCGACAAGTTTCTTATGCTTTGTTTTCAGGAAGTTCTCAATTCGCCTGACAAACCAGCTTTGAAGCTCATGCTCATCCTTCAGTCCGTTCTCCTTTATCACTCTCTGGCAATCAGCACAACTCTCCCACAATACCTTAGGAGCTTCATCTCCTCCGATATGCACATATGTTGAAGGAAACAACTCTGCGATCTCAGAAAGGACATTCTCAAGAAAGGTAAATGTCTCTTCTTTGCCAGCACAAAATATCTCATTGTGAATTCCGGGTCCTTCAAAGAAAGGGTGAATGGATAAAGTATCTCCGTTGCACGACAGCTCAGGGTACGCGGCAAATACCTCCGTAGTATGACCCGGCATTTCGATTTCCGGGATGATCTCCACATTCCTTGCTGCTGCATAGCTCACAAGTTCACGTATATCATCCTGGGAATAATATCCCTCCCTTTCCCCGGGTTCATGATAGAGGGTATCAAATTTCGAAGCGATCCCGGTTAAATCCGGATAGGCTTCAATCTCAATCCTCCACCCCTGATCATCGGTCAGATGCATATGGAGTTTATTCATTTTGTAAAAGGAAAGGGCATCAATGTACTTTTTGGTATGGCTCTTATTCCAGAAGGTCCGGCTATAGTCGATCATGAGTCCTCTCCACTGAAACCTGGGTCTGTCCTCTATCTCCACGCAAGGCAGTTCCCATTTCACGTTCTCCACTATCGCTTCTCTCAGTATATCGCTGGGAAGAAGTTGCCTCAACGTCTGAATGCCCCAGAATATTCCCAGTGGTGTGGATGAGGAGATCAAGACTCTACTGGTACTGACATTTACGATATAGCCCTCCTCCCCCAGGGTTGATAATCCATCATCCAGTTTAAGCTCAAAAACACGTCCCTCACCCATCCTTTCTTTTACAGGGAGCAGATAGCCTGTAGCGGGAGTAAGGTAAGCTCTTAACTGTTCTGCCCTGGCGACTAAATCCTGATCTGCTACAACGTATGTATCAGGTGTTAATACAAATTTCCCGGATAAAACGGTCATTTTTTGAGGCTTGGGGATAATCTGTATATCCCTATCAATATCTCCTGCTGATAACTTTGTGAATGAGAACAATATGATCCACAGCATGGAAACACAACATTTCATTTTCATGATCCTGGAATGTTTTTTATACATGTTTATGCAAGCCACTGCGTGACTGCAATAATGATTAGAAGAAGAATGATAAAAGCGATAAAAACCCATAACACTGTATCAGACCTCCCCTTTGATGGATGCCTTCTCATGATAGCAGGGATTTTATTTTATCTAAGTTAGTCTTTTTCATCCAATTTCGGAATGAGACACCTGCTACTTCCTCCATATTTGCACGTGATGACCGACTTGATCAGGAAATTGGGATTCTGGCTGATTTTTCGTAATTTTTTTTGTTGAATTATGAGTTAATAAAGACCCCACCATGAAAACAATCCCAACAATTCCAGATGTGACGAAAAGAACCAGTCGCAGAAATTTTCTTCACTCGTGTGCTGCCTGTTCAGCATGCCTGGCAACCATGCCGATCATGAGCCTGAATTCCTGTAGCAGTGGTGATAAACTAAAGCTACATATCATCTACTCGCTTCATGATGTGGTGCAGCCCGGACCCGATTGGCCCAATGTGGGATTTGATTTTGGTCCCGTCATGGAGAATTTCAACACCATACTGTCCAATCAATGTCCCGAATTTGAATTTATTCACTCCATGGCATCTGGTCCGGAAGAGGCAGACAACATATTGGAGAGGGATAAAGAGGCCGGCGTAGGAGGATATATCGTGTTTCAGATGAATTGCTGGAACAGGGTGGTTCAAACCATTGCAGCATCTGCCAAACCTGTTCTTTATGTTGACTACAAATATGCGGGTAGTGGCGGATTTCTCGTCTATACTGCCGGATTCCTAAGGGAAGAGTCAGAAAACCTGGGCTTCGTCTCCTCCTCAAACATGGTTGATCTGGTAAAAGCCGTCAGAGCATTTAACGTGATCAGGAAAGGAGGATCGGTAACTGAATTTGTAGCGGCTTCCAACCGGGCCCGGATGAAGGCAACTCCTGCACCCGGAAGAGTGGTCGTTACTCCGGATGATATGACAACACTCTCCCCGGACGAATGTCTCCGTCGAATGAAATCGTCCCGTATACTTGCTGTTCGAGATGAAAAATCCGGACCAGCAGATCCGGTGATGCATATTCCTCTTGAATATGTATCATTTGCAGTGGTCAATGAAGCCTGGGAAAATGCGGATAAGGATGAATCCCGGCATATCGCGGAACGCTGGCAAAAGAGAGCCACGGAAGTGACAGATGTCTCCTTTGAGACCCTTCAGAATTCTGCAGCATTCTACCTGGGAATGAAAAATGTTATAAAAGAATACGATGCAAATGCCATTACGGTCAACTGCCTGGGAGGTTTTTACGGCGGACATATCCATGCCTATCCATGTCTTGGATTTCATGAACTGAACAACGAAGGATTGATAGGTGCCTGCGAGTGTGATATTAATTCAACCGCGACCATGGTGGCTTTCAACCACATGACAAACGGAAGACCGGGGTATATATCCGATCCGGTGATTGATACCGCTAAAAGAGAGATCATCTATGCTCACTGCGTGGCATCCAACAAGGTATTTGGCCCTGAGGGATCTGAGAATCCTTTTTCCATCATGACCCATTCGGAGGACCGTCAGGGGGCATCGGTTCGTTCCATCCTCCCCGTAGACCATATGACTACCTCCCTGGAAATCAACCAGGAGAGGAAAGAGATTCTGCTGCACCAGGCCGTCAGCAGGAATAACGATCCGGATGACCGTGCCTGCAGGACCAAATTATGTGCCGAACCTGTGGGGGACATTGAAAAACTTTTCACTATGTGGGACCAATGGGGATGGCACCGGGTCACTTTCTATGGCGATCTGAAAGAATCAGCATATGCCCTGGCCGATGAGATAGGCTGGAAGGTGGTGGAGGAAGCGTAAGCGTGTTTCACACGCTCATCTGTTGGTATTACATATCCAGGGCATTTGACCTGATATACTCCTCCAGATTCGACTCCCGGGGACCAATATAGTGAAACCGTTCGGCCCACTCCAGGCCAACTGCTTCTCCAACCTCTTTATCTGAAGGGACTCCCCGTATTCTTTGAGAGTCAATATCCAGGACAATGTTTTTAATGTAATTTCTGTTGGCATTCTCGTTATTCTCCCCCAATATGGGCAGGTGCTTACCTTCCTTTTTCAAACGTTCTCTTAATCTTACTCCGGCATCACCCCCGGGCCCCTGAGTGACTATTACCCGGTTGGACTCCACTTTTTGGTCAATGGTTTCACTTATATCGACAATCCTGTTTACAAGCTGCGGGCCGCGGGCATAGTAATACTTTTCCCTTACTGAATGGGGCTTTATCCCGGCATCCATATGCTCCGGGTAATCCAACCGACCACCGGCCATCCAGCAGGCCGATTCGACAGCACTGGCCGTAACATAGTGATCCGGATTTTCCTCATAATGGCCCCACGGGTCGTACGAAACAACGGTGTCGACCTTAAGCATCCTGAAAAGAAAGATCAACCGGCCCCTCAATTCCTGGATGCTGATATTGTCCATTCTGTGATTGCGGTAACCAAGATCATACACTTTACTCAATCCCAATGCAGTAGCTACCTTTTCATTGTCTTTTTCATTATTGAGGATCACTTCTCCTGCGGTGTTCCCCCGGCCGGCATGGTCATCATTGCTCGTCCTGATAAGGTACCCTGTATAACCCTCGTTGATTAACTTTGCCACAGTACCCCCCGCAAAAATCGGAATATCATCACAGTGGGGCTGGATGGCAGCCAGCACCTTCCCTTTGTGAGGCTTTCCGGATTGAGATTTTTCTACTACTTCTTCTGTTGAGTTATCGCTTTGAATAGCCCCAAATGAAAATGGGATCAGGCCCATGGCCATACCATTGGATAAAAATGATCTTCTTTTCATAACGAAAATGGTTTGTTTTCAAAATACATTAAATTTATGAATACATTGTGATCCACTAAAAAAAACAGATAATTGCCAATGAAACATTATGTATGCCTTATGGTTGCCTTACTTATGCTTTGCAAAGGCACCTCACCAGCCAATTCGTACGGTGAACCCACCAGGAACCCATCAGCCACAACACAAAATCACGGAAGGGATGTTTTACTCCCCTCGGATACCATCACACACCCACCCTGTGCGGAGAATGAGATACCCCAATATACGGCTTACAGAACAGCTGTCAAACCTCAAATCGATGGTCGCCTCGATGAAACCGTTTGGCAGAATGCTCCGCGTTCCCCCTCTTTCCGTGATCTGATTTCCGGAACGGAGACAATCCATGACACCAGGGCTGCTTTGCTGTGGGATGAAGAATATCTGTATGTGGCCTACTGGATAGAAGAACCGGATTTGCAAGCCACTTTAACAGAACGAGATGCCCCGATCTATCAAAACAATGATGTTGAACTTTTTATTGCGGGACGTGATGCCTATTACGAATTTGAAATCAATGCTTTTGGAACTATTTACGAAGTACTTTTCATTTGGAATGAAGCATATGAAAAAGGAGGATACAGTGCGTTACCAGGATTAAGCAATGACCAACCGGGGAGCGAACCGTTTAACGGAGTGGGTTATACATCACATCCGCGGGGGCTCCGGACCGGTTTTTTCAACTGGGACTTCCCGGGTTTACAAAGTGCTGTATTTTTAGATGGGACCATCAATGATGACCGGGACCGGGACCGCGGTTGGACCGTTGAACTGGCCCTGCCATGGTCAGGGATGACAGTGCTGGCAAAAGGGGATAACCGGAGCCTTCCCCCGCAGGATCACGATATCTGGCGAATGGATTTTTCACGGTTTAACCAGTACAAAGAGGCTCCTCCGGCCGACGATTCCGGGGGTTGGGCCTGGAGTCCGCATGGCGTTTGGGATTCACACGTTCCGGAATGCTTTACCTATATCCATTTTTCCCTGAAAGAAGTGGTGAGTGGAACGGATGATTCTGGATTAACCTGGAACCAATCAACCAACAAGAATAAATGAAAACGCCAGACCTGATGATCTGGCACTTCAGTGGAGCTGCGGGAACTACCTTCTCACACCCCAATATGAATTATCATTCAGCAACTTAGCTGTAAGGTCGAAATCGCAAGTATACGTTTTTTCGAACAGAGCTTCTATATCATTGAAAGAACGCTTTATCATCACTAAGGTACGAATTGTCTTGCACCTTCCCTAAATGATGGCTAGGGTTCGATTTCGCTAAATAGAAAATGTCCAGACATAAATTTCGGGACATTAAGCATATTGGTATGGTGTTATGAGTACGCTAATCGTGCGATTCAACGTGCCAAGCTTGTTCAATAGTGAACAGATCAGCTTTGATGCTTGATGTCCAACCCTTCACCTTATCAGACAAACCAGATTTCATGATCTTTTCCATGTGTTCACTTCTCATAAATGCAGTGAATATCTCACGACTCTCCCACATGGAAATACCTGTAATAGGACCATCTTTCTTCTCTGGCTTTAGGGACATGCTCATCAATGCACCATCCATATCCTTAATCATGGCAGATGTTTCGACCAAAATATTCATAACATCATCAACATGCTCACTTTTTGGATAGTAGTATTCAGCTACTACATACGGTTTTGCTTTCATTTTATTCAATTTTAATAATAATACTGTAGATTACTATGTTTTCGAAACAAATATAAGCATTTTATATCGTTTACATACATTTAATCGGTATTTTATTATTTATTTGAAGTATTATAGTTATTTTTACATCATGAAAACATCATTTAAGGTCATCAATGAGTTAATCCAATGGTTTGAAACATTTACTGAAGAGAATCCAGACAGTGAAATAGACTTAAACTCATTCATCATCTGGCTAAATTCAAAGCTGTTTGCAGACGAACATGCCAATCAATCAAATCATGATCATGATGTTCTGGATATGGAATTATCATTCCTTTTAGCATTGCAAAACAGACATTACAAGGCATATGCAAAGGAAGCATTGGGTGAGTCAGAATTATCTTCACCCGAAGGTTTTAGCTTCCTGTATCATCTTAGTCTCGTAGACAGTTACAGGAAGATGGAACTCATCAAAATGCACCATCTTGAACCACCTTCAGGGATTGAAGTTTTAAAGAGACTTTTAAAAAGGGAATTCATAGTAGAATTTGATGATCCTGATGATGGAAGGGCAAAGCGGATACGCATTACTGAAACAGGAAAACAGAAGATTCAAATAATCCTGCCCAAAATGCAACATGTGTTTTCATCTATGACTGCTGACATGTCTCTTAGTGAGAAATTGCATGTTGTATCTTTCTTACGGCAAATGAACGATTACCACATCAAGAATACTTCTAAATCTTAGCAAAAATTCAATATTTGGGTTCGAGGTCGTATCAGACCATAACCCACCCCTAATAATTGGTTATCTCTCAAGGTTCTATCTCATTCCCCAAATTTTCAGGTCATACGTATGGATACGTTTTCGGGAAAAAACAGCGGAAAAACTGCCCTTTTTACAGGGAGTCGAACCCTTGTCCTGAAGACGGATGCTCGTGCGCTCATAACTGAATTTCTTAAAGAATGTTATCAACCTGACCGTTCAAGCGGAATCGATGGAGAATCAGAGGAAGTTGATTGACGATGCATATGAAAAATGGAGTGGGTACAATGCACAGACAGATGTTGTTTGTGTGTTTGGCTTAAGAGTTTTAATGGGTTTGCTCACCGCCTCCTGTTCCCTCCTGATTCACATGGACTCTTTGGCCTGTTATTACCCTTACCTGTTGAAGGCGGAGTGCCGGATTCTATGTAGACCGACCATTGTCCCATGGCTCCCCGGCGGCTATTTGTGACCTGAACCCTCACAGTGCCCCTGAAGAGGTAGTATTGCCCGGGATTAAGGTTGTAGGCTTTGCCGTTTACTTTCGCCGTACCGCCACCTGCGATTGGTTTGATGAATAAACTACTGGCACTCCCTGAGTATGAGAAATTGGGAGTTGAAAGATGGGTCCTATCATATGTAGCCCCCGTAGTTTGCAGACAAAATTCCCAGGGTGCATTGCCCGGATTGATCCTCACCCAGCCTACATCCGGATTTGTAACTATTTCATCAACAGGCTCGTCTTGCTCTCTTTCCTCGACCTGCACCTGTAGTGGCTTATTAACATTTCCGCATTCATTGGATGCACTTACCATGATCGTGTGTGAACCCGGATTAAGTCTGAAACTTCTCCTGATTACCCCTGTGGAGGGCACGAACTGGAATCCATTACTCGGTCTTCCATTGACAGTGAGCGTTACCTGGTTCTTGTTCTTCACGTTTTCTATTTTACCATTGAGCTGGTGAGTTGCTCCTGCAGAACTGACTTTCAAAATGGTGAAGTTAACCGTTGGAGGAACACAGGGTTCAGCAATGGAAATGGTTTTTGATTTCCTATCACTTCCGCATTCATTCGATGCATCGATAACTATGGTGTGAGTTCCGGGATTAAAGTTTAGGCTTGCCTGGATTTCTCTGGTGGATGGAGAATATCTGAAGTTGTCGTATGGTCTTCCATTCACCGAAAGCAGAATGTCATCCCGGGACTGGACATTTCTTACTCTTCCCCTTAGCTGGGATGTTTCGGTTTCCGTGACCGAGAATGAGATTACAGGTGTTGGACAGGGTCGGGTTTCAGTTGGTTGGGGATCCACTGGACGGGTTTCAACCGGGCGGGTTGAAACTGTACGGGTTTCAACAGGTGGCGTTACGACAGGTTGCGTCACAACAGTTGGGGTCACCACAGTTGGGGTCACCACAGTTGGGGTCACCACAGATGGCGTCACTGCATATGGGGTCTCTCTGACGATGATCCTTGAGTCACTATCCGAGCCAAACCTGTTCCGGGCACTGATATGTATCCGGGTAGTACCGGTATTCAACGGGATTGTTGCTATCAATCTCTTTGTGGTCCGGTTGAAGGAGAAATCATTTGTATTGATACCATTTATGGTCAGGTTGATATCACTGAGTAATTCCACATTACTGATCTCTGCCTGGATATCTGCCTCAGACTCATAGGTCCGCGGGCGGGCTGCATAAGGCCGGACGATGTTCACTGCAGGTGGGAAGCCCCGCTCGTCCGATACATAAGTAATATTCGTCCTGTCTGAGGCAGTCCCGTCTATATTTTTTCCGCTTACCGTAATCTCATTCCTACCATCATTCAAATGAATGTTCAGGGTAATGATCCCATTATTATCGTAATCAAAGTCGTATACCCCTTTTCCATTCACCAAAAGGGTCAAATCCTCCCTTGATGCGATGTTGCTGCTCTGTATCTTTACGGTGTATGATTCTTGTTCAACCTGTATTGCTGAGGGAGGATTGATAAACTTGAGCTCTGGTGGATTCTTAGCCGATGGAGTACGAAGGACAAGGATTAGATTGTCGCTGTCGCTTCCGGCCTCATTCTGACAGAGAATATCCAGGGAATTACTGCCCATTCGAAGGTCTGTGTTGATCACGATGCGGTTGATTGAGGAGTAATACAGGAAGTCCTGGTTTTGCCCGTTCATCGTTACTTTGATGTTCTCTTTGCCTGCAATATTAAGGACCCGGGCTTCGACTTTCACATTACTTTCAGAGGTTTCATAGGGATTGGTATGAGGTTCCACTATTTCAACCTGCGGGGGATATACTTCCCGGGCCGGAATGAAATGTGATTCAGAAGCAGGAATGCGGCCTTGGCCTGAAATTCTGCCAAGTGCCCATTTGAATATAACACTGGTATAGTTGTTCCAGTCCAGTGAAGATCCCTCTAAAATCCGGTCATCCATATCAATCCCAAAGGTGTTGTTATTCTCGCTCAGGGAAAAATTCATTTTATGCTCCAGACCCATTGCAAAATGCGGCGTGAACTGGTATCCTAAATAGATCCCCGCTGTAGGTAGAACGGCTGCCTTGTTCACCAGGCGGGTCTCGAAATCCTGATCGGTCAGTTGATAGAGATCATCCAGAACTTCCGAAGGTTCCCTGTTGGGAAGGATCGAAGAGTAATCGTAGGCACTATTTGACGCATCCAGCAGATCCGCCGAGGTTATTCCATGCGTGATGCCTGCTCCGGCAAATCCGCTTAGAATGATCCTCGTACGTTCACGAAGACGATTAAGGGTTAAAGCCAATTCCAGGTCGTAATTGAAATGGGTAAGCTGAATATTGTCATAATTTCCATCAGGGTTCACCCTGTGATCATAGGCCCGGTTATACCCGGCAAGAAATCGGAATCTCCAGTCTAAAGCAAAAAAGGCATTATCCTGTTGATAAATTGCTGTTCCCAACCAGTAATCAAATCCGCCACCTTTTGAATTCTCTATGTCTGATGCCTGACTGGAATAGCCAAGACCAAATCCCATTTTCAGTCCCCCGGCTGTGGTATAGCTGAGGTTCTGTGCATGTGCGGAAAGAAATAAGATCGTGAATAGTCCGAGTAAAAGAATCCTGGATGAGGTGGCTTTCATTATTTACCTGTATTTGAATCACTTGTTCATTGAAGTAAATGTAAAAAGCCGGACATTCATTTCAAAGAAAAGTTATTCAATCGCCCCCGGCAACCATATATCGTTTGCCCGGCTAATGGGTAAATACGTTCGTGATGAAAAGGAAATCACATTGGAAGAAGCTATTCTCACACCATACGAAAGGCTCTCAAAACCCAAAATAGGCAATTACTGGATAGTGGTCTGAAGCCTCCGGCAGCAACTGTAGAATCTCCTGGTCGAAAATTTTATCGACTGTATAATAATTAAATAATCTCGACTGGTTATAAAGGGGCTCAGATGCCCAGATCATATCCACTCCCCTAACGACCTCTGATTCATCTCCTGAAAGCAGGCAATGTAGATCAGCACTGAACAAGAACTGGGGAAATGTTTCTTCTTTTTCAATCCAACCGAAGTTCATGTCACCCATCAGAATGGTCAGCGGATTCGGGTTATTCAGAATCGTATCGGAAATGGCCTCCAACTGACATGAAGTGGATTCTTCACCGTGATGAGGTGAAATATGACACACATAAACGTCCATTGTAGTTTCTGAATCAATTCTGATTACAGCTCTTACCATGGCTGCGCCATTCCATTCCACAGTCTTACAAGGCTGGTATAACTGGAAACTGTATGACTCAATCGGGAACTTTGAATAGATACAAATGCCATTGAATTCAGCCTCTTCATGTTCAAGGTAGAGGAGGTGCTCCATACCCAATGAATCGGCGAACTGCCTGTAATAGGGAGGGTCAAAATAGTCCCAAAGCAACGCCTCCTGGATCCCGAGAATATCAGGGTCCACCTCCCTGATAACGGTGAGAATCTCTGGAATCCTGTTCGAAAGGTATTCGGTATGTCCATGTGCCCTGGCAATATCAAGGACCTCCTGAACGACCCCACCCCCAATGGCGATATTATAGGTCATTACCGTGAGATTTTTAACCAGTATATCGATTGAAAACTTACTGGTAACATCACCTCTTTCAGCATCCAACACGACGATATACTTTCCAGGATCTTCATAAACGTGATGCGGATTCTCTTCTGCTGAACTGCTCCCATCTCCGAAATCCCAGAGATAGGATGTGGCGTTCCCTGATTCATTGAAAAACCAAATCGTATCACCCGTTTCCACGATCGTCTTGTCGGCAGAGAATCTGGCATATGGCCATATTTGCGAAGAAGGGCTCTTTTTGCAGCCTGAAAATGATCCATATAAAAGAATCATCAGAAGTAAGGCGGTGGCAATCTTTGTATTCAAAACCCTTGAATCCTGGAGACATGAAATTACGATATAATTCTATTAGATTCACTCTGGATTAAGGACCTCTTATGCAAACGGAATGGGACACAAGTATTGAAGGGTGGTGTGACAAAGTTGTTCAAGCAGAATCGATGAATAATCAGATACCTGTAAGCTTCTTTGTCGTCCGTTGGCTAGGGAGGTTGTCATTTCAAGGGTTCCCCGCAGGTAGGACAGAAATTGTATCCCAGACCTTTGTCGAATTCATGTCCGTTTGAACATTCAACTACCTGTTTTTCGGAGTGAACATGGGTCAGAATACCATAGATTGTGCTGTTTGCAGAAACACTCCCCCTGTATCCGGTGATTAAGAACTCAATGCTCTGGGTCTTCCCGGTTCTGAGCATTTCAAAAACACTTTGTGTGGGACAGTATAGCTCCAGGATGGTTTTACGTCCCTCTTCATTGTATTCACCATGTAACAGGACCTGGTTGGCGCTAATCCAAAGGGTGTTATATGAGGTGGTCACCTTAATCCCCTTTCCAGTCATGAGGTCTGCAGTAGTTTTCTGATCATATTCATAGGCCCAGCTTTTTTTATTACTTCCGGTAAGATCCACACCCGCTGAGACCTTTTCTCCGCTGGAATGCTTAAAGAACCGGATAATGTCCGCCTGGTTAAACCTGACCTGCTTGCCCCAGATGGAACTGGCAAATTCTTCGTTGATGCTCCGAACAACGCTTTCGTATGCGCCTTCACAATTCTCCTGGGCACTATGGACCAACATATGAAATTCCTCCTCGGGGAGAACCTGGGAATAGCCGATCACCGGGATGCATAGTAACAGCAAAAAGCTTAACGTTTTCATGGCCATTTGGTATTTCTACCTATTAAACGTATTCAGTTCAATGATGTTGCTCGCATCCAATTTCGATGGAAATAGCTACTTTTGAACAAATCTGATATTATGAGAAACATCTTTGCTCTGATCCTGGTGATCATATCTTCCATTTCGGGAGTTGCTCAAAAAAAGGCTGATCTAACCTTAAACCTGGAACCAAACCAGGTATACCGCCTGAAAAGCGTTACAGTTCAGAATACCATACAGACCGTAATGGGTAATGAACAGTCTGTGCAAACCAACAACACTACAGTTTTTTCAATAAAACCTCTTAAAATAATGGAAGGGGAAATGATCAATGAAGTGCGGTTTGATACGATCATAAGCGTAATTAACCAGCCCCCAATGGAATTCAGCTCTGTTAATCCGGGCGATTTGAGTTCTGAAGATCCTGCAATGATCCTGGGCTGCATAATGAACAGAATGTCAAACAGCACTTTTCTGGTTAAAATGAGCAACAACGGCAAAGTGATCCAGTTCATGAATCTGGAACCTGTAAAAGGAGAGATTATGAAGGGTACAGATACGATTCAGGGTCAGATGGCCGGATTTATCCTGAGTCGTGCCGAAGGAATGCTTGAGGAGAAAGCTTTGGCAGGTATGATTGAATCGGCAACAGCATTCCTGCCCGGGAAAGAAGTCAAGATTGGCGACAGCTGGGAGGTGGGGCTCAACCTTTCCGGTGGAGGCATGAATTTTATCCAGAATAGTGTATACAAACTTGAAAGCATCGATAAAAAATCTGCCAAAATCTCGGGAGAACAGGTGCTGGAAACGGCTCCCGGAACACTGGAAATGAGTGGAGCACAGATAACTCCTGATATCCGTGGACTTGGGAAAAGTGAATTAACCATTGATCCCGAAACCGGCTGGATCATCAAAGGAACGATTAAGCAACAGTTAAAGGGGGAAATAACAGTAAACGCTCAGGGCAATACACTGACCATTCCCATGGAGATGAAGAATGAGAGTGAGATCATATCTATCCAGTAGGATGAAGAAGAATTTTATTTTATTGATTTTAGCATTCCAGTTTTATAATACATATGCTCAGTCCATTAAAGGGTACGTATATGATATGCTGGAAAAAACTCCCGTGGAATTTGCCAACGTGGTTGTGCTTAGCCTTCCCGATTCAACAATGGTAAAAGGGGTTATCACCTATCTGGACGGACAATACACAGCTGATAAGATTACACCGGGTACCTATTTTGTTAAAGCCTCATTTATAGGATTTGAAGATGGAGGAAAGAGAATTGAGTTGTCGGAAGGGCAGAATGAGATCCGGGCAGATACGATTTTCCTGGTAGTAAAGGCTGAGACTATTGAAGATGTGGTAATCACCGGTAATTATGTGAGGGCACAGGAATTGGTCGACCGGACCGTATATGAGATTCTTCCTGAAATTGAGAAGACATCAACCAACGGATTTGATGTGCTCAGAAAAATACCCTCTGTACAAGTGGATTTCAATAATAATGTGACCCTGAACGGAAAAAGCAATTTTATCATTCAGGTTGACGGGAAGCAACGCGACAAGGAGTTCCTGGCCAGGATCCGCCCTGGTGATATTGAATCTGTGGAGGTGATCCACAACCCCTCGGGCAGATATGAAGGTAATATTGAAGGTGTCATCAATGTGATTCTTAAACCCGAGGCACGGATGGGGATCAACGGATTATTTGGCATGCAGCTGAAACCCTTCAATAAAACCACCCTAGGCGCAATGGGCAGTCTTGATTATGGGCTTGAAAAGGTAACTTTTTATATTTCAGGCTATTCGTTTATTCAAAACCTGAATGTTTCAAGTAATGATTACAGCAGACTTACCCTTCCTTCAGAAACCCTGCCAGTCGACTCCATTCTTGATATGGCTGGTACCGGAGATTTTGAAATAGCTGCTTCGTCCATGAATGCGGGGTTCGATTATTATCCAAGTAAGAACAGTACTCTGAGCCTCAACTACAGCTACAAACCATTCTCCAATGTGATGAGTATTTATAATCACGGTGATATTTCCATGGATAACACACTGATTAATACCCGTCAGAACGAGACCAATACTGAAACCGGAAGCTCAGAGTCCAATACCTCTTTGTTTTATCGTAAAAAGTTCAGGAAACCCATACAGGAATTGATCGTTGAATCCAATTACTATACTTTTAATTCCACGGATGATAACATCTTTTCACAATGGCTATTTCCCTCCCAGGGTCAGATCCCGTCAGATTCAACCAACAGAAATGAGCTGACTATAAATGACCGGGATTATTTCAGCGCAAAGATCGATTACATACAACCTATCGGGGTGGATATGCGCCTGGAAGCCGGTTATAAGTTCTATCACCAATGGATAGATTATGATTACAAAACCAATGATGCAGCCAGCAGTAACCTGTACAATTACGGAGAGTTTAGAAATGCAGGTTATGCCAGTCTCTATTGGAAACTGAAAAAATTCTCTCTTCAGACCACCCTCCGGGTTGAAAACAGCATCATCAACATTAATGATGACATTAGTTCACAGTATACCACCTTTTTACCCTCCACAAACCTGTTGTACAAGTTCAATGCAAAGCATACGGCGAAATTTACTTACAACAGGAGAATTAATCGTCCAAACATATACCGGTTGAATCCTTTTGAAAAACTGAACAATGATTTCAGTGTTTCAACGGGTAATCCCTTTCTGGAACCGGAACTAAAAGACAGATTACAACTCACGTATACGTTGAATATCAAAAAGGTTAATGTTTCTCCCTATATCTATCATGAGTTTTATTCGGATAAGGTGGATAACCGTTCAACACTGGGTGTGGCCTCAAGCACCGGAGCTCTGTCTCTTATAACTTCCCCCGAGAATCTGCTGTCGGGCTTCGAGCAAGGATTTGGATTGAGTTCCACCATTTCGGCATTTAATATCAATGGTAGTATTTACAGAGGCCATTTCAATGCCTATTCCGATTCCATTTCGAATATTCCGGCGCGTGATTATTCTTCATTCCGTATTAACAGCTTTGTAGTTGTACCCCTGTTTAAGAAAAAACTGAATGTGTTTACCATGTTGAATTACAATGGAGCGAGACGTTCAGCACAAACCATATCCTATAGTCCCGCAATATATGGTTTCGGAGCGCAGCAGAATATCAAAAACCACACCATAGGATTTTTCTATTTGCTGCCATTTTCAAAAACCATCAGGTTTTCAAAGGTCATTACCGAAACACCCATAATATATTCGGAGAACACCCAGTATTTTGATGCTTCCTGGTTTATCCAGATCATGTATTCCTACAAATTCAATAAAGGACGGGCCATCAAAAAGAGCGGACACGAAGCAGAAATTGACAGCGATACCAAAGGAGGAGGACTGGGACGGTAGTCAGTTTTCAATTTAATATCGAATACGAAGGCTATAAAGTGGTCATAGTGCAGATTGTACCGGTCATGGGGTACCGGGAGCACTGATGAGTATGTTAGGTGTAACTCTTTTGAATGAGCAATTCAGAACAATCGGCATCAGTCCGCCCTGGGTGATCCTGGGACATTTACGAAACAAAGTGAAAGAAATACTCGCTCAGGAAGGATCAGTACGCGATCAAAAAGATGGAATGGATATGGCGAGGTACCCATAAGGATTTCCTGAATCTCCCTTTTAGCTGGCAGTGATATTTGCGACTGGTATTCCAGCTTCATCATGTTTTTGATAGTATTTGACAGGAAAAACGCTGTTTGCACAAATTATGCGTATTTTTGTGCGAACGAATTGATACATCGATGACCTTCGAAAGAACTTCACCATTTAACCAACTTCCTCCTTTACCTCCGGAGGATGGTAAAATCTACGACAAGGAGGTTCTTCTATTATTGGCAAAAGCACACAGATCATTGGGCAAACTTGACGGGATTTCTAGAAAATTACCAAATCTCCTGATGCTGGTGAATACGATTTCCTTGCAGGAAGCCAAATCAAGTTCAGAGATTGAGAACATATTTACAACCGATGATGAATTGTATAAAGCAATCTCGACCACAGATACCCAGATTTCACCAACAGCGAAAGAAGTACTGAGGTATCGGGAATCACTATGGACAGGGGTCGAACACATAACCAAGCATGATCACATTGATCTTAAAACAATCATTCGGATTTATCAAAACATAAAGCAAACTCAGACAGGAATCAGGTCAGAGCACTCGAATGTCAGGATAATCAAAGGAGGTAAAAGTATCACAAGTGGAGAAGTCGTTTACACTCCCCCAAAAGGCGATGATATCCTGAAAAAATTGCTAAACAATCTATTGACATTTCTAAACAATGATAAAAAATACAATCTTGATCCGCTACTGAAGATGGCTATTGGGCATTATCAGTTTGAAGCCATACATCCATTTCCAGATGGCAATGGCAGAACAGGAAGAATACTGAATACCCTGATACTGATGAATCAAGGCTTGCTGAGCCACCCCATTCTCTATCTGAGCAAATATATAATCAACAACAAGGACAGTTATTATCACCACCTAAACGGAGTATCCAGCCGTGGAGACTGGAAAAGATGGCTGTCATATATGCTAACTGCTGTGGATGAAACTGCTAATTACACAGTGATGAAGATTGAAGAAATCACACAACAATTTGAGGCTACCCGATCTCATATTGAAAAGCACATCCCAAATCTCGATTTCGCAGTCATGGAAGCCATTTTTACACAACCATACATAAAAGCGATTCATCTTGTCAGCGATAAGATAAAAAGCAGGAATACGGCAAAAAAATATCTGGACCAGCTATGCAATATACAGGTACTAGAACTGAAGCATATCGGAAATGAAATTGTATATATCAATAATGATCTGGTTCGGATATTAGAGAGCACTTGATGGACACCATTGCCTTCAAGCTCTGGCGAACATATTTATTTCGTATTCTCGAGTTCTTCAAGTGGAACCGGGTCCTGCTTCTTTATTTGTTCTATTATCCCCAGGGTTTGCTCATCCGGGTTAAAGTGTTTCACCATTACATCGGTAACATCAACGAACTCAATCCCTGAATGCTTGTAGACTATACTCCATTTGGAGACTATAAGGTCAACATCTGCCTGTTTTGCAATTTCCGGGATCTTTCCTTTGATTGTTTCCAAAATATCATCCACAGACCAGGTGCTGAAGCTCTGTTTGTGAATCAAAGCCTGTGATGCCTCACCTTCGGCCTCCAATTCCTTGATACGTTCCTGATCCCCGGATGCTACCGCTTTTGCATGTTCGGATTTTAGACCTTCGAAATAACTTGCGGTCGCTTCTGTTCTGTAATAAGCGATTGCAATGGCACGAGAATCAAATGTACCAACGACTACACTTTTCTTTGGTGTTTGGCCAGAAACAATTCCTGCAAACAGGAGGAGGGCTGTAATAACCAGTGGTTTTCTCATGATAGCTGATTTTGGGGTTAGATATAAATAAAATTACAATAAACTATACCCTAAGTCAAGATATTGTTACGCAATACAAAATCAACTCACCCCCGATTACAGAGGCTTTACAAGCGACCTGTATTTGGCCAGGATTTTATCGTTTATCTCATCGCCCTCATCGAGGTTGCTCGATGAAAAAACTTCGGGTATGTGGCCTTTTTCAATCATTATTTCAACTGCAGAAATAACAACAGAGTGCAAGAGCATGGCCCCGATTGAAGTTGAAGTGGCTGCAATATTACGGTCGATTTCGTCAATATATACCGAAGCGTCGCCCAGGCAACCCTGGTTGTCGAGCACTATATCTCCAATCTGGTAAAGCTTCGACCCCGAAACATGACGCGATTTCTGTGCCTTGGAATGTATCAGATTGGTAAGTCCGATAACTTTCATACCCCGCTTATGGGCTGCTTTAACCATATCGATGTTTACGGTATTTCGGCCAGAGTTCGAAGCAATAATCAGGCAATCCTTTTCTTCGCACTCATATCTTTCGAGAATAAGTTCGGCATAACCCTTAAGCCGCTCCATTTCTGTACTTTTAATTGCGCCGTTGTGTAACATCAAAGCATCTTCAAGAATGGGGTAAATCCTTGCCAGCCCTCCGGCCCTGTAAAACAGTTCTTCGGCCATCATGTGGGAATGGCCTGTTCCGAATGTATACACATAGCCATTGCTCATTATGGTTTCGGCCACTACCGCACCAGCTTCATCGATGTTATCCATTTGGGTTTCGAGCACACGGTTAATCAGGTTTTGGATATTTGTTATATACTGATGTGTTTTTCTCATTTGATTTATTTTCATCTGTATTTCAAAAAATTATTTATCACTGAATCTGTAACATGGTTGCCCGATTCGCGAAAAGCGCCAATCAGTGCGCCAATTTCAGGTTTAAATCCCGGAACCTGCAAACTAATAGATTGCTTTTCAAGCATTTCCGAAAGCTTCGAACGAATCCTGTCGTTATGGATGAGTACACTGCCATAATATCCAAGGTTTTTGGTTTTGCACTTACGAGTAATAGCAAGGGCAAGTTTATACAGCCACTCTGCCTCGGTTTCAATAATGTTCAGGGCAACCGTATCTCCTTCGTTTGCAGCGGTTTCCACTTCAGGAGCAAAAGCTGCAATAACGCTTTTCTCAACCGGCGGATTGTATATTTTATCGATGATCTCGGACATCTTTTTCAGGTCGAAAAACTGCATCACACTGGCGCTGAGCAGAGTGGGTTCTGAAAGACCATCATAAGCGCGCAGGGCGGCTGTAATCCCTTGCAGTGCCATATGGTATGCGCTCCCTTCGTCGCCCAGTACCTGTCCCCAGCCACCTGCAGTATGATAAACTCCCTCAGCATCAACTCCACAAGCCATCGAGCCTGTTCCCGAAATTAGAACGGCTCCCGGATTTCCCATCGTAAAACTAAGAAGGGCAATATAAACATCGGAATGACAAACAACTTTTGAAGGATGGAACACACCGTTAGTAAGCTGCTGAACCAATGCATCTTCGGCATGTCCATCCAGCGCTGAATTACCAATGAAAATGGTCCCTGGCAAACAAGCAGACTCTTCAATGAGCCTGGCTGCTATGACTGCAAAATTCTCCCTTACTTTTGGAATACCTGCGCCATAATGATTTATCGTTCCGGTTTGAAACGAATGAACCATTTGGCCTTCCGGATTACACACTACCACTTTCGTAGTTGTGCCTCCACCATCGATACCACACAATAATTCATCGGAACAATGTTTAATACTATCCATTTTTTTACCTTTTCAACGTGTAATCGGTAAACTGCATGCAAACAAATTTAGTTGAAATCAGTCTCACAACCACCATTCATAGAAAATCGTACGTAATTATTGTCATGGACGTTTCACTTTTCAAAATACAATACTTCTTCCTTCTTTAAGTAAGAACTATCAATTATATCATCAGGATTTATTATTTCAATGTATTGCTTGTGTGTAGACTATGGGCCATCATCAACTGGAATTTGGCCATGAAAATACCGGTGATATACTGGTGTTTGTGGAAGCAGAACATCCTCCTGGTTCTCAAATATGCTGGCTCATTTTCCTTTGTTTTTTTTAACTTACTCAGAAATGAGATGAGATGACAATTCAGTATCCTTTACTTATTGATGGAGGACTCTCCAACGTGCTGGAACAACTGGGGCACAATTTGAATCATAAGTTGTGGACTGCAAAGTTATTGGAAGAAGATCCTGAGTCGATTATTCAGGCGCATCACACCTACCTTGAAGCAGGTGCACAGTGCATCACCACCAGCAGCTACCAGGCGGCCATCCCGGGATTAGTGGCAGCTGGTTACGATGGTGGAAAGGCTGAGGAGCTGTTAATCAGATCGGTTAAGCTGGCGGAAATGGCCATTGACCGGCATATGGATGAAAAATCTGTTGCACGCAGACCTCTGATAGCGGCCAGTATCGGGCCTTATGGGGCGTACCTGGCTGATGGCTCTGAGTACAGAGGGAACTATAATATATCTGATGACGCGCTTAAAGATTTTCACTGGGAAAGATTCAGCTTGCTGGATAGGTCAAGCGCAGATCTGCTTGCCTGCGAAACTATCCCAAGCTTCCAGGAGGCAAGGGTGCTCTCAGAAATTTTAGCACAGGTCGATAAAGCTGCCTGGATCTCATTTTCCTGCAAGGATGAATGGCATATTTGTGATGGAACGAAGATCGATGAGTGTGTCTCTTTATTTTCTGATCACTCTAATGTCTTGGCCACAGGTGTCAATTGTACATCCCCCGCATATATTTCCGGATTGATACAGGTCTTGAAACCGAGTTCCGGGACAAAGAAAATAATCGTATATCCCAATTCTGGGGAAGCCTATAATGCCAGCACCAAGACCTGGTTGGGAACCTCAGATCCGGTATTGTTTGTAGAGATGGCAAAAGAATGGATAAGCCTGGGGGCTGATATCATTGGAGGGTGTTGCAGAATAGGTCCGGATCATATCAGAAAGCTTCGTGAAATTCTTCCGGATGGATGATTAAATTAGTCATTTAATTCAGGAATAAAATCATGAAACTGATAACAAAAACAGCACTCGCTTCTATAGCCATTCAAATCGTTCTTACCATTTCCTGTTACGCGCAATCCCAGGATTGGCGCAATGCAAAATTTGGTCATTCAATCTATTCCTATGGGTATTGCGATCAACCTTATGTTGTTGTACTTCAAAACGGGAAATGGTTATGTGTATTTACAACAAACGCTGGCCACGAAGGCAGCAAAGGACAGCACATCGTGAGCTGCATAAGTGAAGACCAGGGTAAAACATGGTCAGAACCGGTAAGAATTGAAGAACCGCAAAAAGAGTCAGCTTCCTGGGCCATGCCCTACCTGACTGATTATGGAAGGGTGTATATTTTTTATACGTATAACGGGGATAAGATTCATGAACTGAACGGAAAGAAAAATATCCGGGAAGACATGTTGGGGTGGTATTGTTATAAATACACCGATGATGACGGTCTAACCTGGTCGGACCGGTACCGGATAGATGTCCCACTTACATCTGTCGATTTGAATAACGACTGGAACGGAGAGGTGCGCATATTCTGGGGGATTGGCAAACCCATTGATTTTGAGGGAGGAATGCTGCTTTCTTTCACCAAAATCGGAAGATACATGCTGGAGTACAGTGAAGGATGGTTGCTTCATTGTAAAAATATTAACAACGAAAAGAATCCCAAAAAGTTAGAATGGAAATTACTGCCGGAAACGGATACGGGAATAAAAAATCCGGAACTGGGGGTAATCAATTCAGAACACAACATCTTTCAGCTAAATAATGGGGCACTGTATTGTATGAATCGCACAGTTTCCGGATATCCCGCCGAATCCTATTCCACAGACGGCGGGAAATCGTGGACAACACCTCAGCCACCGGTCTACGAAAACGGAATTAAACTGAAAAACCCCAGGGCCTGTCCCCGGATATGGAAATGCGAAAACGGAAAATACCTGTTCTGGTACCACAACAACGGGGGTTGGAATTTTGGCGTAAGAAATCCTGCCTGGATTAGCGGGGGTATTGAAAGAGATGGCAAAATAGTCTGGAGCCAGCCCGAAATCCTGTTTTATGAAGACAGCATCCATGTCAGAATGAGCTATCCCGACCTGATAGAGCAGGACGGAAAATACTGGATTACCGAAACAAATAAAGTGGAAGCCCGGTGTCATAAAATCCCAAATGAGTTTTTACATACACTATGGTCGCAATTTGAAATCGATGAGTCGGCAATACACAATTTAGTTGCAGAATGGAAAGAAGCAGAAATACACGAAGAGGGAT
>CAZURA010000004.1:0-2553 GCA_964622985.1 uncultured Bacteroides sp. | reverse complement strand
AACGTATGCGGGACAAAGTGTAGATGTTGCTAAATCATTAGAAGTGCCTGTAAATCCAAAAAACTCCTATGCCGATGGCTTTACCATAGATTTCAGGCTTGTACTTGCTACTTTAGCACCCGGGCAGGTGATCCTGTCATCAAAAGATAAAAATGGAAAGCTTATTGAACTGAAAACAGGCGAATTCGGGGCCATTGAAATCAGCATGAGTGATGGAGAGCGAACCGACTCCTGGAACTCCGATCCGGGCCTGATAAAAGCCACCGGTGTGGAACATTGCATTGCTGTTACGGTCGACAATGGACCACGGATTATCCAGTTTGTGATCAACGGTACGGTAAACAACGGAAGAGAAGTGCGTCAGTTCGGATGGGGCCGCTATACGGTCGACATGAAAGACTTTCAGTTCAACACCATAGAAACACACAAAATGACCGGAGAATCGGTAAACATTACAAGTAAAATTGCCCATCTGAGGGTATACAACCGGCCGTTGATGAACACCGAAATCATCGGCAATCATAGATATTTTGGAACCATTCAAAAAGCTCAATACACAAGAAAATGAAAACGAAATCAATCACCTATCTGATTGTTGCGTCTTTCGCAGCAGTCTTGTTATTTACTTCCAGCCAGAAAGAAAGCGTCACTATATGCAAAAATGGCAAAGCCGTATCAAGGATTGTAATCCCTTCTGATCCCACTGAAGTGGAAAAACACGCGTCGGTGGTGATTCAGAACTATTTACATCAAATTACAGGAGCCGGTTTTAAAATAGTCAGCGATGATACCCGGGCAAGAAAGAACGATATTCACATTGGCCATGTAAACAGACCCGAAATTGCTGAACTGGACCTTGCAGAACTCGAAGAAGACGGCTATGTACTAAGCACCCAAAACGGCCGGCTTACCATTGCCGGCGGCTCAGAGAAAGGCACGCTTTACGGGGTGTATGGCTTTCTTGAAAAATATTTAGGCTGCAGAAAATACACCTCAAGAGTTTCGGTGGTTCCGGCACAATTCAACATTCGCTTAAACCATATAAACGATAAAGAAATTCCCGTATTCAAGTTTCGTGAGGTGCTGTACCGCGATGCATATCGTCCTGAGTACATGGAATGGCATGGCCTTGATAACCATGGCTCGTACAACCTGGAGGGCGACTGGGGAAATTGGTGTCATACTACGCACAGCCTGGTTCCGCCTGAGGAGTATTGTGCAAGTAAGCCGGAAATATTCAGCATGATTGACGGGGAAAGGCTTTGTAGTGCTGAGGAACACAATATCGGGGATATCTGTTTTTCCAGCGAAGCTGCTTTTGATATTGCTTATGAAAGCCTGAAGACTTTTATAGACGACAGGCCGGAACTTACCTACTGGTCAGTTTCTCAGATGGATAATGCGCAATATTGCCGATGCCCAATATGTCAGAAAGCCTATGACGAATCTGGCAGCACCCAGGGAACCATCCTGCCCTTTGTCAACAAGATGGCCCGGAAATTCCCCGATAAAACCATTTCAACGCTTTCCTACTGGTACTCTACCCGTCCCCCGAAAGGAATTACGCCCGAGAAAAATGTAAACATTTTACTCTGCAATATTGGTAGTCCCCGTCATATCCCCATAGAAGAAGGAGATTCTGCATTCTGTGCCGATCTGGAAGCCTGGTATAAGATCCATGATAATTTCCTTATCTGGGATTATACCATTCAGTTTGCAAATCTGATAGCCCCATTTCCCAATTTAAGAACGCTTCAGCCCAATTTACAATACCTGCACCGGAATGGGGTTACAGCCATGTTTGAGCAGGCCAATCGGGATAGCGGCGGAGAGTTTTGTGAACTTAAAGCCTATATCCTGGCAAAACTTATGTGGGATCCTTACCAGGATGTAGATCTCATAATTGATGATTTCGTAAATGGATATTATGGAGCAGCAGGTAAATACATTCGTGAATACATCGATTTGATGCACGATACCATGGAAAAGACAGACGCGACCTTAAACATCTTTGGTCGCCCGTGGGATAACAGGAATACCTTCCTCACCGAAGAGATGATTAAGAGGTATTACACCATTCTGAACAAGGCCGAAGAGGCTGTCGCGAATTATCCCGACCTGCGATTCAGGGTGCAAACCGTAAGGATGCAGATTGACTATGCCGTACTCGATATTGCGAAAGGAGAAGTGACCGGTAAACGTGGGGCTATTGTTGAAGAAGAGGGGAAAAGGATTCCAAAAAAAGAGATACAAGAGTTGTTGCACGCATTTGTCTCCATGTGTGACCTGAACAATGTAACCCGAATTCATGAATGGCATACACCACCGAGAGAATACATGAAAGTGTACAACGAGTTTTTAAGTGAGAACAGTGATTGAAATGAAATATACTTGTTAGCTCTCATTCCGGACCGGGATAATCACATAAATCCGGAGTATAAGAATCTACATTCCTGTTTTATTATGTTTTTCAAGGATTTAATTCCTGTATTATTATGTATTCTGGGGTATGCACTTAAAACATATTGAATTTCTCAGTAATATTGGGGGTTA
>CAZURA010000003.1:102486-115371 GCA_964622985.1 uncultured Bacteroides sp. | reverse complement strand
ACTAGTCAAAAATCAGACTCCATTCACTCTGATTTTAACAAGTTCTTAACATTTCAACTATACGGAAGAAATCGAATTAGGTTTTGGAATACTTCTTCATGGCGTGATCGAATTCAGCCAGGAAGCTTTCGGCCGGGAAAGATGGGCCATGGGCCGGATAGATAGTTTTTACAGGTAGGGTGCGGATGTGTTGCCAGCTCTTTATCAGGGCCGGCAGGTCCTCGGCAAAGGGTGGAAAATGCTGTTTACCCACCACTCCGAACAGGGTATCTCCTGCAAATAATTCCCCTCCATCCATAAGTACAACCATGGAACCGAAAGTGTGTCCCGGGGTATGGATCACCTTTCCGGGGAATCCAAATTCCTTCAGGTCAAAGGAATCTTGTATCAACAAGTCAGGTTCCGCTCCAGGGTATTTCCCCATACGGCGGGCAAAGGTCCTGCCCAATCCCACCAGCAGTTTTGCTTTCCATCGTGTTCCGGGAGGAAGCCGGGTAAATCCTGCATTGAGTTGTTCTGATTCACTATGGTGTACCATGATCTTACATCCGGTAAGCTCTTTGAGTTTAGCCGCAGAGCCTGCATGGTCGAAATGAGCATGGGTGAGAATCAGAAGTTTTAGCAAATGGGATTCCAGTCCCAGTTGAGCAAGTGTCTCGAGGATCTTCTCTTCCGATCCGCTCTTCCCCGAATCAACCAATATAGCCATCCCGGATCTGTAGATAATAAATGCGGATGCCTTTTCAAGAGATATTCTGCGAACTTGGTAGGTGGGTGGTTCCATCACTTTACCGGGAAATCCATCATCTTCTCCCCTTCGAGGTAAGCTTCCAAACGGTCGTTAATGGAGACCGGTCCAACACCTGCAGGTGTACCCGTAAAGATCAGATCGCCCGTCTTCAAGGTCATAAATCTCGAAACATAGGAGATAATTTTTTCGAAACTGAAGATCATCAGGGAGGTATTCCCCTCTTGTACCGTCTTTCCATTCAAGTCCAGCCGGAAGGAGAGGTTGTGCAGCTCTTTAAACTGTGTAACCGGTAAGAAATGGCTGATGGGTGCAGAATAATCGAATCCCTTGGCAATTTCCCAGGGCAATCCTTTGCTTTTCATTTCACTCTGCAAATCACGGGCTGTAAAATCGACACCCAATCCGACTTCAGAAAAATAACGATTGGCATACCGCTCTTCAATGCTCCGCCCCAACCTGTCGATGCGGATCACCACTTCCAGTTCATGATGCACATCGTTTGAGAAATCGGGATAAAAGAAAGGTCGGTTATCCGTTACCAGCGCCGAGTCTGGTTTCATGAAGAAAACAGGCTTTGAAGGAACCTCATTGTTCAGCTCTTTCGCATGAGCCACATAGTTCCTTCCAATGCAGATGATCTTCATACCCCTATTTCTTAATAGAACTCAGCTTGATGCCAGTAAGCACCTTTTTCGTGTAGAGAGGGAAGTCACCATTCATAATCCATCCGTAATAACCGGGATCTTTTTCCAGGACTTCAATTACAGGTTTTCCTTTGTATTTACCAAAATTAAAGACCTCCACATCCTCCTCATTGTATATGATGCGGCCGGCAAAATCCACATTGCGTGTATGAGCCGAAAACTCAGCCAACTTTCCGATGTCATTCTCCAGATTTGAATAACGATCAAGTTGAGCCTGCAGCACCTCATAGGTGGCCAGGGTATCGGACTCAGCCGAATGCGCATCCTTCAGCTCCTTTCCAAGAAAGAACTTATAGGCTGCAGTAAGAGTCCGGGGTTCCATTTTCATGAAGATCACCTGGACATCCACAAACTTTCTCTTTTTCAAGTCAATATCAACGCCCGCTCTAAGAAACTCTTCAGCCAGCAGGGGAATATCAAATTTCACCGAATTGTATCCGGCCAGGTCACACCCTTCAAATTCCCTGGCCAGGCTTTTGGCTATCTCGTTGAATGTCGGAGCATCTTTCACATCCTCATTGGATATCCCATGGATAGCTATCACTTTTTCAGGTATAGGCATCTCAGGATTTACCCGAAATGTCTTGGTATACTCATTCCCATTGACATCCACCTTGAGAAAGGAGATCTCCACAATGCGATCTGAAGCGATGTTGATTCCGGTGGTTTCGAGATCGAAAAAAATGATGGGATTCTTCAAGTCCAGCCTCATGCGCTACGCATTTATCATCATGGGCATCAGAAGCATAAGTGTATCCTCATTTTCGTTCTCTGTTTCTGAAGGCAGGAGGATCCCGGCACGGGTAGGATCGCTCATCTCCACCACCACATCGTCTGAGGATAAGTTAGCCAGTATCTCAATAAGGAAAGTGGATTTGAATCCGATCTCCATCTCTTCCCCTTCATACTGGCAGCTCAAGCGCTCGTTGGCTGATATTGAAAAATCGATATCCTGTGCTGAAATATTGATCTGGTTTCCTGTAAGAGAGAGCTTCACAAGGTTGCTTGCCTGGTTTGAAAAAACCGATACTCTTTTTAGTGTATTGTAAAAGGAGAGCCGGTCAATACTCATCTTATACGGATTATCACTGGGGATCACAGAATTGTAACTGGGATAATTACCCTCCACTAACCGGCATACCAATTTATAGTTGGTCAGGGTGAAGGAAGCATTCCGGTCGTCAAATTCCAGCAATACCTTATTCTCTTCCCTGGGGAGTATGTTCTTCAATAGAGATGCCGGTTTCTTGGGAAGGATAAAACTAGATGCATTTTCAGCAGTAGCGTCGGTTCTTCTGTAGCGGACCAGTTTATGAGCATCGGAGGCCACAAAAGTAAGATCATCGGGAGAGAGCTCCAGAAAGATTCCGTTCATTACCGGACG
Source organism: uncultured Bacteroides sp. (assembly GCA_964622985.1). Classification (GTDB taxonomy): domain Bacteria; phylum Bacteroidota; class Bacteroidia; order Bacteroidales. The sequence continues at coordinate 112,532 of CAZURA010000003.1, read as the reverse complement.
CAATTCATCGTCAGCTGTGGCAAACAACGACTTGGTGATCCCGCTCAGTAAAACATCCTGCTCCAGTTCTACCTGTTGCCTCTGGTCATCCTTGATCACAGGCATTTGAGGAAACTCTGCCCCATTTTGTCCCATGATGGAAAACTTACCATTCTCACTCTGGATCACGATCATCAGATTATCGGTATTGATCTCGAAGGTAAGAGGTATATCAGGAAACTCCTTGAGTGTATCAGTGAGGATACGAGCCGGGACAGCAATAATACCCGACCCATCTGTATTTTCCAGCTGGATCTGAGTAATCAACGTAGATTCAAGATCTGAAGCGGTAATCTCTAGCAATCCATCTTCCAGCGAGAAGAGGAAATTGTCAAGGATTGGGAGTGTGTTCTTAGTACTGATCACACGGCTGATGGCTTGAAGATGCCCCAGCAATTCCATACTGGATACAACAAATTTCATTCGTAATTATTTAAATTAAAGGTATATTCAATGATCCATCAATAATACAAAAAAAAATCGTGAACGCCGCGACTACTTTTCCCCAAAATAATGGGACAAATCACGCATCAAAACATCCAGATATAGATAGTTAATGATCAGTGCTTCGGGATTTTCATTGTGAAGCACCAGCGCCTTAAACATATGGGCTTCAGCTCCAGTTGTCTCGTAGAAAGGGAAGACCTGGAGGGTGTGTTTCTCCCCCCCAATAGTCTCCACATGAAGCCTGGCCAGCCTGCTGCTTATTCTATCCTCAACCAGCAGAGATTCTGATCCTATTCCAGCTGGCTGATCATACCGGATGGATGTAAAATAGCTAAACAGCAGCCGGACAGAGAGATCATCCAGTTTACCGGAAGGTAACTGAGTTGTGGAATTCATGGAATAACAGGCAATTTCATCTTCTTCATTTCTCACCAGGCGGAAAGCTTCCCCGCTGTCCAGTTCAATTTCCACAAGAGAGACCTCTGATGGAACCAGATCCATCAGTAAATGCTCCCGGAAGTGGTTAGCGCTACTGGAGAATACCTTATCCAGATTGCGACCTGCATGGCCTGAAACGGTGATGTAATAACTCTGATCCGATCCCTGTGGTGTGATCAGGTATTGATCATCAACCATCTGGAAATCATAGGCAACCTGTACTTTTTCTCCCTTGTAATACCTGAGCTTTCTCGCAGCACGGTTACCGGAACCCTTATCAAGGGTTATCACAGAGCTGATATGTAATCTTTCAGCGGCAAACAACAGGTTATCTACCGCTACCTGATTTACCTTCTCCGTTCCGAACAGGTACCAGGATTGATTTTGTTTAATCAGATGGATGGAGTCGTAGAGATCCCAAATCAAGATCCTGTCGATAGCAGACCGGTCCTTCAGGATAATTCGCTTACCCTCTTTTCGGAGCGTACTCCAGGGATCCGTAAAGATCAACAGGAGTGCTGCAATGAGCAGCACTGAAATCAATACCCCTGTATACTTGGAAGATCGCATGTTACCTGGCATACCTTCTTCTTCTGACAAACTGGATCCCCAGCCCTGAGATTACGACCAGGAAGAGGGCCAGCAAGATGTTCAACAGTTTCCATTTCATTACCTTCGACCTCTGATTGAGAATCTCCCTGTTGAGCAGCCTTAATTTGAATTCACGGGACCTGAGCTCCATGATCCCGGACTCATCGGTCATGTAGTTCACCACATTCAGAATGAATTCACTGTTTCCGAAAGTCTGCCGGGTATACCTGTCATAACCCAGGGGTTGAGCCCTGAATGCACCACGGTCAAACTCCACTTCATTGGCAGGGATATCTCCGTCGGCAACGACAAAAAGTGAGGTGGGCACACTCTTCGGGATCACATCCGTTTGAGCAGAATGGACCCCTTCCGGTACGGGGTAGTTTTTAAAAAATGATTCGAAAACGCCTTCCATCAGTATGGCCACAGGCAGATGAGAAGAGGAATAGAGAGCCGGATCGGGCTGCTGAGTCACCTCCTCCATGCTGAGATAAAGGGGTACATCCCGTTTCCGGCTTCCGGGAGAAGTGGCCAGCAGCACAGTGCGATCCACTTCGCCGGAATCATTGCCTACTGTATCCAGGGTGGAAGCAAATTCACTTTTCACATAATTGAGTCCGCGGGTCACCGGATGGGTTTGCGGACCTGATAGTAAGGGATGATATACCCAGGGCATACCTGTGAACCTGGGCTGTTCTCCAGCCGGAGCAGTATTCACCGGTACCAGGTTGCACTGCATATCCGCCACCAGGTCGTAGTTGATGCGAATCCCATATTTGAAAAGCAGATCCTCCAGGCCAACCTGACGGGCCAGTGCCACTGTGGTACCTGACGAAAGACTGTCGGCAAAGGGATGGACCGGATCGAGGAAGAAGAGCACCTTGCCTCCCTGCATGATGTATTGGTCGATGGCAAATTTATCCGCCTCATTGAATTTCCGCTCCGGTCTGGCAATAATAAGTGCATCATAGTTCAACAGCGCCTGTACATTTCCATTGATATGTCCCCTGTCCACCTGGAAGAAATTCTTCAGCTCATTCATCAGGCTATGGGTTTGCAATGAATCCAGTTCCCCATGTCCTTCGATGAAGGCAATTCGGGGAACCTCACTCAATGTAAGGCTGTAAATAATCCTGGCAAACTCATACTCCAGCGATTGAATGGAATTATTCAGGTTCACTTCGTGGGACAGAGAGGGATCGTTTTTCAACAGGTTCACAGGGATCTCATATCCACGGTAGCTTACCAAAGCCCCCGGGAAGATGATCTGGGTGGAGGTTCCTCCCTCCTTATCCCGTGCCTGGATATTGGTTACAGGCATTCCCTTTCCATACAACTCCTGGATGGTCTGATTGCGAATAGACTCATCAGGCTCATCATAAAGATTGACAAATTCGTAATGCAACTTCTCCCCTGCATACGCCCTGAAGTCATCCATTAATTCCCGAATGGATTGACGAAAATTCACAAACTCAGGAGGCAAATCACCGTCCAAATAGATCCTGACAAGCACCACTTCATCCAATCCTTTCATAAGGTTCCGGGACGACTCAGAAAGTGTGTATTTCTTCTCTGAAGTGAGATCGATCCTTACAAACCTCATTCCGGAAAAGAGGGACAACAGAAAAATTACTGCCACTGTGACAACCAGTGGCATGATGGGAAATCGATTGGATTTACTGTATTGAAGCACAGTACGTGTCCCCATAATAAACAAGGCCATGACCCCAAGAAAATAGAGTATGTCCCGGGAATCAATGACTCCTCTGCTTATGGAGTTGTAATGATAACTGATTCCCAGCCGGGAGATAAAGAAAGCCCCTTTACCCGATCCGGCCAATCCGCTTAAAAGATCGAATCCAAGGTAGACGATGAAGCAGGAAAACACGGCAATGATGAACGCAACAATCTGATTTCCCGTAACCGATGAGGTGAAAATACCTATGGCAGCATAGATCCCTCCCAGAAACAGAAGTCCGTTGAATGAACCCCACGTCCCTCCAATATCCAGGTTTCCGGGAGGGCTGCCCAATCGTGAAACGGACCAGAAAAAGACCAGGGTCGGTATCAAAGAGAAAAGGATCAGTCCCCACGCAGCAAAAAACTTGGCCAGTATGATCTGCAATTCACTAACAGGTCTGGTATGGAGCAAGTCGAGAGTACCGGATCGTTTCTCTTCGGAAATCATCCGCATGGTGATCGCCGGCACCAGGAAGAGGAATACCCACGGTGCAATGGCAAAAAGGGAATCCATGGTGGCGTACCCGTTCTCTATTACGTTGAATTGACCGGGTATGATCCACATAAAAAGGCTGTTGAGCAACAGAAAGACCACGATCACCACATAACCTGTAAGGCTGCTGAAAAAACCACTTATTTCCTTGGCAAACAATGTCCACATACTTGGGAGATCAATAATCTAAAATGGCCTGAGGAAGGCTGGAGTCGGGCAGATCCCGGTAATCCATTAACCGAACCTCATGAAAATAGAATTGGAGGATATCCTGGTAGGTATAGTCATCTCTGGCCATCTTCATGGCACCCTCCTGGCTCATGCCAATGCCATGACCATACCCCTTACCCCATACCAGGATCGAATCCCCGTCGGGGAACATATCGAAGAAGGAAGACCTGAATCCCCAATCTTCCCTGATCTTGGTCATTCGAATGGAATCTTTATCCAGGATGAAATACTTTTTGCGGCGCATCTGTTCCACGTAAATGATCTCATCCGGGATCCTGGCAACCGATTTCATGCCATTGGCCAGTAAATAGGCTTTCCAATCCCTGAATGAGATAGTGTCTCTCCATTTGGCCCGGGATTGGTGAAGAGAATAAGGATCCACCACCGATTGGAGGTAATCCTTATCGGTGAGCCACACGTCAGAGGCCCTCTGAGTTTGTCCCCCGCTGTTGGAATGATAGGCTGCTGTGATAAGCTTAAAGTTATAATCCGCAACGATCGTACCGGAGGTCTCCAGGATCGCTTCCAGAATCTCATGGTTATACTTGCTTTTTCCCTTATAGGCCTGACAATGGGTCCCATCACAAAGGGAGAATCCCTCACCCATATGTCGATCCAGATTTCTGATGGCGAAAGTCCGACAAAGAATCGATTGCGCCTTATAGAACTCCTTATGGGCATTGGGTCCCGCCTCTGCCTCTACTACCCCGGCCAGGTATTTATCAAAGTCCACCTGGTTCACCAGGGTCATAAACCGGTCTTCAGACGAGATCATCAGGTTGTCATCATATACTCTCGATTCCAGTTCGGGTTGAATGGGCCTTACCCTGAAAACCGCATCAAGCGTCATGGCCTGCATTTCAATATGGTGGAAATATCCAAAATCTTGATTTGCATCCAGGAGTTTTATACGGCCCTCCTCGTGGGTCAGGTAAAGAATATCTCCCTCTTCCAGTCGGGTAATTAAGGAATCTTCGGCCATCAGGCGGTAACTTCCTGCTGAACAATATACCACCGCTGCTTCGAGCAGATGGTCCTGATATAATCCCACCTGAACCGGTTGAGCCACTACCATACTGCTCCAAAAAAGTACTCCTAACAATGACAGCTTCTTTATCATTCCGTATTCCCTTTTAACAATTCCACCATTCGACGGCTGATTCTTCCTGATACGCCATACTCCCCGAGGGATGATTGCAAGGTGCTGTACCCCTTCAGAATATTAGTCCTGTACTCATCATTTCCCAGTATTCGGGATAGTTCATCATTTGCACGATTGAACAGCTCGTATTGTATGATCTCCAAAACCAGCTGTTTCCCGTAAATGAGGTTGACAAGGCTGATAAAATTAATCTTAATTAGGCGTTTTGCAAGACTGTAGGCTACACTTCCGGTCTTATAAAGCACTGCCTGCGGCACATTCAACAGTGCGGCTTCCAGGGTAGCAGTCCCCGATGTGATCAATCCGGCCACTGAAGATTCCAGCAATGCATAGGTTTCATGATAGACAATTCCAACCCCCGAACCACGCAAATAGCTATCATACAATGAAGGATCTATGGAAGGAGCCCCTGCCACCATAAAGTGGTATCCGGGATGGTGCCGGGCGACCTCCACCATGACTGGTAACATGGCTTCGATCTCTTTCTTTCGAGAACCTGACAGCAGCGCCACAACAGGTTTCTTATCTACTCCATGTCTCTTTTTCCATGAATCCACTCCTTCAAAATTACGCTTAAACTCATGTGCCCCATCCACCAGTGGATTCCCGAAATACTCCACTTCCATTCCAAACTGTCGAAAGAACGCCTTCTCGAATGGCAGTATGGAGAAGAGATAGCTTGTATATTTCTTTAGTTTCTTTACCCTCCTTTGTTTCCATGCCCATACTTTTGGAGAGATGTAGTAAAACACTTTTATACCCAACGAAGTGGCGTACCGTGCCAGTCGGATATTGAATCCCGGGTAGTCCACCGGAATGATCACGTCGGGTTGCCACTCCCGGATCTCTTTCTTCACTTTTCGGAAGTTCCTGAAGATCTTTCGCAAATGGAATAACACATCCAGCATCATATAGCTGGTTTCCCTGTAGTGCAATATCATCCCATTGTACACCCCATTCATCAGATCTCCACCCATGAAACGGAAACTGGCATCAGGATCAGCCTCCATCAATCCCTTCATCAGGTTCGATGCATGGAGATCACCCGAGGCTTCGCCGGCTATGAGAAAATATTTCATGATCTATCAGGCAAATTTGAGCACCAGCATGACAAAGGCCACCACCAGTGTCGCAAATATAACTCCTCTGGCCGAAAAGGATTTATTAAACCAGATAAAGAGGAAAAACAAGAACAGGTTAGGTATAGTGGATAGCGTTAATACCTTGGATAGCATACCAAGGCGTTGAAATTCCTTTAGAAATTGTAACAATCCCCCATCGTACTTTACCAGCCAGAATCCTGCCAGTGTGGCCACAGGGAGAAGGATTCCCAGGATTAATCCCAGCTTTATGCTATCCCACCTCTTTTCAGCCTTCATGTTTTGTTTTGGCTGGTATCCACCCTTTCATCTTCTCGAGAGCAGTGTAGGCGGTTAAATCTGTATCGATGGGGACCACTGAAGCATATCGATTCTTTAATGCCCATTCATCTGTACCCACTCCGTCTCCGCCAGGTTCCCGGTTATGAAAGAACCCGGTCAGCCAGTAATACTCACGTCCATAGGGATCGGTGCGCTTCTCAAACTCCTCTTTCCAGAATCCATTGGCCTGGTTGCAAAACCTGATCCCCTTCAGCTCCGTGTCAGGCACAGCCGGAATGTTCACATTGAGGCAGACTCCATCGGGCAATTCTTTGGTAAGTACCATCCGGATCACTTCCCGTGCCACCTTCTCGGATGGAGCGAAATCTGCGTCCGGATCAAAACTGAGTAAAGAGAATCCGATGGATGGAACGTGATTGATGGCACCCTCCATGGCTGCCGCCATGGTTCCTGAATAGAGAATGCTGGACGAAGAATTGGATCCATGGTTGATCCCTGATAGCAGCAGATCGGGTCGTTTTCCCAGTAAACTGTTAAAAGCCAGCTTTACCCCATCCACAGGAGTTCCATTAGTCAGGTATTTTTTGTAGCCCTCTTCCTCCTGAATCAATATTACTCGTAAGGGTACTTTGATGGTAATGGCGTGCGACATTCCCGACATGGGTTCCCGGGATGAGATGGTTACCACATCTCCAAACTCCCTTGCAATTTCGATGAGCGTTCGTAATCCCTTGGCTTCAATCCCGTCGTCATTGGTTACCAGAATCAGAGGCCTGTTATTTATCTTTCCCATAATACTATCCATTATCCGGATCCCTCTCAGGCTCGGTGTGCAGGATACAAAAATATCTAAAATAATGATACCTAAGGGTACCAGAGGGCAGACACTCTCTTTTATGTTAATAATTCAATTAAACCATAAAGCAATTCTAAATACTTTTATGACAAAGAGAGAGCAACTCATGAGATCCAAGTGGATTGTCCTGGTTTTCCTACTTTGTATTGGAGAGGGATTAAGCGGGCAGGCACCACCCTGGGATTGGGTGAAAAGCTTGCATACCGGTGGTCATGAAGCCGCAACTGACGTGGCTGCTGATCCGGTTTCAGGCAATCTCTATGTAACAGGATACTGGAAGGATGACCTTTCCGGTTTTATTCCTGCAGGATCCTCTCCCAACACCGATTTCTCCACCACCTTTGGAGGTGATGACGGTCTGGTGGCCAAGTACACTCCTGCAGGGGATCTGATATGGGCTTTTAAGGTGGGTGGAGATGGAAATGATATGATCAATGCCATCCATCTTGACAATGAGGGTAACTTCTATATTACCGGCTTTGTTGAAACCGGGGATATTCATTTTGCAGGTCGGACATCACTGGCTCCCGACTCCTCATATGTAAATGCCAGTCATGAGGACTTCTTCATCTCCAAATATGATCCTGATGGTCGCCTGCTGTGGTTCCGGCACAGTGAAGGGGACGACAAAATTGAGGGAAGAGGAATCTGTTCCAATACCTCAGGTATTTTTGTCACCGGAATGCACCAGGGAACCGTCTCCTTTGGTGTGCTTCCACCCTATACCTCAGCAGGTAATGAAGACATGTTTATTGTGAATTACTCGGTTGATGGGACAGAAGAGTGGCACATTTCAGGCAGTAGTAACCGGGCTGATTTCGGGGAGGATATGGTCTGCGATGAGGCCAGTCTTTATGTGGTGGGAGAATTTGCAGGAGATGCACTCAGTCTCACCAACAGCTCAGGAGCTATCATGATCAGCCTTCCCAATTCCAACAGTTCCAAAGCAGAGATATATGTGGCCGCCTATGGTCAGGATGGCAATCTGGAATGGGCTGAAACAGTCATTAGCCCCGAAGATGACTTCTGCCAGGGGATCACTATGGACACAGACACGTTGTATCTTGCCGGTTCATTGGGTGCCCAGGCTATGTTTCCTTCTTACACAGGCAATCCGGTCATCCATGTGGACAAACAGGATGCTTTTGCCTGTTCGCTCTCAAAGGATGACGGGACTACAGGGTGGGTAACCAGATTCAGCGGGGAAACGGGGGATGATCAGGTAGCCCTGGATATCTCAAGGGATCTATCGGGCAATCTATATGTCACCGGGTATTATAAAAATACGCTTAATACCCCGGTTGGCGACCTCTCTTCAATTGGGAACGTGGACCTGTTCCTGGCAAGCCTGAACCATGACGGGATCAATAAATGGATACAAACAGCCGGAAGTAGCGGAGCTGATTTAGGGCATGGGATCTCTGCCTCTGCACCAGGTTTTGTCTATATGGCAGGAGAGTATGAAAAAGAGATCTTCTTCGATACACTATCGGCACCCGATGATGGTAGTGTGAATCTGTTTCTGGCCGGATTAAAGCTGCCCTGTGTCGATCCGGTGGGAGGCTTTCTCTCGGCTTCCGACAGTGAGGTTTGTGAATCAGACACCCAGACTCTGGTGATCGAGGATTATGTAGGTAACATTGAATGGCAAAGTTCCCCACCCGGTATGAATGCATGGAGCCTGCTCACCGCAGATCTTTCCGATTCCATTACATTTGAACCAGCCACTACGGCCGATTACAGAGCCTATCTGACAGCCGGAACTTGTCCGCCTGATTCTTCCAATGTGGTACAAGTAGTGGTTCACCCGAAACCTTCGGCAACTCTCTCTGGTGATACAGTCAGGTGTGATGACGGAACTCCCACACCCCTGCAGGTAGAGCTTACGGGTACTCCTCCCTGGGATATCGTTATTCAGCATAACGGAGTTTCAGATTCTGTCATCAACGGAATCCCAGCAAGTCCATACTTTCATGAGGTGACAGAGCCAGGCTCTTATGCAGTAGTGAGTGTTTTGGATGCGCATTGCACAGGCAAGGTGTCGGGTAGTGCCACCTTGGACTATTTCATTCCACCGGCCGGCCATCTTTCAGGCGACACCACCTTATGTGGGCCAAATCCGGTCACATTATACCTCTCATTGGCAGGGGACGGACCCTGGGATATCAGCTATTCGGACAGCACCACAGAGTCTGGCATTGCCAATATTGGATCACCAATCTATCCCTTTCCTGAATTTCCAACTAAAAGCACACATTATTTCCTGACGAAAGTGACAGATTCCCACGGCTGTACCGGAACTCTCTCCGGGGAAGCTTTTGTACAGATGGATACCATTCGCATCTCAAATCCCGGATCCGATAGTGAGATATGCGGGTTGGATTATGCCTTGTTTGCCGCAGACTCAGATTCAGGGTACTGGTCCTTTAACAGCGGTCCCGGGACAGCCTCATTTTCTCCCGATTCAACCGATCCTGCGGCCATGGCAAGTGTAAGTATGTATGGGAACTATCTTTTCACATGGAGAGAAATCAACGGAATCTGTTATGATGACTCCTCAGTCTCAGTGACTTTTGATGAGCCCCCCTCCCCGGACCCGGGTCCGGGGGGGGGGGGGGGGGGGGTATGGTGTGGGGGTGGTGGTGTTTGTGGTGGGGGGGTGGTTGG
>CAZURA010000003.1:0-102476 GCA_964622985.1 uncultured Bacteroides sp. | reverse complement strand
ACCCGGGTCCGGGTGGAGAGGTTTGCGGACTATCCTATGCGCTTGGTGCTGTTCCCGGCACGGGTCTCGGAGTATGGTCGTTGGATTCCGGTCCGGGAACCGCGATCTTTTCACCTTCTGCAGATGATCCCAGCGCGGTAGTGACTGTATCTGATTTCGGTGACTATCAACTCTTGTGGACCGAGAATGATGGGACTTGTATAAGAGACTCATCTGTCATTGTCAGGTTTTTTGAGCTCCCCGTGATCACGTTAATTACAGAGATACGCACCTGTGGACTGGAATACAGACTGAATGCGGTCTCAAACCTGGATCTGCCTGGATTATGGAGCGTTGTAACCAGTCCCGGAAATGTGGCATTCCTGCCGAATGAAGGAGCAGCAGATGCCATGATCCAGGTGGATGCCTACGGGATCTATTCCTTTCAATGGACGGTATTGAATGTGGCATGCACTCAGTTGGCAACAGTGGATATTGAATTCCTGAAACCACCTGATGCAGATGCCGGAATGGACATAACCATAGAGGCGGGAGAATCAATCCAATTACACGGGACCCCGGGAGATTCGGTGATCTGGGCGCCCGATTACCAGCTAAGTGATCCTACTATACCGGATCCATGGGCGGATCCTCTGGTGACCACCCTTTACTATCTCAAGGTTATCAATTCAGAAGGTTGTGCCGCAAAAGATAGTGTATTGATCACTGTAATCCCTCCCGATTTTGCCAGGGCCGGTGAGGATGTTGCTATCTGTTTTGGCGACAGCATCCAGCTCAATGCTTCAGGCGGTGATAGTTACAGATGGGAGCCCGTCGAAGGGCTAGTTTGGTCTGATATTGCTGATCCATGGGTGAAACCGTCGCTCACCACTTCCTATGTGGTGTTTGTAATAAGGTCCGATGGTGTAGAGGATTCAGATACCGTAACGGTAACGGTTCTGCCTAAACCCTTTTTAGATGCCGGAGAATCACAATCCATCTGCCTGGGAGAAAAAGCATTGCTTTCTGCAACCGGGACAGGGACTTTTTCGTGGATTCCCACTGAAGGTTTTTCAAATCCCTCCATACCGGTAACTGAAGTCAAGGTGGATACTACCACCACTTTCCTGGTGAGAATGACAGATCCTCAAGGTTGCAGAAATGCAGATACAGTGACCGTGTTTGTCTACCCTCCGCCGGTGGCCGATGCCGGATCAGATCAGGAGTACATTGGAATATATGAAACCTATCTTGAAGCATCATTGGGTCCAAATGAAAAAGGAGCCTGGAGCGTTATCGACGGCCATGGTATATTCCAATCTCCACAGGAGCCCGGCACCTTTGTTTCGGGATTGGAGATTGGGGACAATATATTTAACTGGCAGGTAACCAACAGCGTGTGTCCGGAAGTATCGGATCAGGTCCTGATACGCATCCATGACTTTGTCATCCCCACTGTGATCACACCCAACGGAGATGGAAAAAATGATCATTTCGTCGTGAACGGAATTTTGGAGTACCATGAATCCGAATTGATTGTATTGAACCGATGGGGGGAAGTGGTGTATCAGGTAGCTCCTTACGAAAACAATTGGGAAGGGAGTCACCAGAATGGCAGGGAGCTACTGGAAGGCACTTACTATATTATATTAAAAATTACTGACCAGGATATCAGAAAAGAAACCGTTCTGATTGTTAGATAAACTCCATAAGTAAATGTTGACAAGTTTGCCTAAGCATCACCACAAACTACATATCTTTATAGTTTAGATATCCAGGATATGAAGCGGATCATAACAGTCTTTGTTTTGGCCCTGTCATTAATATTCACTTTGCATGCCCAGGCACCCACACTGGATTGGGTGAATGCAGTCCATTCTCCGGACTCGGAATCTGCCAGGGCGGTAGCATCAGACAGGACCTCCGGAGAGGTCTATGTAGCTGGAAAATGGGATGGTTCACTGGCTGGATTTTTCCCTCCCCCCACAAGTGAAATGACTAATTTCTCTGCCACAGCAGGAGGAACTGATGGTTTGGTGGTGAAGCTGGATCCGGGTGGTAATGTAATTTGGGCTTTTAGCATCGGGAGCGGAGGTGATGATCAGATCACAGATATCCACGTGGATGAGACCGGTCATTTCTACGTGTGCGGTGATATCTCTGCTGGCGAGGCCAGTTTTGAGGGGGCCGGTCCAATTGATTTCAATTTTAAAATTCTTCTCTCGGGCAGCAACAGAGCATTCCTGGCCAAGTTTGATCCGGAGGGAGTACCGGTCTGGTTCCGGTTGGCAGGGGGGGATGGCCAGTCCATTGCCAAAGGCATCTCAACAGGCCCTGACGGAGTCTACCTGGTCGGGGAACATCTGGATGGGATAAGCTTTGGAATCCTTCCCCCTTACCTTTCCAAAGGAGGATGGGATGCGTTTACGGTCAAGTATGCACCCGTGGGTGATGAGATGTGGTTTGTCTCCACAGGCAGTACCGATAATGAATATGCAGAAGTGGTTGCAAGCAACGGGATGGACCTGTACCTGGCTGGCCGCTATAACGGAGGAGCGTTGGAATACAGAGACCCGGGTGCCACAACCATATCATCCGGCATCGATGCAGCAGGTAACGGATATGATGTCTTTCTAACCTGTCTTACTTCAGAAGGCTTCCCCCGGTGGACACAGAGTATTTCCAGTGCCTCATATGATAATTGTGAAGGTATGGATCTTGACTCCGACCACATCTACCTGGCCGGTTCAATGAAAGGGGATGCAAGTTTTCCTATGTATTCAGCTAATCCTGTTCCTGTTAGAGGAACCAAGGATTTGTATGTGTGTTCGATCAGACGAACCGATGGAGGCACCCGGTGGGTAAGAACACTCTCAGGCAGTGCAATTAGTGAGGTACTTCCAAAAGACCTTTCCCTGGGACTGGACAAAATGCTTTATGTGACCGGTTATTTCAGTGAAGAGGTGGTCACTGCAGATTCTACCCTTGTCAGTAAAGGGCTGCAGGATATTATCATGGCCGCGTATACTATGGATGGGGATGAAACATGGATCAAAACAGCGGGTAGCGCAGGTTCAGATAGAGGATTTGGTGTATGTGCCAGAGCTCCGGGGAGGTTATACATGGCAGGAAGTTATGCGGAAGATTTAGACTTCGGTGGGCAACAGCTCCCTGGGGATGGAAACGACAACTTATTTCTCGCCTCGATGATACTGGGTTGTACAGGCATACAAGGTGGCACGCTGACTGTTTCAGACACGGTAGTCACTGATGGAGAGGCTTTCTCCCTGATACTGAAGGATTATTTGGGTGACATCAGGTGGCAATATTCACTGCCCGGACTGAACAACTGGTCACTTTTGACCGCTGATATGAGTGATTCGATCCAGGTAGTACCCGGAGCAACGGCAGATTACAGAGCATATGTCACATCGGCTGATTGTCCGTCCGATTCCTCCAGTGTAGTGCGTGTGGAGGTGATCAAAGACTGCTCCGATATTACAGCCGGTTTCCTGACAGCTTCGGACACTGTAGTGACAGAAGGAGATGCTTTTACATTATTCCTGAAAGACTATAAGGGCGATATCAGCTGGGAGTATCTCCCAATGGGTGCCAGTGACTGGTTGCTCCTTTCTGCCGACCTGAGTGATTCCATCCAGGTTTTTCCAACGGGGACGGCAGATTACAGGGCATTAGTATCCATACTGGACTGCCCGCACGTTTCCTCCAATGTGGTCCATGTGGAAGTAAAGAATCCCAATATCCGGTTTGCGGATGCAGGAGAGGATGTTACTATCTGTCCGGGCGACAGCGTACAACTGAAAGCTTCCGGTGGTGATTTCTACAAATGGGAGCCCCCGGATGGAATAGACAGGCCTGATGCACCTGATCCCTGGGCAAAACCGTTTGTCAGCACTAAATATGTGGTGCATGTGACACGGGCAGACGGACTAACAGACACCGATACGGTTATCGTATATGTACGTCCCTGGCCCTATGTGAATGCCGGGATAGATATAGAGGCTTGTGTGGGTGAGGAGGTTGAACTATCTGCTGAAGGAGATGGGGAATTATTCTGGTTTCAACTGGACTGGGCAGCAGTTGCTACTGTCAGCGGCCCCATAGTAACTCTGGATACAACAACCACCTTTGTAGTGGTGGTGTTGAATGCAGATGGTTGCAGAGGATTTGACGATGTGACTGTTTTTATTTCTGAACCACCAGTAGCTAATGCCGGGACGAACAGGGTATTCGTCTCCCGGTTTGAAGCGCGGATGGGGGCCACCCTGGAGACTGGAGAGACTGGGACCTGGAAGGTGGAATCGGGGAGTGGGATATTTGAGAATCCCAATGGTCCCAACACCAGGATCACAGGGCTTGAATTGGGCGATAATGTCTTCTCATGGACGGTGACCAACCAGGTTTGCCCGGAATCGGTGGATTATGTGCTGATCAGGGTAAAAGATTTCCTGGTTCCCAATGTGATCACTCCCAATGGGGATGGAAAAAATGATCGTTTTCACATATTTGGAATAGAAAGATTTGAGAAGTCCGAACTGGTGATACTGGATCGTTGGGGTGAAGAAGTATTCCGAGAAGCTCCTTATATGAACAACTGGGATGGTATAACCCAAAACGGAAACGAATTGCCTGAAGACACCTATTATTATATATTGAAGTTCACGGAAGATGACATCAGGAAAGGATTCATAATGATTGTCAGGTAACATGCGCAGAGTCATATTGTACATAGTATTCATAATGTTGGCAATGCAGGTATATGCACAGCTGGAGCCTCTTTCCAATCAATACCTGCTGAATACCCTCTCAATCAATCCTGCCTATGCCGGAAGCAGGGAAGCACTTAGTATCACTATGCTGCATCGCAACCAATGGACCGGGTTTGACGGATCCCCTAAAACCCTTAGTCTTGCCATGCATGCTCCTATGCGAAATGAAAAGGTAGGATTGGGATTATTAGCAGTCAGTGACCAGCGAGGCATCTCCTCTTCCAATATCATCACAGGTAATTTTGCTTACCGCATTGAAACAGGGAAAGGGGTATTTTCATTCGGATTGGCAGGAGGTTTTACAGCGGCCCGGAATAGCTGGAACAGTCTGGTGGCCGTGGACCAGGACGATGAACTGCTGATGCGCGATTCCCGAAGTTATTTGATGCCTGACTTCAGCGTGGGCACATGGTTCCAGTCGAACCAGTTTTTTTTCGGACTTTCACTTCCTCTGTTTTTATCCCATCGGTTCAATACGGCCACTGCCAATTACCAGGTGGAAAACAGGTATAACGAATACAACCTCTTTTTTAACGGAGGTTATCTGTTCAGGCCCCACACGGTCTTCCAGATATTACCCTCTGCGCTGATCAGGTTCAATCCTGTTTCAGCTCCGCAGGCTGACCTGAACCTGCATCTGATCCTCCTGGATAAGGTGAGGACAGGCATCTCCTACCGCAGCAATAAATCGATGGTAGGACTCCTGATGTATCATGTGAACAACCAGTTAGCCTTAGCCTATTCATACGACATGGGATTTGGCAGGATCGGCGGGTATATGGGGGGCTCACATGAGATCATGATACGGTATGATTTCCGGTATATTATTGATGTAATTCATCCAAGATATTTTTAAACTGTTAGTCATGAGAACAAACATACTCCTTCGCATCTTGGTCCCAATCCTTCTGGCATCCGTTTCACTGGATGTTCAGGGGCAGAGCTATGCTGTGGAGCGGGCGGAGTTTAATTCCGATAAAGATGACGATTACTCCCCGGTGGGTTATGAGGACGGACTGGTCTTCTGTTCCAACCGGAAACACGATGTCATAGTTGTTTATGCCTCACCGGACAATAAGGAGAGTGCTAACCTGTGGTTTGTGGGGATGACAGATTCTGTCGGATTGTCTCAGACAGAGATCTTCTCCAAAGAACTGATGACCCCTTTTCATGACGGTCCTGCCACATTCAGTGCGGATGGCAAAGAGATCTACTACTCCAGGAACATCGATGTGGACGTAAAGCTGAAGGATGCATTTGATGAGCAAAATCAACTGGGTCTCTTCTCTGCCCGATGGGTGGATGGGAAATGGGCGGGGATCAAACCGTTCCCATATAACAGCCGTGAATACTCCCTCACTACTCCTGCCCTATCCCCCGACGGGAACCGCATCTACTTTGCGTCGGATATGCCGGGAGGTTTCGGAGGAGCAGACCTATATTACTGTGAGAGAGCAGATACGACATGGTCGCCTCCGGTAAATGTGGGTTCGAATGTGAACTCCACAGGCAATGAATCCTACCCTTTTGTTTCCGAATCGGGTTTGCTCTATTTTTCTTCCGACGGATGGGTAGGACTGGGCAAGAAGGATATCTACTACACCAGTGAGATAGAAGGAAAGTGGATCATACCAGTACATATGGATGCTCATATCAACTCGAAAGGGGACGATTTCGGGATCATCACCGATAAAAATGGGAAGGAAGGCTACTTCTCCTCCAACAGAAAAAGGAACGATGACATCTACAGGTTTGTTACAGATATCCCTTCATTTTATAATTGCGACTCCCTCCAGAAAAACTACTATTGCTACCTCTTTTATGATGAGAGTTTTATGGATATTGACACCCTTCCTTTGAGCTATGAATGGAGTTTCAGTGACGGGGTAAAAGTGAAGGGAATAGAGGCAGAACACTGCTTTTCGGGACCAGGTAATTATACCGTTGCACTGAATATCATTGACAACAATACGGGAAATACTTTCTTCACCCAGTCTACCTACGATGTGGACATCACCGATGCTACACAACCTTATATAGAATCCCCGGATGCAATACTGCGGGACCAGGCTATCCTGTTCAGTGCAGAGAGATCCAATCTGCCCCATATTAAGATCACTGAATATTACTGGGATTTTGGAGAAGGTACCAAATCCAAAGGGAAAGAGGCACATCACGTATTTGAAAAGAAAGGCACGTACAGGATCCAGCTCGGAGTAACCGGTAAACCTGACAGTACAGGGCTGATACCTTTGGCCTGTGTATACAAAGACCTGGAAGTGCTGAAGGACAACCAGGAACTGGCCATGTTCCGGGCCTTTAAGAGAGGCGAGATCGAAGAGATGCCTGATGAAGATGATATAGAGGCCTCCATGACCACTCCGCTCTATTCCATTGAAGAGCCGGAAGAAAACGAAGATGAAGTATACAGGGTGGAAGTGCTAAACTCCGATCAGAGAATAGATACAGACTCGTCTGTGTTTGATCCTCTTCGGGGTGCCTATGACATCAAGGAGGTGTTTATCAGAGAGGACAGTCTTTATAGTTATACAGTTGGAGAAGCCACTTCTGTCATGGAAACCTATTCCGTATACAGCGATGTGGTGGAAAAGGGTTTTGATAACGCCAGTGTTAAAAGTTATGTACTGGCCGATCTGGCCGAAGAAGAGTTGCTCCAGCTGACCACTTCGCTGGACGAATTCTCAGATGCCTATTTCGAATTTGATGATTATAAAATCGGGGAAGCATCCTATCCTATTATGGATCAGGTAGTGGATATTATGAAGAAATACCCCAATATCAAGCTTGAGATTGCTGCGCACACCGACAATGTAGGTTCCTTTGAATACAACATGACCCTCTCCCAAAAACGGACGCAGTCCATGGTCGATTATCTGGTAAATAAGGGCGTTCAACCTTCCCGCCTGATTGGAAAAGGGTATGGCGAATCGAGACCCATTGCAAATAACAATACTGAAAAAGGCCGAATGATAAACCGGAGGGTCGAGTTTATCATTCTGGATGAAAGGGAATAATTGAGAACGAAAGACAAAAATATAACCTTAAAGCTGATAAGCCTATTTATGTTTATTACGCTGCCTTTTGCATGGAGCGAAAATCTGCATGCACAATGGCTGGAAGGGTACGTCCGCAGTATCAGGATCACAGTGGATGAAAGCCTTGTTCCGGGAACAGTCCCCCTGGATGGGTTCCCCATGTTAGTCACATACAGTGACAATCTGTTGCGTTCCACCACATATGGCGGATATGTAAATTACAGTGACGGGAGAGACATATGTTTTACGGATCAGGACGGGATCACCGTGCTGGACTATGAAATTGAATCGTATAATCCAGAGGATGGTTCGATATCAGCCTGGGTTCGCATCCCTTCACTTGCAGCAGAGTCCCATACTGAGCTATTTCTCTATTACGGCAGTCCCAATTCCACAACCCGGTGGGACACTGCAGGTGTTTGGAGCGAAAACTATATTGCAGTTTGGCATCTGCATGATGACCCATCAGCAGATGAGCCGCAACTTACCGATGCGACCTCCTATGCAAATCATGGCACCACGGGAGGCAATATGGATGAAAACAATCAGGCAGCGGGTAAAGTAGCAGGAGCCATCTATTTTGATGGTGATGAAAATTTTGCCACCATGCCAACATCAGGCTTTAATACAGAAGCAGGGAGCGTGGAATTATGGGTCAGCCTGGATTCCATATCTGATACCGGTTCTGACTATTTCTTTGCACACCGCCAGGCCGATCCTAAAGCTGACAGGGTTTATCTGAGGGTCTGGCCTGACGGGGAATGGGGCACCGGGATGGGCAGCACCTATGATCTGGAGAGAGGTGATACCCTGGAAACCGATACCTGGCATCACATGGCCATTACCTGGAATGATACCGCTGTCTCCGGTTTTCTTGACGGAGCTCAAGACTTTGGCCCGGCCGATTTTACAGGTCTGGATACGGTACGGGAAATCTACATTATGAGCTGGATGCCTTCTTCCGAATCGGCCAGTGGAATTCTGGATGAACTGAGGGTATCCGAAGTGGAAAGGGATTCTGCCTGGATTGTCGCTTCCTACCTGAACCAATCCCAACCTGAATCCTTCCTTCAGTTTGATACCGAATCATTGAATGATCTACCCTGTCAGGCTGTAGAACTGGCCATCAATGATTCCTGCGAGTTCTCGATCTACAGCAATATCGATGCCAGTGACTCAGGCATTCCGGATCCTGGCTGTGGGAATTACGAAGGGAGTGATATCTGGTTTTTTGTTGTAGTACCCGATTCAGGATCATTTGTTATTCAGACGGACACAGAAACAGAAGAACAGTATCCCGACAACAACGGATGGATGTATCACGCAGGTATGGCTTTATACTCAGGAAGTTGCGGTTCTCTTTCACTGATAGGCTGTTATGAAGACAACAGCTCCTATCATTCACGCATGGCCGAAGCTCTGATTGAGGGATATACACCTGGTGATACCATCTGGGTAAGAATCTGGGAAAACAGCAATAACGACAACGGAAAGTTGAAGATATGTTGTTCCATGCTGCCACAGGTTTCATGTCCTGCAGTTTTCAATGTAATGGGAGGTGGCGGGTATTGTCAGGGTGATACGGGTGTAGCTATTCAGCTATCCGGATCGGAAACCGGATACCTTTACACGCTGGTCATCCGTGACACTGTGATGTTAGACACTCTCCCTGGCAGTGGAGATTTACTGATCTGGTCGCCAATCCTGGATGCAGGAACCTATAAGATCCTGGCGCATCATCCTGCGGACAGCTGTTTTGTATTTATGAGCGACAGCGCCATCGTAACCAGGTATGACCTGCCCCAACTCTTCTTTAAATCTGTTTCGGTGAGCTGTTTCGAATTTGACGACGGAACGATTACTGCCACTATTTCCGGAGGTGAAGAGCCCTATCAGCTGGCGTGGACCGGTCCGGGAGGATTCGTATCATCCATTTCCAACCTGACGAATCTATCACCGGGGGAGTACACACTGACAGTGACCGATAACCATCTTTGTTCCAGAGAGGGTTCGGCGGTCACCATAACAGAGCCCGATCTATTAGTAGCCTCCCTGGATCAGGTCAGGCATCTTACCACTTATGAGGCGAATGACGGATCCATCGATATCTCCATCGCCGGAGGGACGACTCCATACAGCGTACTGTGGAATGGTACAGATGACTATAGCTCATCTGATCAGGATCCCATGGGAATGTCGGTGGGCTATTACGACATCAAAGTGACCGATGACCATGGGTGTCAGGACTCCATTGAGATGATCGTTGTAACGGTGGAAGAAGATTCTGCAGGAGTTTTCATTCCTGAAGGATTCTCCCCAAACGAAGATGGGTATAATGACCGTTTTGTGATCCTGGGAATTGAAGATTATCCCGAGAATGAACTGGTCATTTTTAACAAGCAGGGCGTGGTGATCTATCACCGAAGGAATTACCAGAACGATTGGGACGGAACGCCTGAAAAGGGAGGAGTTATCGGGGGAGCACTGCCGGAGGGTACCTATTATTATGTATTCACTTTCGGTGAGTCTATGGTAAGAAAGGGATACATTTACCTGAACAAAGAATAGTGAGCATGAAGGGATGAGTGTTAGCTTTAGGACATATTTGTACACATGGTTAACGGTTACGTTAACGGTAGCACCCCTTTACCCGGGAATGGCTCAGGAATCCGCATTGTTCGACCAGCACCTCCAGAACCGGATGGTTTATAATCCGGCTTTTGCGGGTGATCGGGAGATCCCGGGATTATCCATGCTCAGCAGACAACAGTGGCTCGGCTGGGAAGGATCACCCTCTGTCAATCGAATCATGGCACATACCAAACTGAAGGATAAGAATGCCGGAGCGGCTGCTTCTGTCTTATTCGAATCCATGGGACCGTTGTGGCATACTGGTGTATCCGGAGCCTATTCCTATACGGTTCAATTGACTGAGGCAAGCACCCTGGCCATGGGAATACAGGGAGAGATCCTGTTCCGCCAAATCAGGCTCCATCAGGTGGAACTGATCGACCAGGGAGATCAGCTGTTTTCGGTAAGGCCCTGGAGTGACCTGAAGCCGAATGTCGGTATTGGCTTAGTATACAAATACGGTGACTATCTCGTGAATCTCTCTGTTCCCAGGCTTCTCAATTCAGAGCTTTCTCCGTATCAAGAGGAGAGTTCACGGTGGAGCTCCACCAGCCGTATTCTCTACCTGGGAGGGACCACACAATATGAACTGAACGAAGAACTGAAAGTGACGCCTTCGATGCTATTAGCCATCTCACGGGGAAATCCTCTCTTCATGGAGCTGTCAGGAACCGTATTTTACAAGGATCTATTAGGAGTAGGTACATTCTTTCGCCTCAACAAAACCCTGGGAGTTACAATCAGATATAATCACCAAGAGAGGATCGTTTTCGGTTATGCCTTCGATGTCTCTTTCAATAAGACCCGGTACAATGCGGGAACACATGAACTGTTTCTGGGATACAATTTCCCGTTCAACAGAAGCAAAACTCTATCGCCAAGGCGATTTTAATAATCATAACAGGATGCAAAAAAGAGATGAGATGAAACGATACGTTTGGGCCCTGTTACTCCTGGGCTTCTACATTTTCCCGGCCTGGACGCAGTCAGCTCCGGCTGAAGAGGAGAACATCCCTTACCTGGTCACTTTCGGGGGACAGGCCGATAAATCCTGGGGGGATGATGACTTCTGCCAGATCTTCTTTATCCAGATCCCCACCACACAGACACAACCCATCTATATCCGGGTGTTTGATCCCGATACGGGAGGAGAACTGGATGAAGGGAAAGGTGAATTTAATACCAAGGTACGTTTCTCCGTGTATGGGGGAGCAGGCTGTTACTCCCATAAGGATGCCCAGAATGTGGATCCTATAGGGAATTACAAAAGCGGCAACCTATTGGCCTCTAAAAGCTTTGGTGTGAGTAACAGATATGACAACAACTGGTACACCTTTGGTCCATTCAATCCCCTGGAGGGATAATATGTAGATAAATTTGACGGCCGGGTTTTCAAGTTGATTGCTCAGGGTGAGTCGGGAGATGATGGAAATCTGTACAGGTATTTTCTCAGCACCAATTCCAAGCAGAACAGCGAAGTGGAGGGGGGCAATATCTTTACTTATGAATATACCTTCAGATTGTCCAATAATCAGAATAATGTTTCACAGATTTATCCCTATATTGACGACAGAACCATTTCAGTCAGGATCTCCAATTTTGACTGGGATGATGATGGTTTTATAAGGATCGTTTCCGTGGCCAAAAATGGGGAATTGTGCCCTGTTTCAGGGGAGAATGACTGGGTGGTCCGGGAATTCAAGATCATCGAGGAGGAGAGAAATACATCCATGGAGATCCAGTTCATAAAGAGTAGGACTCAACGCATCAAGAATAACAATGTGGTACTTACCGTGCAGAACCAGTATGGAGATATGATGCCTTTCTTCGTAGTTCCCATTGGAGGAGTCCCGGTATATAATCCAAAGATACGGATGCGGGTGATCGAAAGATAGCATGCTCTATGAGACAAACTTTCACATACGCATTGAAAGCTTGCGCAAGACTTTTCACCTCTATGGCACTCCTGTACGGATTTGGCCAGGGTCTTATGGCCCAGGAGTTCAAAGTGATGAAGTATGGAGTCAACGACGGACTACCTCAAGACTTCGTGTATACCATGCACCAGGATCATTCAGGATACCTTTGGGTGGGCACCGGAGACGGACTGGCCAGGTATGACGGGAAGAGTTTTACGGTTTTTACAGATGCGGATTCATTGTGTGATAATTTTATCACCACCTCCCATATCAATGACGCGGGATCATGGTTTGGGCATATGAACGGAGGCATCACCCTTTACAATGGAAAGACCTTTACCAAAGTGTTAAAGGGAGATTTGAGTGCGGGTATTATTACCGACATGAAAAGTACAGGGAATATCCTGTGGGCCAGTACTCAATCGGGGGGAGTATGGAGGATTGGACCTGATCTGAATCCCATGTTATTCAACGATCCGGATAATCCCGTTCCCATTTTTTCCATGGAGTTTCTTTCCAGCACAGAAGTTGTCCTGGGTTCCATGGAGAACGCCTTAGTATATGCTATTGAAAATGAGACGCATACTTTCAGGCTCATTACCGTACTCGAAGGAGTCCCTGAGACTAAAATCCAAGACCTGATCATGTCGAAGGACAATACAACCCTCTATATCCTTACTCAGGATGAAGGTATTTACACATACAATACCAAACAGTACACACCAAATACAGAGCCTTTGGGAATCGATATGGAAGCCGGCATTGAGGGTCCTCAGCAAATCTTTGAGGACCACATGCTGAACTTGTGGATCCCCACATTTGGGAACGGTTTATACAAACTCACTCCCAGTGAGGATGGAGGTTATAGTTCCTGGGAGTCTTATACTGCAGATAACGGACTCACTGATGATAACCTCAAAGTGGTGTTTGAAGACAGGGAGGAGAACATATGGCTGGGGATGTACGGTACCGGACTCTCCAGGCTGGTAGATGAGGCCTTTACCTATTACACTTTTGATTCTGAAGGAATCAGCAATAACATACATTCCATATACACCACTGGAAAATTCATTTGGCTTGGAACAGAAAACGGTTTAATCCAATATGACAGGCTTCTGGGTGAGGTGAGGTATCTGTATGGAAGAACATATGGATTCCCTGATGACATAGTAACAGCCATCAGTGGATCGGCTGACGGAAACATCTGGATCGGAACCGATCAGAGCGGAGTTTATCATATGTCCCCGGAAGGAAACCGTGTCAGGAAAATTCATATCAGCGAAGGTAACCTGGAAAATTCCATAAATGCCATGGCCTTTCAAGATCCTTATCTCTGGGTTGCCACCCATAAAGGAGTATGTAAGCTGGATACTGAATCCGGAATACCCACCTGGTATACCATCCAGAACGCGGGATTGCCTCACAATACTATCAATTACTTGCAAGTGGATGAAACCGGGAAGGTCTGGCTTTCCACACTGAGCAACACGGTATCTTATTTTCAGAATGATATCGTAACACATAAACTGATTCCTGATGTTGGGGGTGCCGTAGACATCCGTTCTGTGACAAGAGACAGAAACGGTAACACATGGATTGGCACTGACGGTTCCGGAGTATTCAAGATAGCCGGGGATACAGCGATCAACTATACCACAGCTGATGGTCTGATTGCCGATTATTGCTATTCCCTGATGGGAGATGATTTAGGGTATATCTGGATTAGTCACCGGGGAGGACTCAGCCGGATCAGGTTAACAGACGACCATATCTCCCCTGTGAAAGATGAGGTTGGGATTGACAGGAGCATGGAATTCAATCATAATGCTGCATTCAAAGATTCTACGGGTTCGCTCTGGTTTGGCTCCACTTCGGGAGTACTCTCCTACAATCCGAAACTGGCGAAAAAGCAATCGCCGCCTCCCGCCATCTCTATCACTTCTCTGTCGGTAAATAATCAACCTGTTGCAGTAGGTAAACAGCTGCTCTTGCCCCCCGGAAGATATGACCTCAGGATCACGTTTGTGGGAGTCAACCTGAAAAATCCGGATGCGGTCAAGTATATGTATAAGATGGATGGTCTGGGAAATGCATGGTCGGAAGAATTCACAGAGAATTATGTGAACTTTAACAAGCTGCCCGACGGCGAGTATGTCTTTTACCTGGGTGCCACCAATAATGAAGGGGTCTCTGGCGAGGGGTTGAAATTCCCGATCATTATCAAGAAACCCCTGTGGAAACGATTGTGGTTCTACGTGATTCTTCTGGCACTGGCAGCTTTTGGAGTGGTGGTCTACATTAAGCGAAGAGAGCATAACCTGCTTTTGGAAAAACAGGCCCTGGAGAAGGCAGTAAAGGAGCGTACTGAAGAGGTGGTCAAGCAGAAAGAGGAAATTGAAAGACAGAGCGATGAGATCAGCTGGATCAACAAGAACATCACCGACAGCATCATCTATGCCAGCCGGATCCAGCAGGCACTCTTCCCTCCTGAGGATCAACTGACCCACCTGTTCCCCTCCAGCTTCATCATGAACAGGCCCCAGTATATCGTCAGTGGTGATTTTTTCTGGTTGGCCAACAAGGATGGGAAACGGGTGGTTACCGTATCCGACTGCACCGGACATGGAGTCCCCGGTGCCTTTATGAGCATGCTGGGAATTACCTTGCTCAATGAGTTGGTGAATACTCAGGGAATCATGGAGGCCGACGAGATCCTGAATCACTTGAAGCATGAGATCATTGTAGCACTCCGGCAGGATACTACCAGTGAAACAGGTTCAGACGGTATGGATATGGCGTTATGTATCTATGATCCGGAAGAGTCGACCCTTCAGTATGCAGGAGGTTTTAATCCCCTGGTGCTGATCCGCAACAATGAACTTGTCATGTATAAAGCCGATCCCATGCCCATTGGCATCGGCGCCATCACAGGAAGGAATTTCACCAAACACTCTCTGGATATACAAAAAGGGGATGTGATCTACCTCTATTCGGATGGGTATGAGGATCAGTTTGGAGGTGAGAGGAATAAGAAGTTCTCCCGAAAGAGATTCAGGAACCTGCTGTTTGAGATACACTCCCTGTCCATGACTGAACAGAAGAAGACGCTGGAAGGGACATTGGATAACTGGATGGACGGAGAGGAGCAGATTGACGACATTACTGTCATGGGAATCAGGTTCTAATCCTATGCATCTCTTCATGAACAAAGTCGAAGTTCAATGCCTGCCACCCGGTACTATCGCAGAGTCGCAACTGACCTATGTGGTCATGGGAGCCAGGTATCGGGACGAATGGATCTTTGTCAGGCATAAAGAGAGAGTGAGTTGGGAGATGCCGGCAGGACATATTGAACCGGGTGAAACAGCAGATCAGGCTGCCGAGAGGGAATTACTGGAAGAAGCAGGGATTGTCAGATCCACTAAAGTGCATCTCTGTGACTACTCAGTGAAGGTCCGGGGTAAAACGGAGTACGGGAGATTGTACAGGGTAGAGGTGGAAGAGCTACAACCGGATCTGGAGCACGAAATAGAGGAATTACTTTTCTGCACTACCCTACCCGTAACACTTACTTATCCTGAAGTGCAAACCGTGCTATTCGAAAGGGTAAAATCTCATCTCCAGCTATAAGTCCAATCCCATTCTACACTTTTTACTCTGATCGAAATGCACTACTTTTGCACCTTTAACAGCAACTAGCATGAAGATCTCCTACAATTGGCTGAAACAATACCTTCAGATAGACCTGCCTTCTGAACAGGTCAGTGATATCCTGACCAACATTGGATTGGAAGTGGAAGGGATGGAGACTTTTCAATCGGTCAAAGGCGGACTGGAAGGGGTAGTGATAGGAAAAGTACTCACCTGTACCAAACACCCTGATGCGGATAAACTCACAGTCACCACCGTAGACCTGGGGAAGGAAGAGCCAGTACAAATCGTCTGTGGTGCCAACAATGTGGAAGTGGGACAGAAGGTCCCTGTGGCCATAGTAGGGACCACCCTCTATCCTAACGAGGAGGGTTTCACCATCAAGAAGGCCAAGATCCGGGGGGAGCTTTCCATGGGAATGATCTGTGCAGAAGATGAGCTTGGACTGGGCAGCTCTCACGAAGGGATCATGGTACTCGATCCTGAGGCAGTTCCAGGCACTTCAGCAGCCGAGTATTTTCAGATAGAATCGGATACCATATTTGAGATAGGACTCACTCCCAACCGCATAGATGCGGCATCGCACCTTGGAGTTGCCAGGGACCTGGCAGCCTATTTGAAACAGCAAGGACCAGTGGATCTGCACAAACCTTCAGTGGATTCTTTCATAGCTGATAATCAGGATCTGGTAATTCCCATTGAGATTGAAGAGAAAGCGGGATGCAAACGTTATTCAGGTCTGACCATCCAGGGAGTTACCGTAAAAGAGAGTCCTGGTTGGTTGCAGAATCGTCTCCGCTCCATTGGGCTCTCTCCCATTAACAATGTAGTGGATATCACCAATTACGTCCTACATGAAGCGGGTCAGCCTCTTCACCCTTTTGATGTAGCCCAGATAACCGGTAACAAAGTGATAGTGAAGACCATGCCAGAGGGGACTCCCTTAGTTACCCTGGATGAGGAAGAACGAAAACTGCGTGCATCAGATCTTATGATATGTAATGCTAAGGAAGGCATGTGTATTGCCGGGGTATTTGGAGGCATTACATCCGGAGTGACTGACATTACCACCGATATCTTTCTGGAATCGGCCTGCTTTGATCCGGTATATATCCGGAAAACTGCTAAACACCACCTTCTGAATACGGATGCCTCCTTCAGGTTCGAGCGAGGAACGGATCCCAATATTACTGTATGGGCATTGAAGCGGGCTGCACTGATGATTAAAGAGATTGCCGGGGGGACCATCTCCTCAGGGGTGATCGACGTCTATCCCGATCCGGTGGAAGACTTCAGGGTAGAAATTACCTTCGCCCACATCGACAGACTCATAGGAAATGAAATAGATCCCGACACCATTCAATCCATATTGGAGTCTCTGGATATTGGAGTCGATGAGCGCACAGAGACAGGGATGATCTTACGGGTACCTCCTTATCGGGTGGATGTTCAGAGGGAAGCTGACATCGTGGAGGAGATCTTGCGAATTTACGGATTCAACCGGGTTGAGATCGGTAATTCACTTCAATCCACCCTATCCTACTCCACTAAACCGGATAAGGAGCAGGTGATCAATATGACCTCCGACCTGCTAATCGCCAAAGGTTTTTATGAATTGAAATCCAATTCCCTGACCCGGTCAGCCTATTACGACAAAGAGGGAACGGAAGATCCATCTGCAGTCAGACTTTTTAATCCGCTGAGTCAGGATCTGTCCCTAATGCGAAAAACACTCCTTTTCGGAGGATTGGAGGCCATCGCCTACAACATCAACCGGAAGTACAGCGACCTGAAACTCTATGAATTCGGTTATTGTTATGCCCAGGAACCTGATGCCCCGGAAGAACCCCTGCTGGAAAGATTTGATGAACAACTTCGAATGGCCATCTTCCTTTCGGGCGACTATCAGTCCGGCAACTGGATCCAAACGCCCGGAAGATCAACCTACTACGTGTTGAAAGGCTACGTTGAGTCGGTACTCTCCAAGCTGGGGTTTGAAACCCATGGTCTGGATGCATCCGGGTCAGATAATCCTGACTTTTCTGAGGGGCAAATGTACTCTATTGGGGGTGCTCAGCTTGTTGAATTCGGGAAAGTGGCAGCCCCTTTGTTGAAGGAAATGGATATTAAGCAGGAGGTGTATGCTGCCGAATTCAACTGGGATCTGGTACTAACAACCCTCGCTTCACATACAATCCTCTTCAAACCCCTTCCCAGGTTCCAGGTAGTCACCCGTGATTTCTCACTGATGCTCAACAAGGAGGTTACTTATGAATCATTAAGGGCACTGGCATATAAAAGTGAGAAAAGACTCCTGAAAAAGGTCACGCTCTTCGACGTATACGAGGGAGATAAAATAGAAAGAGGAAAGAAATCTTACGCATTGAATTTCACCCTATTGGATGAGGAAAAAACCCTCACCGACAAGCAGATTGACAAAGCCATGCTGAACATTGCCAGGGCTTTTGAAAAAGAGTTTGGTGCAGTCATCCGAGGAATGAACTAGCCATGCCGGTCCACATTGAGCTGTATAAAGGAGATATCACCCGGCTGGAGGTGGATGCTATTGTCAATGCAGCCAACCGAACCTTACTGGGAGGCGGCGGAGTGGATGGGGCCATTCACCGGGCAGCAGGGCCCCGGTTGCTCGAAGCTTGCCGGCAATTGAACGGGTGTGAAACAGGTGAGGCCAAGATCACCAAGGGTTTTCAATTGCCAGCCCGTTATGTGATCCATACGGTGGGACCTGTCTGGAGCGGAGGTCAGCAGAATGAACCTGAACTTTTGAGAAGTTGCTACCTGCGAAGCATGCAACTGGCAGTTGAAAACCGACTCAGAACCATTGCTTTCCCAAATATATCCACCGGTGTATATGGTTTTCCCAAAGCCCAGGCGGCGGATATTGCCCTGGAAGCTGTTCAATCCTTTAGTAAGGAGCAGGGTACACTGGAGAAAATACTTTTTGTTGTATTCGATAATGAAAATGAATCAATCTATCAAAAACTACTGGCTTGAGGGTTGCGATGTTAGCTTTTCCTGTCGAACCTGCAAAGTGGCATGGAAGTTGCCCTTAATGTATAGATGCCATAACCATTAATAACCTGTATGAGAACTCTTTTAATAATAGCCATTCTTATTATTGCTTCTGTTTCAGTTTTTTCACAAGACCTCTCCAAAAAAGAACAACGGGCGCTTTACAAGCAGTTGAAGAAAGAACAGAAGGCGGAAGAGGCTGCAAGGCAGGCCCAATGGGTAGAACTCATGGTGGTTCACCGCCATTTTGTATTGGAAGCAAATCAGTTGAGGGATAACCGGGGCAACCTGAGGAATGTCTCCAGCATGATCAATTTCCTGGCTGCCGACTCACTCTGGGGTGTCCTCCAGGTAGGAAACAACAGTCACATGGGTTATAACGGGGTTGGAGGGGTCACCGTGGAAGGTGAGATCACCAATTATGAATACCATCAACATCCCAAACATAAGTCCTTTCGTGTAAATTACATCCTCAAAACAGTGGGAGGCACGTATGACGTACGAATGTCTGTATCCCCCACCGGAAGAGCTGAAGCCACCATAGGTTCAGCCTGGCCTGGTAAACTCATCTATATGGGAGACCTGGTCTCCCCGGAAAGATCGAGGGTGTATAAAGGCGCCTCCTTTTGAGTGCAAGCAGATCACAGTTATGCAAAAAGATCTCGGTTAAAAACGTTAATGAGGCTCTTTGGAGCTTCAAAGTGAATCCCTTTGGGCATTATATCTATCGGAATAATTCTTGAACAGTCAAGCCTGCTCATCCGTATATACTCAACCTTCAGTTCAACTTAAAACAAGAGGACTATCCTTTTTTTAATTTTCGGAGGTAACCAGTACGTGACATGTTGTTTTCGCGAAACGGGACACCAACAAATCATCAACAAAACATTGGCAAAACATCAAGTTCAAGCTCCTGTAACACTAAATACAGGCCGATGAAGAAACTACCCGGAACGACGTGAGGATAGCAGGACAATGGCTTATCCTGCAGATGGTAAAGAATCCTCTGTTAAAAAACTTTTAATTCATTGATTTACTCAGGCTGGGTCATAAGTAAACAATGGGCTATCTTTGCATCGTCTTTAGAGGATATCATTTAACCGTTTATTTCATGATCCATTTTTTTCAGGTACGGGACCAAAAAATCATTGCTTTACAACTCGAATCTCCACTTGATCAGATCACCAGGGAGAAGCTGGAATGGCTGTTTGACCAGGCCAAATACTTGTCGGAGAATAATATACGAGGTGTTTTTGTGGGACCCCGGAGGGAGATGATCACTCCCTGGAGCACCAATGCGGTGGAGATTACCGAAAATATGGGTGTGAATGGCATCAAACGTATAGAGGAGTTCTTCGCTGTAAAAGACAAAAATGCCAGCTATGATCCCATGCTTCAATCGCTCTATGAAGGGCTGGATCAGCATCTTTTCACCATAGACAAGAAGCCCGATCCCATCATGGAGGTGACCGATATTGCAGCCTATAATCAGCAGGAAGGGCTGGCTCTCAATCCCGATGAGATCGAATACCTGGAGGGGGTGAGCAAACGCATCGGAAGAAAGCTCACCGACAGTGAGGTGTTTGGATTTTCCCAGGTGAACTCGGAACACTGCCGGCACAAGATCTTCAATGGTACTTTCATTATTGACGGCGAAGAGAAAGAATCGTCTCTGTTCCAGCTGATCAAACGAACCACTCAAACTCATCGCAATGCGGTGGTTTCAGCATATAAGGATAATTGCTCCTTTACGCAAGGCCCTGTTATAGAGCAATTTGCGCCGAAGATTCAGAGCCGATCGGACTATTTTCGGGTAACCGATATAGAAACTGTACTTTCACTCAAAGCGGAAACCCACAATTTCCCCACCACGGTGGAACCTTTCAATGGAGCAGCCACAGGCACAGGGGGAGAGATCCGCGACAGGATCGGAGGAGGTAAGGCTGCCATTCCCATGGCCGGTACTGCCGTCTACATGACCTCTTATCCGAGATTGGGCGAAGGACGGGGTTGGGAAGAGGCGATTCCGGAGCGACCCTGGCTCTATCAGACCCCGGAAGAGATCCTGATCAAAGCATCCAACGGGGCCAGCGATTTCGGGAACAAATTCGGACAACCCCTTATTTGCGGCAGTCTGCTCACATTCGAACACGGAGAGCATGGAAAAACCTATGGGTACGATAAGGTAATTATGCTGGCCGGAGGTATCGGATTTGGTAAAATGGCAGATGCTGAGAAGGGAATTCCTCAAAAAGGGGATGTGGTGGTACTGCTGGGCGGTGACAATTACCGCATTGGCATGGGGGGCGGAGCAGTCTCCTCGGTAGATACAGGTGAATTTGAGAATGCCATCGAATTAAATGCCGTACAGCGGGCCAATCCGGAGATGCAGAAACGGGCATATAATGCCATCAGGGCGCTGGCCGAGTCATCCCAAAATCCAATCATCAGCATCCATGACCACGGTGCCGGCGGACACCTCAACTGCCTCTCCGAACTGGTGGAGGCCACCGGGGGGATCATATACCTGAACAAGCTTCCCATCGGCGATCCCACCCTTTCAGCCAAAGAGATTATTGGTAATGAATCTCAGGAGCGCATGGGGCTGGTTTTGAAACCGGAAGATGTGGATCAGCTGTTGGAGATTGCCAGAAGGGAGAGGGCACCTATCTATGTTATCGGTAAGATCACTGACGATCACCGCTTTGTATTTGAGAGTGAAACCAGTGGAGAGAAACCCATGGACCTGGAACTGGCCGATATGTTCGGCAAGCCTCCCCGGACCATCATGAAGGATGAGACCCTGGATATGAACTATAAAGCCATTGCTTTCGCAGAGGCCCGGTTGCCCGGTTACCTGGAAGGGGTTATGCAACTGGAATCTGTAGCATGTAAAGACTGGCTCACCAACAAGGTGGACCGGTCTGTGACCGGGAAGGTGGCAAAGCAGCAGTGTGCCGGCCCTCTGCAATTGCCTTTGAATAACATGGGAAGTGTGGCTCTGGACTACCGGGGTGTGAAAGGATACGCCACCTCCATTGGACATGCCCCTGTAGCTGCCCTGGTGGATGCTGCAGCAGGTAGCGTGCTCTCCATCGCCGAAGCACTGACCAACCTGATATGGGCCCCCATGCCCGACCGGATCAGGAGCATCTCGCTATCAGCCAACTGGATGTGGCCCTGCAAGAACCCGGGGGAAGATGCCAGACTCTATGAAGCAGCTAAGGCGGCCAGTGACTTTGCAGTGGCACTGGGCATCAATATCCCCACAGGGAAGGATTCCCTCTCCATGACACAGAAATATGACAACCAGGTGGTTTATGCACCCGGAACGGTAATCATATCTGCTGCCGGAGAAGTAACTGAAATATCCAAGATCGTGGAACCGGTGCTGGTGAACGATCCCGAAAGCCGCTTTATCTATGTGGACCTGGCACTGGATGATTTTGAATTAGGAGGTTCTTCCTTTGCCCAGTTCATAAACAAGCTGGGCACCAAAGCACCGGGGGTGACCGATCCGGACTATTTTGTCAAGGCTTTCAACTTGTTGCAATCTCTTATCGAAGCGGGAATGATCCTTGCCGGACATGATATCTCGGCAGGGGGATTAATCACTACCCTGATGGAGATGTGCTACGCCAACGCTAAGGGAGGTATGGAGGTGGATATTACAGGGATCAATAGTGAGACCATACCTGTGTTGTTCAGCGAAAAACCGGGAGTGGTGATCCAGGTGAAGGATCATTATGATATCAGCGGAATACTCGAAAGGGAGGGGATCGTACACCATGTCATCGGCCGGCCCATCGAGGAACGGGAGTTTCAACTCCGGACCCGGGAAGATAACCATCGTTTCTCCATCGACCACTACCGCGATCTGTGGTTCAAATCCTCTTACCTGCTGGACAGGAAACAGTCAGGGGAACAGCTTGCTGCAGAGCGTTATAAAAACTATAAGAACCACGAACTCAAACTGGATGTAAAGGAGTTTGCCGGCACCTTTGAGGCGTTGGGAGTGGATCCGGGAAGACGCGCCGTAAGTGGAGTACGGGCAGCCATCATCCGGGAAAAAGGAGTAAACGGGGATCGGGAAATGGCCCATGCCCTCTACCTGGCCGGATTCGATGTAAAAGATGTGCATATGACCGACCTGATTGCAGGAAGGGAAACACTGGAGGATATTCAGATGATCGTCTTTGTGGGAGGCTTCTCCAATTCTGACGTATTGGGATCGGCCAAAGGATGGGCGGGCGCCTTCAAATACAACGAAAAAGCCAGAGTTGCACTCGAGAACTTCTATGCCAGAGAAGACACACTCAGTCTGGGTATTTGCAACGGATGCCAGCTGATGATTGAACTGAACCTGGTGGTTCCGGAACATGACCAGGCTCCGAACATGCTTCACAATGAGTCAGGTAAGTTCGAATCCGCATTTCTGAGTGTGGATATACCTAAAAACAACTCTGTGATGTTCAGCTCGCTGGAAGGTATGACCCTGGGCATATGGGTGGCCCATGGAGAAGGGAAATTCAGTCTCCCGAAACCAGCTTCAGAGTACCACATGGCAGCCCTATACTCACATTCCACCTATCCGGCCAATCCCAACGGCTCTGACCACGATGTAGCTGCCCTCTCATCATCCGATGGCCGTCACCTGGCTATGATGCCTCACCTGGAAAGGTCCTATATGCCCTGGCAATGCGCCTACTACCCGGCCGGCCGCAAAAACGACGAGGCCACACCATGGCTGGAAGCCTTTGTGAATGCACGGAAATGGATAGAGGGTAAAACAAAATAATAAGTCTCCAGGATATTGTCTTCGTTGCTGAACCTCGTGCAAAGCACTAGCTAAGGCAACTCAGCCAACATCCTTCCGAATTATTCCGTTTTTATAAAAGACCCGGTAGGATCGCTTTACGGTTTGCAGGATAGTCTGGAAAAGTGGTTTTATACCATTTGTGATGGTCCAGTGCCCTGGGTGCCAGGTTAAACAAGGTCCAGAGCGCAAAAACCAGGGCAGCCGGACTCCAGGTCATGATGGCAAAACCCGTCCACTCCAGAATCTCCCCCAGGAAATTGGGGCATGAGATCCACCTGAAAGCCCCCCCTTCCGGGATGAAATACCCCTTCCTCCCCCCCTTTCTCAGGTTCAGCAGGAGCTGGTCCGACCACCAGTTGAGAAAAGCTCCTGAAACAAATAAGATCGTTCCCAGTATAAAGCGGATATCCACCAGCCATTCCCAGGTATAGATCCGGGAGAAAGAGGAGAAATAGTAACCGTTCAGAAATCCATTGACCAGGTTAAACACCACTGCCATCAGGGCAATCACCAGAGGCATCTGTTTTCCTGAGGTCCGAGTCCTCCACGGGTATACTACCGAACGATTGGTGTAGTGGAATACGAAAAGGGCAAAGAAGATCCAGGTAACAGGTTGAACAGGATCGGTTCCGTTCAGAAAGAAGAGCACAAAGATCACCAAACAGGGGAATTCCATCAGGAACCACGCCAACCTGTTGGGAATCACCGGACCCCAGTCTCTCCTGCAATGCCGGCCATAGGGGGCAGTCACATAAAGCAATATAACAAAAACAAAAAGACCCAGCAGGGCCCAGCTCCAAACCAGCAAGAAAAAGTTTTCGCGTCCCATGTAAAGTGATCAGGGAAACGAAGATACGAGATTTTGTATTTATGTGGATCCCTCACGGAGATTCCTTACCGGGATAGAGCGCGGTCCTCCGCATAGAGGTACCGGATCTTCAATTGTTCTTGATCGACGGAGAGGATCCTGATCTGGTAGGTCATGGTCCCGCCCCAGTACCCCACGGTAATATCCAGCAGGCTGTCGGACACAGCGGACCAGGCCCCTTCAAATTCGGCATAGGATATGGGTGGCGTACCGCACCATCCGGAGTTTTTATGCTCTGTAAAAGTGCCGTCCTCGTGAATGATAAAGCCGTATTTGGAAGAATCCAGTTCCTCTGCCCTCTGCATTAATGTGGCATCATCTTCGTATCCTTCTTCAATCCAGGTTCCAACGATACTGGCATTCTCTCCAAGCGCATCTGCCTCCAAAAACTCCATTTCACAGGAGAACATCAAAGCTATTAACAGTAATAAGGCGATTCTCTTCATGATCTGTAATTAACAGTTCTGCATGTAAGATGAAAGAATAGTGCATTGGGTTGCTTAAAGAAAGAGTTTTTAACGATAAACCGGACTGTTTCATCGAAAAAAATTGATCAACCTTCAGCTATCTTCCAATTTTACATCGAATCAATACTGAAATACCATGAAACGATCTATAGTCATACTAACAATGCTGGCCATGGTTTCCATGACCGGTTGCCTGGTTAGTTCCCTTCACCCCTTCTTTAAACCAAAGGATAAGATCTACGATCCTGCCTTTGTGGGTAACTGGATCGACGGAGATTCATGCATCTGGACCATTCAACCCCGTGTGATGCCGGAGTATTTTTTGGGACCTGAGAAAAAAGACAGTACCTACATGATTACCTATTATGAGGAAGAGGATGCTTGGGGTGAGTTCAGAGGCACCCTTTTCCAGCTCAAGGGAGTAAGTTATGTGGATTTCTATCCCGCGTCCAATGAGGATAACTATACTACAGAACTTATCAACTGGCACCATATACCTACCCATACGCTGGCCCGGGTGCAGTATAACCGCGACAGCATCCTGATCTACTGGTTTGCCGAGGAGTGGCTCAACGACCTGTTTGAGCAGAACCGGATCCGGATCAAACACGAAACCGTGAATGCACCGGACTTCGACCGGC
Source organism: uncultured Bacteroides sp. (assembly GCA_964622985.1). GTDB lineage: Bacteria > Bacteroidota > Bacteroidia > Bacteroidales. The sequence continues at coordinate 76,622 of CAZURA010000003.1, read as the reverse complement.
ACATACTGACCGCCTCTACAGATGAGCTGCAGAAATTCATAAAGAAATATGCTAATGATCCTAAAACTTCCCAGGATATTGAACGGATTTTTAACCAGGGCTATACCGACGAAGAGCATGAGTATGGCCTTTTCCTGAAGTTAAAACCCTACCACGGAGAGCTTCCCGGTCAGCCCTAACACGGATCTTCCGGATCCTGGCGGATAAACAGCTATTGAATGGCAATCCTTTCTATGATTGCCATTCCTTTTTTTGTGCAGACTCGCAAGAAGTAGATGCCCTCATTCAGTCCAGTGGCCTGAACCTCAGCATAGGGTTGATGATCCACCTTCTCCATGAACACTACCCTGCCGATCTGATCGATGATCTCGATGAGTGATGCATCAAAATCCCTGCCCGTTCTGACAATGAAAATGCCATCTGAAGGATTGGGATAGACCAATATTTGTTCCTTCAATGAAGCAGGTTCATGGTCGATACCAATAGGGATATCGATCACCTCCCCATGACCAAACCTGACCACAAATTCCTGGTAATAGGCATTGGCCACACCCTGGTCGTGGATGATCAGTGTGTTTTCGTCATTTCGCAATTGGGCTGAGGAACTCCAGTTATGGGATCCGGTCAGCAAAATGGGATCGGATCCCTCTTCAGCCTGGTCCACGATCATATACTTATGGTGCATGATCCCTGACTCACCTCTGAGCCTCACATCCTCATCCAGGCTCGCTTTCAAGGTCTTTACAATGGGTTCCCCATACATGTCATATGCATTGAGCAGCACCTTCACTTCTACACCTTCATCATGCTTTTCGGCCAGACCATACCCGATATCTGATTTGGTGATCAACATAGCGGCAACATGCAGGGAGTGATCGGCACTCTCAATGGTCCTCAGGATCTTGTCATGGGTTCCATCCGAAGGACTGAAATAAGATTCCACCCTTTTTCCCCCAACGATGAACTCATGAGGCGTATTGTCCTCCTTATCAGGACCAAATTTCGCGTGGGACGGATCAGGCTGCGCTCCGGCACTACCGAACATCTCGTTGAATTCCAGTTGGAAAGACCTGGCCAGGCTCTTATCCTGTATCACGATCACGTTGTTAGGATCTGTATTGATTTGTCCCTCGGTAAAATTCGTAGCACCGGTCCACAATACGGGTTCATTTGCATCTGAGGCATTGGCATCAAAGACCACAAACTTGTTGTGCATGATCCCAAAGAATGGATAGTTGGACAATGGGCTCGCTATCCGGCCTATCTCAGGGACCAGTGTTGCCACCCCTGCTGCATCGCGATCTCCGTCATAAACTACACGAACAACCACACCACGGTCATGGGCTGCATTCAGGGCATTCGTAATGCTGGAGATGTTATAGTTGTTCAGGTTATAAATGGCGAGATCGATCGATTCCCTGGCCCGGTCGATGTATGCGATCAGGGTATCATCCATGGCATGATCCAGTTGTATTGCATTTTGAAGTCCCAGTGAAACATTAGTGTCTACCTCCTTATTGAAATAGGTCTTCATTTCTCCGGTGGATTCCGAAACTGTAATGTATACCTGTAAGGCAGCTGAGGCAGTATCGTTTCCCCTTACTGAGAAAGGCTGTAAATAGATCAGCTCTGAAGGATCAAGACCGCTTAGTGCAAAGGAATGATTCATCGTTTCGCCTGGAACCGAGAGAACACCGAGTTCAAGACCAGGAGTATTGCCATAAAAAGCCTCTGTGGTTCCGGGTGTATCAGTCTCCCATTCCACCGTAAATCCGGTGGTAGTCAAATCTTTCAGAAGTGGTTCGCTGGTCAGATTGATAACACTTGAGGTGATCAGGTCGAACTGGTCCCTGGGTAATACCTGATAGGTACCGTTGTAAGACCCAAGGGGGCCAACCAGGGAGACCGGTTCGGCGGGTATCTCTAAACCGATCAATGGCGAACCATAAGAACTGATATAGAGCTGTCCGTTTTCTCCATATGATATGAAAGAATAAGAGTTCCTTTCAAACTCACCCGAGACAGCAAATTCCACATGATTCACCCGTACCAGCATTCCCTCATACTGCTCCGCAAACTGAGCCGGAGATAGCACTATTGGCTCAGGAAAGGGATTACCTGTATTTATCACTTCAACCGAGGTTACAGGATCCAGTTCAAGCAGGGTTTTGTACTCCTTCAGTACACCGGTAACCGTCACACTGTCGCCCCGGTTAATCCCACTCATTCCCGATGAATATACTGCAATACCAGCACTCTGGTCCTGCATATACCGGATCGTTCCCAGCTCACTTCCATTGGTGACGACTCCTGTAACCGTAACTGTTTCGCCCGCACTACCAGCTCTGGCTTCAGCTATGCTATTCTGAGCTTGCAAAGCAGACACAATTGATACGATCAGCGTCAGAACGGAGGTAATCTTTTTCAATACAAACTGTGTCATGATTATCTATCGTCGTTCAAATGGGTGTGAAGTTATTCATTTAAACATCCTGTAAAACGCTTTGAAGCTTCATGAACGGGCAGCCACAGCAAGCAATACTCCCAGCACGATGCCCAGGAAGGCAGCAAACAGCACGCGGAATTCTTCCGGCAGTAAAAATGTGATGGTCTGTGCCGGGATCCAGAATAACGGTATGGTCCTCTTGAAAACGAAGTTCCATTGAACATCCCAGTTGATCTCCTGAAACACCCGGGCAAAACGGATAGGCTTAACGAATCCCCGCAGAGTTCCACCGTTCTCTATAATGTGAATATCAGTGATCTTATGGAAAGTCATCAACACCGGGGCGTAGAACAGATTGAGTGCCGTAGAGATGCTGAAGGAGACCAGCACCTTCTTCCAGCTCAGGTCTGAATGCAGAATTCTCTCCGCTCCCGTTACACCCAGTTTTTCAAGAATCACAGGGGTTCCGGCCGAAAAAATTGCAAAGGCCATATAGATGGTCACTCCCAGAAATCCCCATACCACGGCTCGCGGGATCAATCCGAATCCCTGTTGAAAATAGCTTCCGGTTTTGATCCTGAGTCCGATCACTTCACCCAGAGTGGCCAGGATGAAGAACTTGACAAAACTCATCAGCATACCATGCTCCAGATTGAATTGATAGTAAAACTCAAATACTTTGCTGAAAAGGAAGAACGGGAGAAAGAAGGCTACCACCCCGAGGAAAAAAAAGAGATCTTTACGCATTGTCCTGCTCTTAATATATAGGAAGTTTCAAGCGGCGAAAATACGAAATTTCCTATTCACCGAACAATCTTCTCATTTCATCGAAAAAGTTAAAAAAAACGCCATCAGCAAAATATTCAGGGGGCACTTATCAGGAGAGCTTCCAAACAGATCGTGTTACACCCACTCATCCTTATGTGCTGTGCTAATTCGTAAGAGAAAGCCAACTGGCTCTGGTCACTCCCTGGCGATACAATATAAATGACTGACACCTCTTACATAGAGCGTGTTCCCAAGAATGACAGGAGAAGCATAAAAACTGTCATCAAGTGTATTCTGTGCTAGCAGCTCAAAGGCCTCTCCATGCTTCACCACACAGAATGTACCATCTGTTCCGGCAATGTACAGGCGATCCTTAATGCCCACCGGAGAGGTAAAGATATTGTTGATCCCTTCAAGCTTTTCATTGGTGTAATACTCCGTCCCATCGTTAGCATTCAGGCATGTTAAATATCCATTGTTGACTTTCAGGAAATAGAGTTTATCATCCATAAGTACCGGGCACGGAGTATAGGGAGTATTCTTATCATATCGCCAGACAATAGCATCTGTGTTTGAGATATCTCCGACAGCTTTTGAAAGATCAATAGCAAACAGAGTGCTTCCCCTGAAACCACTCATCAGATAGACCATACCCTCCGCATATACGGGTGAAGGAATTACATTTCGAGTTAAGCCACTGCACTCCCAGAGCACATCTCCCGTAACAAGATCATAACTACGAATTTGGTTCGTTGCACTTGTAATTATCTGAGATTTACCACCGTATACAACAACCATTGGAGTAGACCATGAACTGACCTCATCCCTTTCATCTTCCCACAAAATATCTCCACTTTTTTTATCAAGCACAAATAAGGATGACTGGCCCTGATGATCCCGTAGTATGATCAATTTGTCCTGGTAAAGGGCAGGTGAACTTCCCTCTCCAAAGCTCATTACTTTCTCCATCCTGCCAAAGTCCCGTTCCCATATGATCTCCCCTTCCATGTTTAGACAATAGAGTCCGTGTGAACCGAAATAAGCATAAATATGCTCTCCATCAGTGACCGGAGAGTTCGAAGCCCAGCTGCCAAATTGATGGGTATGACTGTGGGGTAATTCCTCCCGTACAGTAGTTTGCCATATGATTTCACCACTGCTTCTGTCTACTGAGATCACAACAAATTCGTGGATAAAGTCCGTACTCACCGGATTCATCCACTTGTTCCGGTCCTGGCCCTCTTCTGGTCCCTCAGGGTCAACTTGCTTGTCGGTTTGGACAGCTGACAGCAGGATGATCTGATCTTCCCAAATGATGGGTGTGGCATGGCCAATACCCGGAATTTCAGATTTCCATTTCATATTCCTCGTTTCACTCCATTCAATGGGCGGATTACCTGTGGGTGCTACACCTGTTTCATAGGGGCCTCGCCACTGCTTCCAGTATTTCTCATTCTCTGCAGGATTGTTTTGCCCTGCAAGAAAAGTCATGAAACAGAACAACAAGGTTGAGACGGTTAATAGTGTTTTCATAACTGATTCCTCCTGAAGTTTTTATTTGTTTTCAGTGATCCGTTTCGTATCGGTTCCGACCAATTAAAATTAAGGGATAGAATATTTCTTTCAAAATTGTCTTTTGGAACTCAAGTATCAATATGCATAATTCTGTTGATGAGACTCTAACCAATTACATGAAGTATTTTAGGTACCGAATTTTATATTTTCAGCCGCCGGGGTAATCAGGAAGTCACTCTTTGCCTGGATGCTAATATGTGGAACAGAGCTTTTACTATTTCACCGACCTGATGATCTTTAGGCAAAGGTGGTGGCACAGCAACTGTTAGATTTTGTAAAAAATAGATGTATAACATGGTATCGCAAAATGCGATTCCTTCAATCTTCATTCCTTCTAAATCCTATTCTTCGATGAGGTTTTTGTTCTCAAATAGTTTAATTCTATACATTGCAAAACTCCTCATTATCCCAATATTAGTCTGAACAGCTCTATCTGTATAAAGCTGCAAGATTAAAATCAATCATCACTCTGTATCCTCGAAACTTAAAAATAAGTGAATCAATATCATTTATATAGCCCAAATTCCACCTATTTTTTAATTTGTTATTTGTTTACCGATCAATCCTCCCATTTCATCGAAAAAGTTATACTGAACCCACCTTTCTTAGTAAATTGAGCTTCTAACATGGGAAGAGTGCACCATAACCGGATCTCTAACGGATTCAGCCTGACCGATTTCATGATGTTTAGAAGCAGGTGGTGGCAACACCTGCTTTTCTGGGGGATTGTTTATTTTATTCTGATCAACGTATTCAAGACGTCCAGTGCATTGGAGAAGATAGACCTGATCTATACCATCATCTTCGTGGTGCCGCTGGTGGCTATAGTCTATTTGAACCTCTATCACTTTATTCCCCGCTACCTGCGGAGAGAGCAATATCTCTTCTATTCCCTCTTCTTCCTGCTTTGGGTGGGTGGCGGTGCGGCATTTCTTTATGTATTGTTTGACCGTTGGATCGATTATCTGCTGCCCAACTACTTTTTTATCTCCTATCACAGCATACCTCAACTTATGCTCTATACGGGAAGTCTTCTCCTGTTGACCACCCTGCTTAAGCTTTCAAGGAGTTGGTTTATGCTTCTCAGGGTGGAAAGGATGACTACCAGTCAGCAGCTAAAATCACTGCAATCGCAGATCAATCCCCATTTCCTTCTGAACAGCCTGCAAAGCATCTATGCCCTTTCCCTGGAGAAATCGGATCAAACCCCTGAAGTGATCCTGCAACTATCGGAGATACTTAAATACACCCTTTATGAAACGGAACATTCAAGGGTACAACTGAAAAAGGAGATCAGCATGATCCGAGACTATGTAGAGATGTACAGGCACAGGGTGGATCCTGTTCGTGCAGATATCAGGTTGCATGTTAACGGAGATCCGGATGAACTGGTCATTGCCCCCATGCTATTGATCCCTTTCATCGAGAACAGTTTTAAGCATGGGTTGCAGGGAGAGGCAGGTAATGCCTTTGTTCATATCCGGATGGAAATTCTTGAACAACAACTCCATTTCCAGATCGAAAACAACCTGGGTGAGCCCAGTGATGTTAAACTGAAGAACGGTGGAATCGGGATCGACAATACGCGGCAGCGGCTGGAGCTGCTTTATCCGGGTAAATATAACCTGAAAATATCCAGGGAACCAGGTAGCTTTATGGTACGGCTCCAATTGGAACTTACATCATGAAAATGACCACTTGCATGATCATAGACGATGAGCCCCTCTCCAGGGATGTACTCAGAAAATATATCGGGGAGGTGAAAGACCTGAACCTGGTAAGCGAATGTGCGGATGCCTATGAGGCCTCCCATGTACTTGCACATAGCCGGGTGGACCTTATTTTCCTGGACATCAATATGCCCGGATTATCAGGGATCTCCTTTGCACGGTCGCTCACTGCATCACCCCTGATCATTTTCACTACGGCCTATCCAGAATATGCGGTGGAAGGGTTTGAACTGAACGCCTTGGATTACCTGGTAAAGCCCTACTCATTTGAACGGTTCCTGAAAGCAGTGAACCGGGCATTTGACCTGCTCAGGAATAATCATGAGGATGATCACTCCAACAGAAAAATCCTGGTCAAATCAGATAAGAAATTGTATGCGGTAGAGATCGAAAAGATACTCTTCGTGGAAGGTCAGGGCGATTACATACGGATCTTTACCGAAGAGAAGAATCTTATAGTTCATGACACCATGAAGAACTTCATTGGCTCGCTACCGGAAGAAGATTTCATGAGGATCCATAAATCGTATGCGGTCCAGTTGAAGAAGATCGAATTTATTGAAGGGAACCAGGTGGGTATCGGTACACACACCATCTCTGTAAGCCCACTTCAGAAAGAGGAGCTACTAAAGAGATACTCGGCTCTTTAAGTGAGGTAATGCTTCATGGACCTTACTGCCCTTTAAACAACTTCTGCAGGGTCTCAAAGAATTGTCCCACATGCAGTCCGTCTGCCACCGCATGGTTTACATGTACAGAAACCGGGATCATTCTTTGGTCATCCTTTTTGTACAGTTTTCCGATAGTCACTTTTGGGATCGAATCCCGGCGGCTGTAGCGCCTGGGGTGGCTCACATGGGAAAAGCGGGTCCAGGGTACAGCCGAGAAATGTATAATGTTCTCTCCTATCTCGCTTCTGATCAGCTGATTGGAAGTACGTACTTCGATCACCTCCTCTGTAGCCTTTTCCAGAAACAGGTTCAGATCTTCGAAATAGGGAATGTACGAGAAGCCAAATGTCCCGTTGTCCCTGTCGATAGTAGCCGATCCGTTGATCACATCATACAGGAACAACTCATCGTCCTCAATCCTGTACTTAAATGCCTCGGTCTGGTTCACCGCCTTAAGGGTCAGGTAGAGATAGTAAAGAAAAAAGGAGATATCTTTCGATTTGGCAAACTGGTATGCTCCGGTGCACTCCAGATCTACCGTGATGCCATAATAGGGCTCTTCATAATCCTTAAAAAAGAGATAGATCTCTTTCCTGTCCCAGTTGCTAATATCGATTTTCGTTCGCATAAGTTCCAATTTATTTCCGAAGGAACTAAACTACGAAAATAATGGGATAGCCCACAGTTTAAGAATACTATACTGCCATGCCAGGTGGGGATTTGCTTCTATGTCTGGTCTATGAAGGGAAAATCAATATGGGCAGGTTAGCTTCCTGTAGTATTTTCTTAAACAGGTTCGGTTTAAAGAGTTTATTAAATATTCCCCGTTTTTGCGTCGTAAACGAAAGCAGATTAATATCATTCATGTCCGCATACTCTTTGAGACCGTGGTAAATATCTTCATCTTCAATCAATCGGCAAAGGATCTCGTGCTGACTGTAATCTTCTTTTAAAATGCCGACGAGCCTATCCATTCGATCTTTTTTCGCAGGATTATGCTCAGTATCGATATGGACACATGTAATGCGCTTATCAAAAGATTCCACGATCTTCAATAATTGATTCAAAGAGTTGTTGTCCTTTTCGTTAAAATCCGTGGCATAAAGAATATTTACTTTATCAAAATCTTTGGAGGAACGTGGGCCAGGAATAGCATATACCGGAATCTCCAAACATCTGATTATTTCATTGGCCACACCGCTGAGAATACTTTTTTCCCCTTCCTGTCTTCCAACGGTTCCCAGCACAATAACATCTGGTTGGTATATTCTACTAATTACCTTAATTCTCCTGATAACATTTCCCATCATTATGGAGGAGTGGACTTTAACGCCTTTTATGCCTTGATTCTCAATGTAGTCTTTCACCTTTCCGACAAAAGCAATGATTTCGGAATTTGCTTTCTTCTCCGTGTCCTTTATGACACGAGCGGCATAATCCTCGAATGTGGCCGTTCTTTTAATTTTTGCATCATCGATGGGATTTGCGTAAACATGCAATACCTTGATTTCGGCTTTAAGCTTTTGTGCCAGGTGAACTGCATAATAGCAGGCGTCTTCTGATCCCTTTGAGAAGTCGGTGGGTACAACAATTCTATGAGCAAAATTCGCTGGTTCGATTTCTTCAATGTCCATCCCATGTACCTCCTTGATACGCAACATCAGCTTTATGGCTCTTTCAACATCCTCCTCCTTAACCTGAACGTGAACCTCATCCATTCTCATTTCGTGGTTACTCATGAGGTTAAAGAAGCAATCAATATCTTCGCCCTCAAGGTTTTCCTTTAAGAAATAAGCGGTTTTTGCCTGCTTATAAGTTCCGATGGTTACTAAGTGAGACATAGCGATAATTATTTGTGAGTAAAGGCCTTTTATAAGATAGTCAAAATAAACATTCACTTTGTCTATTTCGGGATAAAATTTCCAATTCTGGTAAAAAAACGCTATTGATCTGTTATATAATTATTTACAAATTTTCCAAATTTTTAACACAAATGACTTAATCGCTATCTATCTGTAGATCTATCTATTACATTTTACACGACATGTTTCTCAACATACATGTCCGGATACCCTTGACAGGTATTGGGCTCCTATTTAACTTTATACTAATATGTTACAGAGAGCATAAAAAGGATCCCGGTCCCACTACAAGATTGGGATAAAGACTATTGCATCTGTTATCGTCCTTTGACATGAATGCCACGGTGAAAACAACTTCAGTTGTGACAATCATTGATATGCTCTTTTAGTTAGTAGCTTTTCTTTTATCCGTTGAATAATTAATGGGGAATGAAAAATGAAAAGAGTTGAAAAGGAAGTATGGGCAGACCCGGAACTACTTAAGGAAGTTCGTAAATATGGGAAATTCGATACTAATGCATGCCTTAACTGTGGTGGCTGCACACTTACCTGTACATTATCGACGAACGAGAGACTTCTTTCACCCCGACTATGCCTTCAGTATGCACGGACAGGATTACGAGATAAATTATTAAGTACTTTAGATCCATGGCTTTGCTACTACTGTGGCGATTGCTCCACATCATGTCCGAGGGAAGCAGATCCGGGGGAAACCATGATGACCCTCAGGCGATATTTCACTGCAAACTACGATTGGACAGGGCTTGCAAAGAAGCTATACATTTCTAAAGTCTGGAAATATATAGCGATCTTCCTTTTGGCTGGGATAGTATTTCTTCTGTGGGCATTACTACCCGGACTGGGATTACCCACATCTTCTGATGGAATGTCCTTTAACGACCTGGCTCCGGCAAAAATTGTTCATGTCGTTGATATGATTGTGGCTATTCTACTTGCCAGCTTATTACTCTCCTTCGTATTTAATATGTATTTGAAGACTTTAAGACGTGAGAAAAGTCTGAAAATTCCGCTGAGATTATATTTCACGGAAATGGGTAATATGATATTTCATTTCCTTACCCAGTGGAGCTTTTCTCAATGTGAAAAAGAACCTGAATCCTTCTTTACACGACTCCGTGAAGGAAAGTATACCTATTGGATCATCCATTTCCTGCTGATGTCTGGTTATGCTTTGCTATTTATCATGATTGTCTTTTTCTTATCCTGGTTTCAGGGTAAAGATGAATCGTATCACTGGTGGAATATACAAAGGATCCTGGGATTTTATGGAACCATAATGCTGGTTACAGGTACCATATACTTCTTAATAAGAAGAATTAAAAAGGATAAAGAAAAAAGCAAACATTCTCACTCCACTGACTGGACCTTTATCATACTATTATTATTGACAACTCTCACTGGGATAGCAATATATATCTGTAGAACCAGCAATGCTCCTTTAGCTGGATACTACATGTATTTAGCTCACCTGATGGTCGCTATTCCCATGCTTATCATCGAAGTACCCTTTTCAAAATGGGCCCATCTGGCATACAGACCAGTGGCTATTTATCTATACAGGATTAAAGAAAAGGCAATCCGGTTACAACAGCTGGAATTACAAAACTTATCAAATACGGAGGTGACATAAAATGACAGAAAAGGTAGGAGCAGTAGCGGTTCTGGGTAGCGGAATAAGCGGTATGCAGGCCGCATTGGATTTAGCTGAATCGGGGCTTAAAGTATACCTTATTGACAAAAAACCGGCCATTGGAGGAGTAATGGCCCAGCTGGATAAAACCTTCCCCACCAATGATTGTGCCATGTGCACCATGGCCCCACGTTTAGTGGAGATAGGCAGGCATAAGGACATAGAAATAGTTACGTTATCTGAAGTTGAAAAGATAGAGGGTGTTGCAGGCAATTTCAAAGTACTCCTTCATAAAAGACCCAGATATATCAATGAAGAGAAATGCAACGGATGCGGCACATGTATATCTAACTGCCCAACAAGGAATAGGGTTCAACCCCTTGAACAAACCAAGGTGGAGCTTGAACCCGAATTCAGGAGTGAGGTGCTGGAAATAATGCGGAATAACAGAGATATAAAGGGTCCCCTCATGACAATTCTTCAACAAATAAACTCCACATACAACTATCTTCCTGAAAATGCCTTACGATACATTTCACAGGAGCTTGGAATCTCTCTCTCCCATGTTTTCAAAGTAGCGACTTTTTACAGTGCCTTCAGTATTGTTCCCAGGGGCAAACACATCATCAATGTGTGTATGGGAACCACCTGCTATGTAAAAGGTAGCGGGAGACTGATGGAGGCATTAACCGACCTCCTGGCAATAGAGGAGAATGAAACTACTTTGGATAAGTTATTTACCATTAAATCAGTGAGATGCATTGGCTGCTGCGGTCTTGCACCTGCTCTCATGATCGGAGAGGCTGTGTATAGTAAATTAACTCCCAGGGAAATCCCGGGGATTATTGACAGATATAAAACTATGGAATAACTATGGCACAACTAACCATAGATGAATTAAGAAAAAGACGAAAAGAGGCCCAGAAGGACATCTACCTGAGAGAAGGTAGATACGAAGGTAAGATCATAGTCCATATGGGTACATGTGGCATTGCGGCGGGTGCAAGAGAGATAGTTTCTGCATTTCTTGGAGAAATTGAAGCCCTAACTGAAAAGGATGTGATACTTACCACATCGGGTTGTGCAGGGCTCTGTTCCATGGAACCGATGGCGACGGTGGAACTCCTGAATGCACCATCGGTCAAATATGGCAACCTGACCGCCGACAAAGCGAGGATGATCTTTAAGGAACATATACTCGGAGGTGCCATCGTCAAAGAATATGCCATTGGCATTGGCTCAGAAAAAGGAGGTTGAAAAAATGGCTCTTAAAAGAATAGAATTGATGCTCTGCACAGGAACAGGCTGTGTTGCCGGCGGATCCTTCAGAATTTCCGAGGCACTTGAAAAGGAGATCCTGAAACAGGGACTCGAGAAGGAGATATCTGTGATAATAACCGGTTGTAATGGCTTTTGCGGACAGGGACCTCTCATGGTAGTTCAGCCTGATGGCATCTTTTATGGATTTCTGACCCCGGAGGATATTCCCTTTCTTGTGGAGGAACATTTTCTGAAAGGCAGGCCCGTTCACCGACTTATGTTTACCCCTCCTGAGAAGAAAGAGCCTGTTCCGCTATTATCCGAGATCCCGTTTTTCGAAAAGCAGTTGCTCCTTGTCTTAAGGAATAAGGGAATAATTGACCCTGAGAACATTGACGAATATATAGCACGAGATGGTTTTACGGCTCTAGAGAAGGTGCTGATTTCCATGACCTCTGATGACGTTATTGATGAAATATCCCGGTCAGGGTTGAGAGGAAGAGGGGGTGCGGGATTTCCAACAGGAACTAAATGGAAGATTTGCAGAGCGGAACAGAAGACACCTAAATACATTATCTGCAATTGTGATGAGGGAGACCCGGGTGCATATATGGACAGAAGTGTCTTTGAATCGGATCCGCTTTCAGTGATTGAAGGAATGATCATAGGTGGATATTCTATAGGTGCTTCCCTTGGATATATCTATGCAAGAACTGAATACCCACTGGCCATAAAAAGAATGAATTTGTCGATTGCCAGCGCCAAAGAACTGGGTCTTCTGGGTAATAATATCCTTGGAACCGATTTCAGTTTTGATCTGGAAGTCAGGCAAGGTTCAGGAGCTTTTGTATGCGGAGAGGAGACGTCGCTCATTCTTTCCATAGAAGGAAGGGGCCCAGAACCTGTACAACGTCCTCCGTTCCCGGCCCAGTCAGGAATATGGGGCTACCCGACAGTCATAAACAACGTGGAGACCTGGGCAAACATCCCTGTAATCATAAACAGGGGAGCAGAATGGTTCTCAAAAATAGGAACCGAAACCAGTAAAGGAACCAAGATTTTTTCACTGGTCGGAAAGATAAATAACGCAGGGCTTATCGAGGTTCCTATGGGTACAACACTCAAGGAAATTGTAAATGATATTGGCGGAGGAATTCCTGACAATAAGAAATTAAAGGCTGTTCAGACAGGTGGTCCTTCAGGAGGATGTATTCCTTCCAATATGATTGATATACCCATTGATTTCGAAAGCCTTACAGAGGCAGGCTCAATGATGGGTTCCGGCGGAATGATTGTGATGGATGAAGATACCTGTATGGTGGATGTGGCCAAATTCTTTATTCAATTCACCAATGATGAATCCTGTGGAAAATGCACCACATGCAGAGACGGAAGCGAAGCCTTGCTCGAAGTCCTGACCAACATACAAAATGGTGATGGGAAAGAGGAGGATCTGGAATTTCTTGAGGAAGCCAGTTACGCGATCAAGGATGCTTCCATGTGCGGGCTTGGAACAACACTGCCAAATCCTGTCCTGTCCACCCTTAAGTATTTCAGAGATGAATATGAAGCACATATCAAGGAGAGAAAGTGCACAGCACTGGTTTGCAAGAACTTAATCAAGTATTTCATTCTTCCCGAAAAATGTACAGGATGCAAACTGTGTTTAAAGAACTGCCCTTCAGAGGCTATCAAAGGAGAACTGAAATATATTCATGTGATTGATCAGTCCAAATGCACAAAATGCGGGACATGTCTTGATGTGTGTCCCCCGAAGGTATCTGCCATAATAAAAGTATCCGGTAAAGAAACGGAAAATATAACAGGGATAGAGGAACCCTATCCCGTCAAAAGGAGGTCAAAATGAAACTTGATGAAATCATCTCAATCCTCGATGCAGAATTGTTGTGCAGTATTGAAGAAAAGTCAAATATTGAAATCATTATGGCCTGTGGAGCCGATTTGATGAGCGATGTGCTAGCCTTTATTAAGTCTGAAGCCCTTCTTCTGACGGGCTTAACTACTCCACAGGTTATATACAGTGCTGAGAACTCAGGGGTCGATGTCATATGTTTTGTCAGAGGGAAATTACCACCCACTGAAACCATTGACCTGGCAATAGAAAAAAAAATAATACTTCTTGCCACAAAAAACCCAATGTTTGAGAGTTGTGGCAGGCTATATAAAAATGGTGTTATAGGGTGTTCCGAATTCGGTAAACAGTAATCAAAGGGATGAAAACCAAAGATTTTAAAAAACCAACTAAGACCCAGGAACTCACTTATGAGCTGAAGGTAGAGCAGGTAATGTGTAAAGATGTTACTACGCTAAAGTCGGATAGTACAATGAACGATGTAAGATGGATCCTCAAGGATAAAAAAATATCTGGAATACCTGTGATGGATGATGACAAATTAGTTGGAATAATTACCACAGAAGATCTTATCATTTGCCTGCTTGAAGATGGAGAAATAGATGAGGAAGTTAAAAACAGGATGACAAAAAATGTGGTTTCAGTATATTCTGATGAACCTGTGGTTCAGGTAGTTAGTAAATTTGTAAAGAGTGGGTATGGAAGATTCCCCGTTGTTGACAGAGAGAAGAATAAACTCATTGGAATCATAACCAAGGGGGATATCATTGAGGGACTCTTGAAACAACTTGAGATTGAATATCATAAAGAAGAGATTCTCAGGGAAAGAGCAAATCACATCTTTAAAGATGTAGTCTCGGACAGTTCTATCCTGACTTTAAAATACCTTGTAAAAGGAGGAGATTTTAAAAAAGCAGGAGAACAAACCAGTAAACTCAGAAAGAGTTTAGTGAGATTGGGGTTCCTGCCAGAAACAATAAGGAGAGTGGCCATTGCATCTTTCGAAGCCGAGATGAACATGGTGATTTTCACTCCCGGAGGAGAAATCGTGGCAAAGATCCAACCGGATACTATTATGGTAAATGCAATGGATTCAGGTCCTGGAATTCCTGATGTAAAGAAAGCAATGCGCAAGGGCTATTCTACAGCACCCGACTGGGTCAGAGAATTGGGATTTGGAGCAGGAATGGGACTTCCTAATATTAAAAACTATTCAGATAAGATGACTTTGGAAAGCAAGGTGAATGAAGGAACAAATTTGAGTTTTATTATATACACTAAAAGAAATGAAGATTAGAGATATTGTAAAGACATTAGGCCTACAAGTTATATCAGGTGCAGAGTTTCTTGAAACGGAAGTAACCGGTGGATATGCGGGTGATCTGTTAAGTGATGTTCTGGCAAATTCAGAAGAAGGTTATGTATGGATTACATTACAAATTCATCATAACATCATAGCAGTAGCCAGTTCAAAGGAGCTATCCGGGATCATTATCGTGAATGACAGAAAACCGGAAGAAGAAACTCTGAAGAAAGCAGAAGAAGAAAAAATACCTGTAATGATCAGTCATTTATTAACCTACGAAGTAGCAGGAAAGTTATATGAAATGGGAATCAAATGATATGAAAGAATATAAAGCCGATATGCATATACATACCTGTCTTTCGCCATGTGCAGAACTGGAAATGTCTCCAAGGAATGTCATAAAGGAGGCCAAAAAGAAAGGGCTTGATATCATTGGAATTTGCGACCATAACTCGGCAGAAAATTTTTCGGCATTCGAAAGATCTGCTAGTTCGGAAGGAATAAAGGCTATCGGAGGTATTGAAATTACCTCAAGGGAAGAAGTGCATATCCTGGGTCTGTTCGGATGCGACAAAGATTTGTTTTCCATGCAGGAAACTGTCTATTCAAGTTTAGATGGAGTGAATGATGAAGAACGATACGGTCTACAGGTAGTGGTCAATGAAGATGATGAGGTTCTCGGTTACAATAACAAGCTACTGATAGGTGCTACAGCGCTGTCAGTTGAGGAAGTGGTTGATCTAATACACAGCCTTAATGGTATAGCCATTGCCTCTCATGTGGACAGAGAAGGTTTCAGTATCATTACCCAACTGGGATTTATCCCTGAAGGGCTTGAACTCGATGCCCTTGAGATCATGGAACCTGCTTTGAGAAACACAATCAATCCAGGTGCGGACTGTGTATTTATCACATCATCTGATGCCCATGTGATTAATGATATTGGTAAACGTTACTCCTGTTTTTTTATGAAGGAGAGCACATTTGAAGAGATCTGCAAGTGTTTCTGTAAAGAAAACGGGAGAGAAGTAATTATTTAATATGGAAGATATTTCATTACATATTCTTGATATCGCGGAAAATTCAATAAGAGCAAAAGCAAAGAATATACACATAAAGATCACAGAGGACAAAAAGAACGACCTGATGACGCTAACCATAGAAGATGACGGCGTGGGCCTGGATGACCAGACTAAAGAGTATGCCCTGGATCCTTTCTTTACTACTAAAAAGGGGAAGAAAGTGGGTCTCGGTTTGCCATTTCTTTCCCAATCGGCGGAGGAGGCAGGCGGGGCTTTACTCATAGAAAGTGAACCGGGAAGAGGGACCTCCATTACAGCTACATTCAGGCTGGAGCACATAGACAGGAAGCCCCTTGGGAATTTAGAGGAAACGATTACATGCTTAAAAGCTACTCATAGGGATATACATCTAACATTCGATTACATAAAAATTGACAATGGATGAAGCTATGGTTACTCTTACGATAAATAACCAGAAAGTGGAAGTGAATGAAGGCGTATCGCTTCTGTCAGCCATTGAGAGTTTGGGAATCAACGTTCCCACCTTATGCAACCATAAGGCTCTTTTACCTTACGGTGCCTGCCGGCTTTGTGTGGTGGAGGTGCAGGTTCCGGGAAGAGCTTCATCATTACAGGCTTCCTGCTCGTATCCCGTGAGTGATGGATTACATGTGTTCACCGATACCGACAGGATATTCAGAGCGAGAAAGATTGTTTCGGAGTTGTTGCTTGCAAGATGCCCTGACTCAGAGGTGATAATAAAGATTGCAGATGAATATGGTGTCAGAGAACCAAGAATTAAGAAGAAGAATGAAGATTGTATCCTTTGTGGCCTTTGTATTCGCATGTGTGAACAGAGGATGGGCAGAAGTGCAATCGGCTTTAATGGAAGAGGTTCAAAAAGGAAAGAGGAAACTCCATTTGGTAAACTAAACGAGATGTGCTGGACTTGCGGCGCTTGTAATTTCATTTGCCCTGTGGGAAAGAAAGTTGAGGCCTTCGCAAGCGACAGACCTCCTATACCTATCCCGGATTCCTTTAATTCAGGATTAAGCAACAGACCATCTGTTCATGTGTTATACCCCCAGGCTATTCCTAATCAACCCTCCATTGATAACAAGGCTTGTCTCCAGTTGAATTATGATGTATGTGGAATCTGCAAGGAAGTATGTGAAGCAGAAGCAATTGATTACGAACAAGAAGAACAAAAATCTGAATTGAATGTCGGGGCCATCATTCTCTCTCCGGGTTACGATCCCTTTAATCCTGAATTAAAACCCGATTACGGGTATGGAAAATTCAAAAATGTGATCACAGCCCTCGAGTTTGAAAGGATCCTTTCCGCTTCCGGACCCTATCAGGGAAAGATCTTAAGGCCCTCCGATAAAACCGATCCGGAGAAAATCGCATGGATTCAATGCGTGGGTTCAAGAGACCATGAAAGAGACTATTGTTCTTCTGTCTGCTGTATGTATGCCACAAAAGAGGCCATCATAGCTAAAGAGCATGAGGGTGAGAAATTACATTGCGATATCTTCTATATGGATATTCGTGCATTTAGCAAAGGATTTGAGGAGTACTTCATAAGAGCACAGGAGCTCGGTGTAAATTACATACGATGTCGCCCTCTGGCTATCCAGGAACTACCCGAAACAGATAATCTCATTATTGAATATCTGGCAGAAGATGACAGGAAACTATCCGGAGAATATGAACTGGTAGTCCTGTCAACCGGCCTGACTTCCCCGGGCCAGGCGAAGAAACTTGCCGAGACGTTCAGTCTTGAATTAAATAAGTATGACTTCTGTAAGACCGGTTCATTTACTCCTGTGGATGCTCCAAAAGATGGGGTGTTTATTACAGGTGCATTTACTGAACCCAAAGATATTCCTGAAAGTGTTATGCAGGGTAGCGCTGCTGCTTCCAGAACACTTTCACTGTTGCATGATCAAAAAGGTCAGCTGGTGGAAGAAAAAGTGTTTCCACCCGAAAAGGATGTAACAGAAGAAGAGCCAAGAGTTGGAGTTTTTGTTTGCCATTGCGGAAAAAATATCGGGGGAGTGATCAATGTTCCTGCAGTTGCTGAGTATGCCCGAACCCTGCCCTATGTAGTTTACGCAGAGGAGAATCTTTACACCTGTTCTGCTGAGTCCGGAGAAAAGATCAAACTGGCTATCAAGGAACATGATCTGAATCGAGTTATTGTTGCTTCCTGTACACCGAGAACTCACGAGCCCTTGTTCCAGAGTATTATTCGGGAAGCAGGGCTGAATCCATACCTCTTTGAGATGGCTAATATCAGGGATCAGTGTACATGGGTCCATATGCACGAGCCTAACTTCGCCCTGAATAAAGCGAAAGATCTGGTCAGGATAGCAGCAGCAAAAGCACCCTTACTTGAATCGCTTTATAACAGAAAGGTGAAAATCAGCAGAGATGCTCTTGTCATTGGGGGTGGTGTATCCGGCATTATGTCAGCTCTTAATTTGGCGGAACAGTCTTTTGAAGTCCATCTGCTTGAACAGAGTGATACGCTGGGTGGTAATTTCAGGAAAGTGAGATTTCTGTTAAACGGGGATGATCCTCAACAGAAATTGAATGCATTGATCGATAAGGTTAAAAAACACCCCAAAATTCATATTTATACCCATGCACAAATAGTCGGAATTGAGGGTTCTGTGGGTAATTTCTCCACAGAATTCAAGTCCAATGATTCGGAACATATCATACAACACGGTGTGATTATTGTGGCTACAGGCGCCAGAGTGTATGAGCCTGATGAATACTTATATGGTCAGGAAAGAAAGGTGATCACCCAGACCGAATTAGAAGAGAAATTTACAAATGGATTCCTTCAGACGACGGATCATACACCACAAACGGTAGTTATGATCCAATGTGTGGGTTCACGTGATGAAAAGCAACCATACTGCAGCCGGATTTGCTGTCAGCAGGCCATCAAGAATGCGCTATTGATAAAAGAGAAGAGCCCCGATACCCATGTGTTTATCCTATACCGGGATATTCGAACCTATGGATTTAATGAAGGATATTATACCCTGGCAAGAGAAAAAGATGTTCGGTTTATAGCATACAATGCAGATAAGAAACCTGATGTGGAAAAAGTTAACGGACAATTAAAAGTATCTGTATATGATCCTGTTCTAGACGCCAAATTTCATATAAAAACAGACCTTTTAGTCCTGTCAGCCGGAGTCGTTCCCAGAGAAGATACCAAAGACCTTGCCCAGCTACTTAAAGTGCCGGTAACAAGTGATGGATTCTTTTTGGAAGCACATATGAAACTTCGTCCTGTTGATTTTGCTACCGACGGTATTTTCCTGTGCGGTCTCGCTCACTTTCCGAAAACAGTGGATGAAAGCATTGCACAGGCCTTAGCTGCTTCCTCAAGGGCGAGTACAATAATCTCTAAAGAAGAAATTGAACTTGCGGCAGTGATTTCTCATGTGGTAGATGAGTACTGTGACGGGTGTGCTTACTGTATCGACCCATGCCCATATCAGGCATTAACGCTGATTGAATACATGCGGGAAGGTTCAATTAAAAAAACAGTGGAAGTAGACGAGCTGAAGTGTAAGGGGTGCGGAACCTGTATGGCCACCTGCCCCAAGAAAGGTATATATGTAAGGAACTTTACATTAGAACATATCGCTGCACAAATTGAAGCAGCTTTACAAACTGCTGAATAGGAGGATGAACTATGGCAGATTCTGATTTTGACCCATTAATTCTGGCATTTTGCTGTAACTGGTGTTCGTATGCAGGTGCTGACCTTGCGGGTATTTCAAGATTACAATACCCGGCAAACGTCCGTATAATCCGCGTGATGTGTTCCGGTATGGTCCATCCGAACCTGGTCATTGATGCTCTTACAAAAGGCGCAGATGGTGTTATCATTTGTGGCTGTCATATAGGTGATTGCCATTACCTGGAAGGAAATCTAAAAGCAGAAAGCAGAGCGGAAGCCATTCAGCTTATGTTAGAGGATTTTGGTATTGAGGAGGAAAGATTCGGGATCGAATGGGTTTCCGCATCAGAGGGGCCAAGGTTTGCACAGTTAATGCATGAATTTACAGATCAGATCAAAGAACTGGGACCGAGCCCATATAAGATGTAGGACCAATTTGCAAAACACAAGACGAAATAGAACAGAAAGATGGATAATGTAAGATTTTTTAATGAAAGCAAGTTCATGTGGGATGGCCGGACCTACCCGAGCGAGTCCGAAGCCACTGATATTAAGGCAGAGTACGAAAAGAATGATTTTGAAACCCGCATGGTTCAGGAAGAGGATAACTATTTTCTGTTTACAAGGAGAGTGGTTACAGATATTGAGCTAGATCAGACCCCAGGCTATTAACTGAGGGTTTTGTCGATAAATATATGAGTTACAACATTTTATTTGACTTCAGGTGAATATGTTGTAACTTTATATAGAGTAGTCCCTAATCATCCTCTACCTTGAATAACTACTGAGTCTACTTACAATTAAAATTAGGAGGATAAGTTATGGCTGTAAAAATTGCTGAAGAGTGGTTTGCAAATTGTGGCGGGTGTGAGGTAACCATACTTGACATTGGCGAGCCACTGCTTGACCTGCTGCCCGAACTGGATTTTGTTCACATTCCTGTTTTAGCAGACCACAAATATTTTGGACAAACAGGAGAAAAAGAAAAACTGGAAATCCCGGAGGCAGACGTCGGAATCATCTCAGGGGGTATCAGAAATGAAGAGCATAAAGAACTTGCCAATGAGATGCGGAACAAGTGTAAAACACTGATCGCCCTGGGAAGTTGTGCCTGCTTTGGGGGAATACCTGCACTGGCGAATCAGTTCCAGTTACAGGAACTGTATGATAAAGTGTACAGGGATTCTGTCACCACAGACAGCGCCGATACTCCCAGCCAGGATATTCCACCCCTGCTTGATAAAGTGTATGCGATTGACGAAGTCGTAAAGGTGGATGTATACATACCGGGATGTCCTACTGCCCCTCAGATTGTAGCACAGGCATTGACTTCACTGATGGAGGGTAAACCCTTCGAGTTGCCTGAAAGAAGTGTTTGCGATGATTGTCCTGTAACACGTGAAAAGAAAGCACTCGTGTCGATCAAAAGGCCTCTTGAAACTATGCTTGACATGGAACAGGAAGAATTGATTGGTTCGAGATGCTTCATGGAAAAAGGATTCTTGTGTTTAGGACCTGTCACAAAAACAGGCTGCTACATGACAAGCGGCGAAGAAGAGCCTCATGTGCCAAGGTGCATTAAAGGATTAATGCCCTGCAGAGGTTGTTTCGGACCCATACGAAAAGATGCAAATCCCATGGTGGATATGATGGGAGCAATAGCATCCATCGGACTTAATGCACGGGAGATCCCTGACAGAGCAGCCACATTCAACAGATATGTGGGTGCCCAGGGAAGATTGAGACCCATACCCAAGAGAAAATAATAACTGGAGGATAGAACTATGAAAAAGATAGTAATACATCCCGCAACAAGATTAGAAGGTCATGCGAAAATCACCATATTACTTAATGATGAAGGCAATGTGGATGATGTAAAATTCCAGCAGCTTGAACTGCGTGGCTTTGAGAAATTCTGCATTGGAAAGCCGGTTGAAGAATTGCCAAGGATCGTTACCAGCATCTGCGGTGTATGCCCCTGGTCTCATCACCTGGCATCGGCAAAAGCAAATGATGCCGTATTTGGCGTGCAAATACCTTCTGCTGGAAAAAAACTCAGGGAACTATGCAACAGCATCGCCTATTGTGAGGAGCATATATTGCATTTTTATTTCCTGGCAGGGGCAGATTTTGTGATGGGACCCGATGCAGACCCTTCCATTCGGAATGTAATTGGGATTGCAGGAAAAGTCCCCGATGTTGCCAAGAAAGTGGTCCGATCCAGATGGCTCGGTGGTGAGATGCTGAACATTGTTTCCGGAAAAGCGATACACCCGGTAACTGCTGTACCCGGGGGATTCAGTAAACCGTTGACTGAAGCAGAAAGAGATACTGTTCTGCCTATGGCCGAAGAGGTGTTAGAATTTGCAAAATTCTCTATGGATTTTGCAAAAAATTCGATATTCCCGGATTATCTGGATACGGTTTCATCTCTTGGTGTAATAAAAACAGGATTCCTGGGTACGGTCACTGAGGACGGGACACTTGATCTGTACGATGGCAACCTGAGAATGATGGACGCTGATGGGAATTATGAGGATTTCGCTTCCGGGGAATATACCGATTATATTGGAGAACAAATAGAACCCTGGTCCTATATGAAATTCCCGTATATGAAAAAAGTGGGGCAACTCTCTATGGATCTGGATAACCCGGTGGGTGTCTACAGAACAAATACCCTTGCACGACTAAATGTTTGTGAAAAAATCAGGACACCGCTTGCGCAGAAAGAATTAACGGAATTCAGAGAAAATTTCGGGAGACCGGTTCAGCTGACTCTTCTATATCACTGGGCACGCCTTATTGAACTGCTATACAATGCAGAATATACAGTTCAGTTGTTACAGGATCCGGAGATCACCTCAAAAGAGATAAGAATACCTGTAAAACCAAGGGCTGCAAGAGGTATTGGCATTGTAGAAGCGCCCAGAGGAACTTTAATCCATGATTATGAAACTGATGCTGAAGGACTGGTGACAAATGTGAATCTCATTGTAGGCACGACTCATAACAATGCACCTATTAATATGTCAGTGAAAAGAGCAGCTGTTGATCTGATAAAAGACGGGACATATGACCAGGGATTGATCAATAAGATTGAAATGTGCTACAGGGCCTATGATCCGTGTCTTTCCTGTGCAACCCATTACCTGGATGGCAAATTTGCAGTGAAAATTGATATAGTAAATCACAATGGAGAAGTGATTGATGTTCTGCAAAACTTTTAATGAATCTGCAACAGCGCTATACGGATATACCGGAAATACCTGACAAAAATGTACTTGTCTTCGGTTGTGGCAATATCCTTTTTAGTGATGATGGGTTTGGCCCTCGTGTCGTAGAAGAGCTTATTACCAACTATGCGATCCCGGAAAATGTCGGGGTAATCAATGCGGGCACCGGCATAAGGAATATACTGTTTGATATTGTCCTCTCTGAAAAAAAACCAGAAAAAATCATCATTATTGATGCTATAGATGCAGGTAGAAGTCCCGGTGAAATATTTGAACTTCCCATAGACGAAATTCCCGAAAAGAAGATGGATGATTTTTCGATGCATCAACTTCCAACTTCAAATTTGCTAAAAGAGCTAAAAGAGCTTTGTCAGGTTGATGTCAGGATCATTGCCTGTCAGGTGGAGCATATTCCCACAGAAGTTTCTACTACGATCTCGAAAAAACTATTGGATGCCTTACCGGAAGTTTGTGAAAGGATCAACCAGCTTTTAATAAAGAGTTCATCTTGAATTCGTTATTGAGGTAAAAAAAGTCAAATGTAGAAAAAGCCCCTGTCTCCCCCGCCTGGACATACTTTGCTTTGACGACAAGTACACGACAGAGGAGAGCAGGAGCTACCTTATTCTTCGGTCAGTGTAGTGTGACCGGGCTTTGTTCTGAAAGACAAGAAATTAAATACCTGGTTGTACATTACCTCGCCATATTTTCGAATTTCATGCCCAAATAGTTTAACTTCAACAACTACAAAGCATTGAAAATTCCTGTCCATGAAAATCAAATTCCCAGGTATCCCATTACTGATCGTTTCTCTCCTTTTTTCCAATTGCTCAGTTAAAAAATCTGACCTGCCCAACATTTTATGGATCACCAGCGAGGATAACAGCAGGTTCCTGGGTTGTTACGGCGACAGCTTTGCCACAACTCCCAACCTGGACCAACTGGCATCTGAGGGTTTCCTCTATACCAATGCCTACGCCAATACCCCGGTATGTGCTCCGGCCAGGAATACTATCATTACAGGAGTCCATGCCTGTTCCAACGGAAATGAGCAAATGCGCAGTTACTACGCCAAATCAGAGAAGGTCAGGTTCTACACAGAATTTCTGAAAGAGAAGGGATATTACTGCACCAATAACAGCAAAACCGACTACAATACCTCTCCATTCGATCTGGAGACCATGTGGGACGAAAGCAATAATAAGGCCCATTACAGGAACCGGGCTGAAGGTCAGCACTTCTTTGCCATATTCAATATTGGAGCGAGCCATGAGAGCTCCATTCACAGATCGATCCCTTCGGAAGAGCTCAGGCACAGTCCCGATGAGGTGACGATCCCTCCCTATCATCCTGACACCCCCGAAATGCGCCACGACTGGGCCCAGTATTATGACAAGGTGGAAGATATGGATACCCGTGTGGGAGAACTCCTGGCTGAGCTGGACTCGGCGGGACTTGCTGACAACACCATTGTCTTTTATTACAGCGATCACGGTGGCATCCTGGGGCGCAGCAAGCGATACCTGTATGAGACAGGCACCCATGTACCCCTCATTGTCCGTATCCCGGAGAAATATAAGAAACTCTATCCCGAAAAAACCACCGGATCGCAGGTAGAACGGCTGGTTAGCTTTGTGGATCTGTCCCCTACCCTGTTGAGCCTGATGGGTATGAAAGCCCCTGAATATATGCAGGGAGATGCTTTCCTGGGAAAACACCGGAAGAAGGAACCTGACTATATCTATATGTTCCGTGACCGGATGGACGAACGGTATGATATGTCCCGTTCCGTGGTGGACAGGGAGTTCCGGTATATCCGGAACTACAACTCATCGAGGATCTATATGCAGCACCTGGATTACCTCTGGAGGGCTCCCTCCATGCGTTCCTGGGAAGAGGCATTCAAATCGGGCCGGTGCAATGAAGTGCAGACCAGGTGGTGGAAACCAAAACCAGTGGAGGAGTTGTACGATACGGAGAACGACCCCTGGGAAGTAAACAACCTGGCTGATGATCCGGCATATGCGGAGAGGCTGGTGGCCATGCGAAACGCCTGCCTGGAAAAAGGAAGATCGATTATGGATGCAGGCTTTATTCCGGAAGCTGACCGGATTATCCGAACCGGTGACATCCCTGCTTATGATTATATGCGTTCCGGAATGGTTCCCTATGAAGAGATCGTTGATGCGGCAGTAGGAGCCTCCGAAGCAAATCCAGAGAACCTGGAGATCCTTATTGGATGGCTGGACCACGATGATTCTGCCATCCGTTTCTGGGCGGCTCAGGGATTGCTTCTACTGGGAGAAGCTGTCCGTCCCTATTTGGATGAGATCCATATGGCAGCTTCGGATCTTTCGTGGAATGTGAGCGTAACCGGTGCAGAAATACTATACCTCCTTGGAGAGAAAGAGTCAGCCAAAGAGGCTTATTATCGTGTTTTGATGGGTGACAGCCCCATGGCCAGAACCCATGCACTAACCAGTATCGATCAGGTGGAGGGAACACCGGAAGAGTTTCTGGAAGGGTGTATTACAGTTCTGGGGAACTATGAGAGGCTGGGAAGAGAGTATGACACCAGAGCTGTCAAATGGCTACTGGAAAAATGGAAGGTTGATCCTGCAGAGTTGCAGGTGGATTTTACCTGGTAAAACTGAAATAGAGTGAATTCCGAAAAAAGAGCATTACGCACCCTGATCCTGGGACTGGGAAACGTCCTGATGGGAGATGAAGGGGTCGGGATCAGTGCCATTGAGTATCTCAGCCAAAAAGAGATCCCGGAGGGAGTTGACCTGCTTGACGGAGGTACCGGCGGATTTCATCTGCTCTCGTTATTCGGGGAATATGACCACCTCATCCTGATCGATGCAACTATCGGAACGGGTCAAACCGGGGAAGTAACCGTTCTGCAACCCAGGTTTGCCTCAGATTTCCCAAGGTCCCTCACCTCTCACGACATTGGATTGAAGGACCTGGTACAATCCGCTGAACTTCTGGGCGACATGCCGGAGATACACCTGATCACCATACAGGTGGAAGATTACCGAAAGGTGGGGATCGGTCTCTCAGGTAACCTGGAAGAATCGTTCGGAAAGGTGTATGAGGCTGTTATAGAGATCCTTGCAGTAAATGGTTCTTAGATCTTTGCATAGGGTTTTGATTACTCTTCAATATAAATATCCTTCCAAACCACACTGCTCCGTCCCGCCACATCAGTAGTAGCAGCCCGCAGACGATAATTTCCAGGTTCATCAATAGTGAATTTGATCTCTGCCTCAGCAGAGTGGTTCTCTTCCGAAACTGCAACATCCCATCTTTCAACCCACAGTTTTGAATGATCTTCCTCTTCCGGTCCATACAATTCCCAGAGTACATACTGGTTATGATAGATTCCGTTTTCATCAGCACCCATTGTATAATACACAGGGGCAGTTCCTTCGGTTACTTTTGCACGGGCAATAATGGCAGAAGGGGGTTTGCTATCTGCAGATATTACCTCTACTGTAAGCCGGGGTGGAACGCCATCCGGGCGTTCAGGTACACGGGCGGAATCCATCAGCTTGCTTGCCCCGTTACCTGTGATCTCCACCTTCCCGTCTTCCCTGATATGGACTATCTCCCGGTAACCGGTCAATTCCAGGTTCTCCAGATCCCAGAACAGGTCATACCCTACACCGAGGCGTATACATCGTTCGATTTCCACCAGGAAATTGCTCATCACCTCCCTGTATTTAACACCCTGGCTGTTGGTACGTTCCATATTCAGCGCCGGCAGTGCGCTGATATTTCCAATCCCCATGGAGACATGTCCGAGGTTATAGAATACAGGGATCAGAATGGCCACTTCTGCAGCAGATTTAAGTTTCTCCAGGTTCCTGTCCGGAAAACTCTCTGCATGGTACCGCAGGTTCCGGGTCAATGCCAGGTATTCCCTGTACGGAACAGCAGCAAGTCTGTGTGTGTCCCAGAAAAAAAAACGTGTAGCACCCAGATCATAAGCACGGCTCATGTACCAGAATGCGTCGGAGCGAAGCACCTGACCATACACACTCATGCCCCACTCCTTCCCTGTAATCCGTGCTGCACCCCTTAAGAATCCATATATGATTCCTGTGAAATTACCGGGTTCATCGGCAGGGATTTGACAATCAAAGGACATATTAAGTTCCGGCAATATCCTTCTTGTTCCGATCCTTCCCGGTGGTTCAAAAACCATCGCATCCGGGGGCGCACCATCGCCTTCTGACAACTGGTAGATCGCAGAACTCACCATGGTCTCCCAGGTGTACATATTTTGCTGCAGGAAGCTCATATCCCCGATATCCACATCGTCCCTCTCATCCAGTCCTGTGAGCAACCGGGTTGGTCCTCCTTCATACTTCTTTGCATGGAATACTTTTTTGAACTCTTCAAAGACATTATCCGGGGTGAGGGTTTTGGCCAGACCCGGATCCTCTCTCAGTTTTGGCCTGATCACATGATCTCTCGTGCCAACCATCGGTTCATCAAAAAACAGGACAGGACCCATGTAATTGCTTTTATACAAACATTCCGGGTAGGAAACAGACGCTCCACCGATACCCCAGTAAAAGACATCGGCTGTTTCGATCCATTGTACCTGACCGGTATCCACACGAAAACAGTTAATCCCGGCTTCGACCATTTCGTAATAATCTCTTTCAGTCAGTTTTATATAATCGTAATCAGAATCATCCCACCTTCTGGCCTCGTCTTTCAGCCTTGTATTATGCGGAACACCTATCATAACACAGGGATTGAGCCTGACCACAGCAGGATGGCCGGGAGGAGAAAAGATACCCGGCTGCTCCTGGCTGTCAAGAACATATTCGTGCCCCAGGTACTGAACCTTCCTCTCCAATGTACGAACAGGATCGGTTGAGGATTCAGCCCTTGGCCACAGGTATCTCCAGGCTCCGGTTGCTGGCAGGATGGAAGTTTCCTGGTTTTGGTACACATATTCAACGGGACCGGAATCACTCCCTGAAAGTATATATCGTGAAATTTTTGCCTGGGCTACTTTTACAGACTCCGAAGGATATTCGGCAGAAAGTATCCAGACGGAGAATGTCTGACCGTTCTCTTTTTCACCGGTCAACTCCAGCCACTGGTACGGCACCCCCTTTTCTTCTTCCACATTCCCTACTGACAACTCAAGTTTCCTGACAACCGATCCAGGGAGGTCTTTTGCTCTTATGCTGTACTCCAGGGTTAGTCCCGGTTCCCCGATCGGGTAGTCCTGACCGGAGCATACATAGGGGAAAATCAGGAAGGCAGTTACAAGTACTAATTGTTGCATGTGTTTGATTCCTTTTTGATTGGTTACCACAAAATCAATCCGCTGTTAGCACCTCATATCAATACATCTTTGGCCTGCCGGGCCCGTCATAGGGTTTTGCACCGTATTTCTCGTTTTCCCTACGGTTCACGGAGATCAGATCCGGCTCATCAGTGGAAGGAGCTTCTATGATCCCGTGATAGCGACCCAGCCAGTAATCACGCAAGAAACCTGTGGGCTCCATAACCCTTCTGCTATTTGCACCTCCGTCATATCCAAGGGCATTGCGACTACCTCTTTTTACACAGGTTTCGCGTGGCGACATGGCCTTCGTACCTGCTTCATAAGGCACATAGCCCGGTTCCGGAAAAAGATCGTCCCGGAATGAGTTGCGGTAATTATGCTCCACACAATCCAGTGTCCATTCACGCAAATGTTGTACCGCCCGGTCTGCTTCGCAATCATTCCCGGTGAGAGCACCGTACACAAAATTGAACCAGGCAACATGTTCCATTCTCTTAACTTCAAAAGAGCGTTCAAGGCTGCGGAGATAGACGGATCTAAGCACGGGATCCCGGGTATACCGCAGGATGGTATAGTAGCTTCTGAAAGCCAGGTTGTCATCCCACGGGGCCACATTCTCCGGGGGGAAGGTGTTTTTCAGACGGACTGTATGGTTCAGGTAACCGAACTCCATGAGTTGCTGAAAGCCCTTTTCAAATTCAGGATTACCTGTCAGAGTGTAGGCTGTTCGCATAAAGGTCTGTGCCTCCAGTCCATTCAGACCTTTGTCGGAATACCCGTACGGGCTTAACAGGTATTTTGGATCCCAGCGTCCCCACCGGGTGGGCTTGCCATCCATATCGATCAGCATCCAGCCATTCTTCATAATGAATGAGGCCATGCTGGCCAGATGTTCTTTAGCCATCTTCTTCTCCTTTCCTTCTGCCACCAGATCATGAAAAATGGAAACCGAATAGAAATGGGCAATGATCTCATCGCTGGAAGTATCTCCTTTCCAATACCATTTGCCATCTTTTGTAGGGTACCATTTGGCGGGCAATCCACCCGATCCATACCTTCCGCGTGCATTAGCATCAGCCGTAGTTGACCAGATGGAACGCGCTATAAAGCCATCCACCGTGGTAACCTCTCCCAGCCACAACATGGCCTTGAAGGATTCAACTGCTTCCCGACGGGCTGTTTCATCCCCGGTGACAGCATACTTGAAAGACATGGCTGCCAGCCAGGGCGCTGTATGCCCACCATCATTGTCACTTACCTCCCGTATCCACTGATCCCCCTTTTTATACAGGGTATGAATGAATCCAAGCCGCTTATGTCCCCACTGATCCATATGCCTTTCATAATAATCCGCTTTCTTCCTCAAGGTGTAAGGCTCATAACGAATAATGCCTATTCCATGGTCTGTGGCAATATATACCACATGGTTCCCAACTGCTATGTCATTCACATGATCACCGGGCAGCCAGTGATCGGCTCCGAAATAGTGCCAGTCGTCTTTCAGCATCCGGACAGCCCCTCTGGCAGTGCCAATCCAAATGTCATGTTCAAAACCAGCTTCAAGGCAGGTGGTTTCCTCTACGGGAAGCCCATCTTCTCCTTTGAGCGAGGTAAGTGCGGCACCCCGCAATACACCTAAGCCTCTATCAGTGCTGATAAACAATCGACTACCCACGCTGAGCAGATCACGGGTGTCGGAAGAGGGAAGTGCTCCCCAGTCCACAAAATCCCGGTTTGCTGTTTTTCCATCTATTAAAACCAACTTTCCTCCCTGCCTGAGTATATACAGGGTTCCGCTGTACGACGCAATCTTATCAACGGGACCAATACGAACAGGATCGGCCAGCAGCTGGCTGCCATCTTCCATGACCATGGTGATATCACTTGAAAGATACCCCGCTTCTGGTTTTATATCAGTGAACGTGTCATCCTCAAGGCGATACACCTCTTCCCTGGTGGCTGCATGCAAACTACCCAGGTGCATGCACACATCCACAAATTCCCGGTCATCCATTTTTAGCCACTCGTTGTCCTTCAAGCAGTATATACCCTTTGTTGAAAGCGCCCAGAGCTTCCCGTCGAGGGATTTCAGCTGCTTTACACCTGCCGGTCCGGTTCTTGCCGGGTGGAGTGTTTCACCTGCTACCTTGAAGATGCTCCCTTTCATCACCACATAACACTGATTTTCTAATACTTCGACAGATGTGACGGTCTGGTCCAGCGGGATCTTTTGTCCTGCCTCCTGGAGGTATACATGATCCGGAACAGGTTGCCATAAACGGCCTGTCTGTCCGTACAGATCACAAGCAGGTGAATAAGATAAAAGAACTAACAATAATAGAGTTGAACCGGATGATCTAAAGTATGTGCTCATTCATCTAGTTTTTGTAATTACTTGATTAAAGGAATAACTCCTCTGTTCACATGGTACTAAGCAAATCAATGGATCAAAAGATACTGCAATTTATAGGATGCAGGGAGCTGAAACAACTGCTATATGCACTATTGATGCAATAAAATTGCTATAATACTGAAGAAATTCATATGAAGAAAAAAACTACCTTCATGACCATGACCACACTCATGATGAAAAGGTTCATGAAGATCTTATTGGTGTGGCTGGGCATTATAATCCTGGCAAGCCTTCTGTTCATTTCAGGATTATACCTGCGGTACAGGCTTATAGTTCATGTTGACCGGAGACCGATATCTCATGTATCCCCTTCGATACCTCATATTCCTGCCACACCCGAACTGGTTCTGATTCATAAAGTGAACCCATTCATTGGGACCGGGGGTTACCCGTGGGTATGCGGACATAATTACCCGGGAGCATCACTTCCATTCGGAATGGTACGCCTTAGCCCCGAAACTGCTTCCATGCTGACAGGCAGAAGGGCCCTGAATACCTCAGGTTATTATTACGGGGACAATAAAATATGCGGTTTCAGCCATACCAGGTTAAGCGGTACAGGTGCAACAGACGGAGGGCATTTCCTGGTGATGCCGGTTTCGGTCAAAGCGGACCTCCGAAAAGCTGATCGGCTGTCAAGCATTCGCAATCAGGGTCATATCAGCCGGTTTTCCCATCGCGACGAAGTTGCTTTTCCCGGATATTATGCGGTTTTTCTACCCGGTCAGAAGGTCCTGGTTGAATTGACCGCAACAGAAAGGGCAGGAATTCACCGCTACACCTTTCTAAAAGGAGCTGAACCACATCTGCTCATTAATGTGTGCAATGCCATGGGTGATGGCTGGAGTACAGAGGGCTATGTAAAGATCATACCGGAAAGCGGCGAAATTGAAGGGAGTGTCCGCACATTTGGCACATTCTCAGGTCGGTACGGAGGAGTAAAGGTCTATTTTGTGGCAGAGGTTGACCGGGCATTTAAGACATATGGCATATGGAAGGGTGAGGTATTTCATCCAGAGCAACGAGTTGCACAGGGTGAAAATATGTGTGTTGATCTGGGATTTGCAGAGAATGACTCACGCTCAGAAGTGGGATTAAAGCTAGCCATTTCATATGTCAGCATAGAAAATGCCCGTAAAAATCTTAAAGCTGAAACCGGTCACAGGGATTTTAATGATATAGTTGAATCGGCCCAAAGATCATGGGAGGATAAACTCTCATTGATCAAGATCGGTGGAGCAACAGAAAAACAGACAACCATCTTTTATACGGCACTCTACCGGGCCTTCCAGATGCCAACTGTTTTTAATGATGTAAACGGGGAGTATTACGGGTTTGACAAACAGGTACATCAGGGCGATGGATTTCGTTATTTTACCGATCTTTCACTCTGGGATACCTTCCGGACTCTGCACCCCCTGTACAATATCGTCATACCTGAAGAAGAGCGGGATATGATGGTTTCTCTGGTCAGGATGGCCAAGGAGGGAGGCTGGCTTCCAAGGTGGCCCTCGGGTAACGGATATACAGGATCGATGCTCGGAACACCTGCTGATATCACCATTGCAGATGCATGGCTCAAGGGGATCCGGGATTTTGATATAGAATATGCCTATGGAGCCATGCGCGAAACCGCATTGGGACCTGTACCGGATGGTGCTGGTTTTCCCGGACGGAGGGGCATTGCGCATTGTCTGGAATATGGATATTGCCCGGCGGATTTGATGGACGAGGCCGTTTCGAAGACGCTGGAATATGCCTGGGCCGATCATGCCATTGGACAACTGGCGACGGCCCTGGGCAAGAAAGAAGATGCAGCATTATTTACCGAGCATGCCGGGTATTATCGCAATACCTGGAATCCGGAGACTCAATATTTTCATCCGCGCAATACCGGCGGTGATTTTGTGGAGGATTTTAAACCGTTGTTGCTGACGTATCTGGACCTGAAGGAGAAGTATACAGATGATTATGTGGAAGGAAGTGCGATGCAGTGGCGCTGGGCGGTTCCGTTTAATGCACAGGGTTTAATCTCCCTGTTTGGAGGTCCGGACTACTTTGTAAGTGAACTGAACGACTTTTTTGTCAGGTCAGATCCAAAAAAGGGCAGGTGGAATCCGGGACCTTACTACTGGCATGGCAATGAACCTGACATTCACGCGGCTTACCTGTTCAATGAAGCGGGAAGGCCCGACCTTACCCAGAAATGGGTGCGCTGGATTCTTGATCATAAATACGATACAAGCTACAAGGGGCTTGATGGTAATGATGATGGCGCCACGCTTTCAGCCTGGTATATTTTCAGTTCCCTGGGATTTTATCCTGTGGCAGGTTCCGATGTGTATCAGATTGGAGCGCCTTTGTTCAGGGAAGCAGAAGTGAGGGTTGGTGAAAACATGCTCCTGATAAAAACGGATAACTATTCACCTGAAAACCGGTATGTGCAGAAGATCTGGTTGAATGATACGACCCTTGACCGAAGCTGGATCAAACATTCAGAAATAGCAGCAGGGGGTGAACTTCGTTTTGAAATGGCAGCTACACCAAATACACACTAAATTCAGAAAATAATCATGTCTGATAAAATCAAATGGGGAATATTGAGTACCGGGCACATTTCTGGCAAATTCGCCGAAGCCCTGAACAAGTTGCCTGATGCAATGATTCATGCTGTTGCTTCCAGAAGCGCAAGCAGTGCAGATCAGTTTGCCAGGGAATACGGGATCCCAAGGGCCTATGGTTCGTATACAGAACTTGCAGATGATCCCGGGATTGATGTGGTCTACATCGGAACCCCTAACTCCCTTCACCTGGAAAACAGCATCATGTGCATGAGAGCAGGAAAATCTGTGCTCTGCGAAAAGGCGCTGACCATCAACGCCCGTGAGGCAGAGGAGATGATTCGTGTTGCCAGGCAGGAAGATCTCTTTTTGATGGAGGCGATGGTGACGCGGCACGTTCCGCTGGTGAAAAAAGTATTGAGAAGGATCAGAGATGGAAAGATCGGTGAGGTAAGAATGGTAAAAGCCTCCTTTTGCAAAAGGGCAGATTTCTCACCTGATCAAAGGCACCTGAATCCCGAACTGGGTGGTGGAAGCTTACTGGACCTGGGAGTGTACGGGATCTCGTTTGCATCTATGATATTCAACAGGCCGCCTGACAGTGCAATTGGATTTGCGCATATAGGGGAAATGGGCTCTGATGAACAGGGTGCTGCCGTGCTGAAGTATGACCGGGGTGAGATAGCAGAACTCTCTTTTGCACTACGGACCCATGCGGTCAATGATGCCTATATTTTGGGAACTGAAGGGTATGTAAAAGTGGATGAATTCTTTTCAATTCCCACACAGGCTTCGATTGTCCGGGAGGGGAAAAAGACGGAAGTGATAGAAGACCCGTCCACCGGGGACGGCCTGCTCCATGAAGCGAAAGAGGTAATGCGGTGCCTCAGGGAGGGGCTTAAAGAATCACCCTACATGCCCCTTGATGAATCCCTGGAGATCATGAGAATCATGGACCAGATCAGGGCACCCTGGTCGATGACCTATCCCAATGACAGTTATTAACCTTTAGCCGGGAACCAGAAGCTCACTACTGCTATTTGGCATCATAGGACAATGTCATGGCTAAGCTGGGCCGCAGGTATAGACCCCCGTCATTTTCCGGATCACCATAGTACTCGTGATAGAACAGGGATAAAGTCATTCTGTCAGGGGAAATTTCCCTGATCAATACAGTGGATGAATAATCTTTCAGCCCAATGAACCCACCCCCTGAAAAGGTAATGTAGTCTGCATTTTCAAAGGTGACCGTTTCAGGGACACCAGGCTTGGGTCCGATATCAATATCCTCATCGTAAACAGTTTCAATGATCAGATCTGAATTTTCATAGAGGGACCACGTGGCTGATTCCGGATCTGGACTGATGATCTGAAAAATCCCATAGCTTGTTGTGTTTAGAATATCACCCGGATCAACTTCAAAATTACTGTAAATCCAGCTTGACAGCACACTTCCGTTTTTATTGTCCATGGAGTAGCTGCCATCAAATATGAATGTGTACTCATTGTCATATTCCTCAGGTAATCCAATAACATCCAGCAGGTCATTCACCGCCGGAAAGATATTAGGAGCAAGCTCCTCTTTTATATGACCCACTCCGTCAGAGCCTCCCGGAGTTCTTGAGAGCACCCAGGTTTTGCCGTTTACAGCGTTGGCTCCACCGGTTAGAAGTTCCTCAATCGTAGCTATGGTAACCTCTTCAGTTTTCGTAGTTTCTCCACCCTCTCCTGTCACCGTACACTGAATGGTATAGTCTCCGCCTGTTGCATAGGTATAGGAATGGCTGCCCACAGAATCCGATACCATCCCATCTCCATAGTCCCATTGCCAGGAAGTCGCACCTGTTGCTTCGGCGGCTATATCCACAGTAAATCCATTTACAGTAATAAACAATGCGATGGTTGGTGCTGGTATCTCTTCTTCACAACCGGTGTAATACACACTCAACAGAAGGATTAAACCCAATCCTAATATGCTCTTGAAAAGTCCGATATATTTCATAGTCGTATCATTTACATAACAAAGAAAACAATAAAATCTCCAATCTCCGATCTCCTTTAACTCATTTTTGGGTGGACTATGCTTTGCGGCATTGTGCTTCAGAGATTGGTTTTATAGTATATTTGAACGATGTCCTGTACCCCTCTGCCGGTTTGACATATAATTGATTTCCACTGATCATGAAGAACCACATTTTGATTATTCTTTTGATAATGAGTATGGTGTCATCCTGTTATCGCAACTCCACCAGTGATATTGGTTCTGTAGAAGCGGTGATGGACAACCTTGTTACCAGGCTCTATCAAACCTTGTCACCGGAGCAACTCGATACCATTGGTTCCTCCTGGATCATCCACAACCTGAGTCTGGATGAAAAACTGGTCTTGGCTACCAGGTACTGGTACTTCCAAGTTAATACACCAGTCACAGTTTCACTGATGCGGGATATGGACCAGGTGGATATTCCATTCTGGCTTGGAACCAGCGGTTTTATAAAGACGGATATGGTGGTACGAAACAAACACTCGACCTATGAAGTGTGGCAGAAGGATTTCCGTACCGGGTGGGTGGAACTGGGTATCAATGGATTTGACAAGCACCGTCCGGTCTATTTTATCAGTGTTGCACCCCAGGATCGGGACATTACACTGGATATCACAAAAGTTTTTCCTGAAGATCAGTATCTGGATACCATGAAGGCCGGAGCTTTTACCTACCATGACTGGGATGAACTTTTGCTGGAAGAGGTGCCTGATCAATTGAACGGACAGGTTCTTTTTACCACCATCAGGGGGAGAGCCAGGGAGGCTCATTTAATGGGTGCTTTTCGTACCACCACCTATCCATCAGTGGGGCAACCTGATCAGATCATGCTAACCTGGAGCGACGATCCCTCCACCAGCATGGATATTCAATGGCGAACCAACACCTCCGTTCCGGAGGGCATGGTGAAGTACTGGGCAAGTGGTACAACGGATACATTGATCGGTGTGGCAAACCTGAAACTCATGGAGGATCGCCTTTTACAAAACGATCGGTATATACACCGTTTTACTGCCCGGCTGGATCATCTTCAGCCCGGTACCCGCTACTCCTACCTGGTCGGATCGGAAGATGGAGTCTGGTCCGATGTTGCATCATTCAAAACGGAAGCTGGAAATAATGATACCTTCTCGTTTATCTGGTTTGGGGATACCCATAAATCCAAAAAATGGGGTGATTTGATCCGGGAATCGTTTCGGAAATTCCCCGATGTGGCATTTTATTCCATCGCCGGGGATTTAGTAAGTACCGGTTTGCACCGCGATGATTGGGATCAGTTCTTTGAATTCACAGGCCCTGTTCTTAATTACAAACCATTGATGCCTGTACCTGGAAATCATGATAACCAGGATGGACTGGGAGCATGGATGTACCAGGAGATTTTCAGTTTACCGGAAAATGGTCCTGAAACAGTATGGCCTGAATTAACCTACGCTTTCAATTATCAGAATGCCCTGTTTCTGATGATCGATGCCACAGCACCTGTTGAACTGCAAAGCAGATGGATAGAAGAGCAGTTGAGTAGCTCTCAGGCGAAATGGAAATTTGCCATGTTCCATTTCCCTCCTTATAATTATGAGGAAGATTATGCTGTGATCAGAGAGGAGTGGTGCACACTGTTTGATATGTATCATGTGGATATGGTAATGAGCGGACATACTCACTACTATATGCGTTCAAAACCTATTTTCAATGGACGGGTGGTTGAACATGTTTCGCAGGGTACTGTTTATGTGATATCTGTGGGGATCCCCGGCAATCATGAAAATATGCCGGATGAAGATTATGCTGAGGTTCGTGATGGAAGGGGTTGGTTATATCAGCATATGGAAATTCAGGACGATATACTCATTTATAAAAGCCTGGATATCAACGGGAACATTATGGATGTATTTACAATTGAGAAATGACGAACGAACCCACAAATCAAGTCATGAAGCTTAATCATAGAATTATATTGAATACAATTATGAAGAAGTTAATCGGGCTCACAGCCATCAGTATATTCATGCTGTCATGTCAAAGAGTGCCTGAAGAGGTTGCTGAATTTTCAACCATGAGGTTGGTATGGAACGATGATCCGTCCACCACGATGAGTATCATCTGGGACGGATTGAACCACAGCGAGGCAGCAGTTTATTATGGTAGCCGTGATCGTGGCAGGAAATACCAGAGGTATTCACACGCTGTATCACCTTACCGTCAACTCGATTACTACGATATGAATACCCGTTATGTAAAACTTGAGGATCTGCAGCCCGATAAAACCTATTATTTTGTAGTGAAGGATAGTGAGGGCCTGAGCGAAAGATACTGGTTTCGGACAGCACCGGATCGGCCGAAGCCATTTACATTTATGGCTGGCGGTGACACTAAAAGCGAAGGGGATGTGCTGGAGGCAGGCAGATCGACGAACCGGGTGGTGGCAAAATTACGACCCCTGTTTGTCCTGTTTAACGGCGATTTTACCAGTGGAAACGGGACAGATGCCCATAATTGGAGACAGTGGCTGACCGACTGGAACGCCATGACTACTACTCACGACGGCAGAATGATCCCCATAGTTCCAGTACACGGGAACCATGAAGACGGGAATAAGGGCAACCTGAATATTATTTTTGATGCGCCCTATCAGTTAAATGATTCCTCGAACATCTATTATTCCCTTTCATTCGGCGGCGATCTGTTTCATCTGATAGCGCTCAATTCGCAGATTGAACAGGGGGGAGAGCAGAAGAAATGGCTGGAGGAGGATCTGATGGAACATGAGCCATTTACATTTAAAGGGGCTGCATATCATAAGCCCTTCTGGCCACATCATTCGGGAAAAGGAGAAAATTTGTATCAATATTTACAGTGGGCTTTCTTGTTTTATAAGTATGGTTTGAATATCTCTTTTGATGCAGATTCCCATATGCATAAGATCACCTATCCTGTTACACCGGATACCATTTCTGAAAACAGCACCATGGGTTACGTTCGTGATGATCAGAACGGCACCATGTTCATTGGGGAGGGAAGCTGGGGGGCATATCCACGGCAGAATGATGATGATAAACCATGGACCATGGCCAGTGGATCCTTCAACCAGGTAAAATGGATGCACGTATACCCGCAGTACAAAACAGAGGAAGCACACCTCGATATCTATACCATCATCACAGCCGGTTATGACGAAAGCGAGCAATTACAGGTGTATAACGATGATGTAGTCCCTCTTGAAGAGGAGAACAGATTTGCTGTTCCGGAAGGATTAAGATTATTCTATCATGAAGAGGGAAAGGACTTTGTAACTTATCCGTATCATTAGATCACAATGATGAGATCATTAAAACAGCAGAACCTTGAGATCATTCATGCCTTTCGTTTTTTCACTGTTCCTGTTTAAATTCTATTTATCTACGACCCTCATATAGAGTCCCCAGCTGGCTCCCAGATTTTCAACTTTTGCCAGGATTGTATTGCTGCCCTTTTTTAGACGGACTCTAAGGAATACCTGGTCTGCAATGGCCGACCGGCCCACATGTTCGTTATAAATTACCTCGCCATTCAACCATACTTTTGCTCCGTCATTGCTTCCCAGGGTAAGGGTAATCTCCCGGTCCTCAGGACTGAAGATCCCGGTATATGCATAGGCCATTCCAACCATATCCCCTTCCGCGGCATTGTCCTTGCTGAACAGGGAGATAAAATTGACATATCCTTCCGGACCCGTCTTTACCTTCTGCCAATTAATGGTACTGTTCACTCCTGCATAGGCCCTCTCAAATTGTAATTCTGATTCCGGGGGATGAACACCGTCCAGTCCATCCGCAAACGGAAAGGGACCGATAACCATCCAGTCCCTCACCATACCCTGAGTGCTGTTATGGATCCTCCACCAGTCATTGAGTCTCCCGGGACGGTTCAGGGCTGGGATATTTTCAGCGCCCCTGGAATGTCTCTTGAGCTTAAATATCTCCAGGGCATTTTCCCGCAATAATTTCAGCGCGATGTATTTCGCCTCTTCTTCACTGAAATAACCTGTCCTCACCTTTTCGGTCAACACATGGGTAACCACCCTGCGTGCAAAGACACTATGTGCGTACACCAGCTCCACCACACTGTAATCTCCGCCAAATACCATGATCTTGTTGGCAGGAACAGTCTCCAGCCATTCATCCAGGTAACGGATGCTGTAAGCAGGGGATATGACAGGGGTCCAGCACATGTCGATAAAGACATTGGGAAAGTTTTTGGCCAGAACGGAAAGCTCTCCTCCATAGGGATAACTGCTGTGGAACAGGCAGAAATCTACCTCCGGGTGTTCCATGAACAAGTTTATCAGATGTGTGGGATTGGAATGGGTTATGTCATTACCATTGCCTGCCAGCAGGCCAGTGTGGATCTGTACAGGAAGATCAAAATCCTCTGCCAGATCAAGTACCCGGTGCATCATGAAGTCCTGTAACGCCTTAACTTCACCTGCGCTGACAGCCTCATCCCTGATGATTGCATCAAAAACAGTTTGTGCACGTTCCAAAGATGTATTGTTGTACTTTAGAATTCGTTTATACGCGAGGGCTGACTTAACGCCGACCATGTTATAATCCACCCCTGATTCAAAGGCTTTTCGTAAAGCACGGAGGTAATCATCGAGGGAACTGATATCAATGCCATACGTATTCCCGAGTCCCTTTATTTCGCTTTTGGAAGATACCAGTATGAACCGGTCAAACCGTTCCACATGCCGGTAAAATGCAGTATCGTATTCACGGTGACCGCCGTCCATGATGGATAATTCAATCCCCGATTTCTCCTTCAAAATGGACTTATACAGTCCTGGTTTACTATTCTCAGAGATTCTTTCGGATAATCCGGCATAAGTCTCATCGTTAATATCGCTTATACCGTAAATGTCCTTGGCAGCCAGTAAGGCGGCACGGGCATACCCGGTATTGCGCATCTCCTTAAAAAAAGGTTTGAACAGCTCCCATCGCTCTTCCAGGGGAAAATCATTGGAGAAAACGATGTTCATGATGCCCTTCAGATTGCTTGCAGAGACCAGGTCTTCATTAGCGTAATGACTGAACAGATAGGTAAAGTCAAGCTGATCTGCCCGTTCAATTCTTTCTTCTTCGGTAATCAGGTGCTCATGGGTGTCGATCAACCTGATCCCGTTGACATATTCTTCAATCCGGGCCTCGAAACCCTGCTCCGGCAAATCCGTGGTGCGGATTTGTGCATCTGTAGAGCTGAGAAGTCCCAAAGCCATGCACAGAGCGAACAATGATTTGTGAATCAGTTTCATATGGGTCAGTTTTTTGAGCGGGCTACTTTTACCTCCCAGTCTGCAAATTCAACAACATACTGTTTTTTATCGGGAGAGCCGG
Organism: uncultured Bacteroides sp.; assembly: GCA_964622985.1. GTDB lineage: Bacteria > Bacteroidota > Bacteroidia > Bacteroidales. The sequence continues at coordinate 35,809 of CAZURA010000003.1, read as the reverse complement.
CCGCCAGTCCAAGATCGATGGAATCAGCCAGTCCCGGGATATTATCTGTTCTTTTTTCATTGATCCAGGTTTCACCATCCAGGCTGGTGTATCCCGAAAAACTGTTACCATGCCTGACCAGCTTCAGCCATACCGGAAATTCAACATCTTCAGGGAGGTTCTGGCTGCTGGCTTTGTGCATGCATCCGTTCCCGAATTCGTCGTAATTGATTCCAGCACGACCGGGAGTTCCGAACTGGAGGACGGATCCCCGGCTCCCTGGTTGTGTGTCAAAACTTCTGGTCATATCATTGCGAACGAATAACCCTGCCCGAAACCACTGGTGAGTCCGCTGCCCAAACCTTTTTATTTTCACGGTGGCCACAAAATCCCCTTTGATCTTCTTCATGAAAACAGTGGCATATGAGTCCTCTGCATGGAAGAAATCTGAACCTCCTGCTGTTATTTTATAGGTATTCTTTTCCGGTTCTGATTCTATATGACACGGTTTGGCCTTTGCCGAACAATAGGTAAACAGGTTATCACGTGCCGTCTTAACTACGGTCCAGTCAGAGACTGTGAGATTTATGGCATTGCTGTTCATTATCCTGACAGTGTATTTACCGGTATCCGGTCGTATCGTAAAACCGATCTCCCGGGATTCAAAAGCTTCGAGCCTTACAAATTGCGACTCGGATTCCCTGTCATTCAGGAACAGCTTCACCTCCTCATGAGCCGGACCGGGCAGGAGGTTTTTTGCAAGGACATGTAATCTGACTGTTTCTCCAGCTAGTACGGAAGTATCGGAGAGCTGCAGGTTTTCAAACACCACGGCAGGTTTTTCCCCTTCAATGAAAATATGTTTGTATTCGGTATTTCCGATGGCCAGTGAATGCTTTCCTGCATCATAAATGCGCAGTTCAAAGCGTATCCTGCGGGAGTTATTGCCGATCACCGGGAAGAGTTGTTTTTCACAAATCTTACCGTCCAGGTATAACTCAACCGGCAGGATCCCTGTTGAACCGCTGTTAAGTACATCAGCACCTACGGTGATGATGCTTCCGGCAGCGGTTGTCTCCTGGCCTTTCATTCCCGGGGAAGATATCTGTAGATCACTGAATTGAAAAACAGGATCCCCACTCATGATCTGTTCGGGTAAATGCTCCGGAGCCCCGATCACATAATTATTTCTGTAAATATTATCCACCAAATTTGCTGCGCAGAGTTTCATTTCACCCTGCTCCAGGTTATAAAAAATATTCTCTTCAGTCAGCCAGCCCGAAGACATATTGTCAAACCAGAAACCCACATTATCATTAAAGTATCCGGCCCTCACATCATGTACCAGGTTCTTCCTGACGACCGAATTAAAAGTCATACCTGCTGTTTTGATAGCACCTGAATCATCGGCATCTTTCTGTACATCATCCAGGTGGTTGTATTCCACCAGGTAACTACCATCAATGGCTTCCTCCAGGTTATGCCACCCTCCCACTGAAATGGCATACCGTCCGCGGGTCCGGGTAATGTAGTTATGTGAAATTGTTGTGAACAGGGAAAAGGAGGCGTCTATATTATTTCCTCCGCAATCTGAGAACCGGTTGAATGAAACCATCGTTTCACGCAGGATCTCTTTCCCGTCAGCAGGTGCTTCCGGACCACGGATTTTTATAGCTATGTGGTCTATGGTACGGAATGCGTTATCCAGGATACGGGTCTGGTAACATCCTTTCTGTATGGAAATCCCCGTACCGCCGCAGGATCTGAGTGTTGACCCGACCAGTTCGCACCCATGTGCATATTCATAAATGATAGCGCTGGCACCGGGCAATACGGCTTCAAAAGTCAGGTTATAGAATCTTAGATTGCGGACCGGTTGGCCGGATTCGCCCCTTATCTCCAGCAATGAACTGATCTGAGGTGCGACTGCCCTGGCAGCGTTAAGATCCTGGTTGCCGTCAGATGGAATATAACTCAACTCTCTCCGTTTTTGATCGAAGAACCACTCCCCCGGGGTATCCATGAGTGATTCAACATTTTCCACATAATACCTGGGGGGAACGATCAGCAGACCCTCCTCCGGTTTATCCAGCCAGGCAGTCTTGGTTTTCTCATCAATCCTGGAAATTGAATTCTTACCGTGATGCCACCGCAGTAGCATAAACACACGATTGCCATCTATCTCTTCCCACTGCGTTAGCTCACCTTCATTGAAATACATCTTATTGGGTGTTTCTGAAAGTACAGGCGGAATAAAATAGCCGGAATCAGGTGTTCTGGCCAGGATTTGTTTCTTTCCGTTTACCACCAACATCTGCACATTAGCATCCAGGTTCCTGATCTTCCAGGCACTCCATTCCTTCTCCTGTTCATACTGGTCTTTCCGCCGGGTGCTTTTCTTCCTTCCGGGGCTTTTACTGTCAAGCTCCCATCCTTCCAATGGGATTCCTCCTGATATTACCGGATTTTCCCCGGGATACGCTGCCCAGGTTACATAATGGTCCTTCAATTTATGATACTCAAAAGCGCCGGAAGGAAGGTTGGTTTCAATCCGCTCTCCACCATCCTCCGGATGAAAGACAAGCGGCTGGTCAAGACTATAATACCCATCACGAACATATACCAGTATGTCCTTCCCTTTGCCATGCGGATGTGGCGACCCGATCCACCGGGTCTCCACCGGATCTGTTTTTGGTAGAAATACTTCCTCCTTTAGCGATCTAACTGCCATCTGGGCCCGGTTCAGGCTTGCGAAGGGTCCGTCAGAGTGGTCTGAATTAGGTGCTGCCAGGGTACCTGACCACTGATCGTTTCCGGCAGGAGAGACATAAAAGTCGGCCGTTTTTCCTGCATCTGAGAACTTTGTCCAGTTCTCGCCACGCAGCAGTTTACCCTGGCCAGGCAACGGATGGCTGCATACAAGCAGAATAAACAACATGGAGTAACAGGCGATCTTGATTTTCATGTGGTCGCTTTTTAAAAAGAGGTTCGTTCTATACCCTCAGGAAGATCTTATTCTTATAGAGATAGTAGAGGAAGAGCCATTCCGCGAGGATCGCTCCCGTAATAATAATCACAGGGCCAAAATCACCTGCAGGTTTGGAGAGCCATCCCAGGAGGAATTCCGATGTATGGTAAAAGTTGATGATCCTGACCCCCAGATAGATGGTAATCGAATTCAAGCCGATCACCTTGAAAAAGAAAGTCCCCTTTCTCCACCCCTTCACATCGATGAGAAAGTAGAATATGGCCAATAGTGAAAAACTTATTCCTGCGGTAAGCAGGTTAAAAGGAACGGTCCATATTTTCTTTATAATGGGATATACCGGCGAGAGTGCCAGTGCCACGATGATAATTCCTAATCCTGAAAGCAGTAGCATAACTGCTTTTTTATGCGGTGTTAATGTTTTTCTGCGAAGGATATTTCCTGCCAGCGTTCCCATTAAAGTAACTGACGTGGCAGAAATGATACATAAAACGCCTTCGGGATCGTATGTTCCATAAATCAGTCTGCCGGGTAGAAAATGCTGATCAATCCATGCATTAATACTCCCTTCAGGGGTTATCACCCCGGCACCAAAGCCCGGGACCGGTATAAAAAGCTGCAGTATGGCGATCCCAACCAGGATTCCAACCAGCCAGTAGAGACGGGGAGTGACCGAATCTGTATAGATGACAATCAGTGAAGCAAAGAAGTATGAAATCCCGATCTGGGCAAGAACACTTGCCGCACGCATGTCGGGAAATCCATTCTTCAATACCCCGTTATATACCAAACCGAAAGCGACCAGTAAGATCATGCGCCGGGTTACTTTCCTGACCAGGTTAGATTTTGTCACCCCTTTTTCACGTTTCGAAGTGATGGCATAGGGAATGGCAACTCCTGAAATAAACATGAACAGCGGGAATATAAGGTCGTAAAAACGAAATCCATTCCAGTCGACATGGTGCATTTGTTGAGCCAGGGCCTGCACCCATCCCCAGTCAGTGGTTTTGGCCAGGGCCCCCAGGAGCCCTCCTCCTCCTATGATCCATAACATATCAAATCCGCGGAGTACATCGAGGGACTGAAGCCTCTCTTTTTTCATGGTGGTCTGTTTTACTGTCATTGCGCTATTAATTTATAGATGTGAATATCAAGTGGGTGAAAGGACATCCGTATCAAATTAATTCTTCCAATTGTGATCAATCCACATCAGGTGTATTGATCAGGCAGCTCTCATTTTCTGAGATACAATTTTTCTTTCTCAAGAGGTTTGAGATGCTGCACGATCCATTTTCTCATGACCATCCCCTCAGGGCTCTGCTGAGGATAAGAGATAAAATCAAGGCCTAATCCCAGCTTCAGATCGATAAGATATGCCATAACCGGCCAGATAATGCCGATGTCACCTACGATGGGGATACTGTTTTCCAGCCGGGCAAAACCTGACATTTCCATGCGAAAGGGAATACTCATTAGTTTTGTTTTGGGCATGCCCTGATCGATTGCCTGCTGTACGGTGCTGGATTCTTTTTCGAAATCACACGCTTTCTTCAGGTTGGGATCCAGGTCGATGCGTATCAATGTCTTCCCGTCAAGGCTATAGGTCGGATATCCTTCCCAGTTGGACCAGATCCCATGGCCGGTATAGGTTTCAAACGGTCCGTCATGAATTTCCTGTGTTAAAGCAACCGCCGACTCAATGATCACATCGGCGCTACTCATCATTTCAGCAATTCTTGACGTTCTGTCCAATATGGAGACCGAGTCGGCCAGAGACGTACCAACCATTCCTCCACCGATCAGCTGCGGCACGGTTACCAGGCAGGGAATCTCTTTTCTCGCGGAAGCTCCCAGCATGGTTCGTTCATCCGCTCCTGTTCCCGCAACAGACTCAAAGGGAAGCCCTTTGGATTTTGCTATAACCAGGATCTCCTTTGCCAGGTTTTCGGTGCGTAACCCCATCGGGTATGCCATATTCCCTGCCGCTTTGATGATCACATCACCATCAAGTGCCAGGGCTTTTTCTATCAAGGCGGTATCGATGATCATTTCCTTTTTTAGCCGGTTGAGCATCTCCGGTGACATCACAGTGATCTCGAAGATCTCTCCACGAGGCAGTATATGACCGGAGAATCCCAGTTCTTTGCCATCTACACGTTTGACCTCATCCAGGACACCTGCCATTTCATGAGCCACAACTGCCGAACTTGTGGTAACGCCATCGATTACCCCTTTATGGATAAGTTCCGCAATAAGCGTGGTTACACCTTCATGAAGATTTGGGCCGCTGCCTGTGACAACAACTACCTTTCCCTGTTTCTTCTTTACTTCGACAATACGATCTGCCGATCTCTCAACCATGTTCCTGACCGATGGCTGAAGGTCATGGTATAACTGCTTTACAGGATCCCAGTTTACATGCATACCGGCAACAATTTAGTTAAAGGTGTCCCAATTTCAATTCTTGTACCAATTTCTCAACTCTGGCAAGGTCCGCCGGTGTATCCACGCTGACTCCTGCTGCATGTTTGCTTTTTGTTTCAATCACCTTGATCCTGTGGCCACTCTCCAATACCCGCAACTGCTCCAGCATTTCAATCTTTTCCAGGTAACTTTGAGGCAACATCGAGATATGCAGTAGAAAATCTTTACGGTACACATATAATCCCACATGCTCATACACATTCACAGCCACCTTATCCCGCGGATAGGGAATCAACGATCTGGAAAAATAGAGTGCAAAGTCATCTTTATCAACCACTACCTTAACCACTGCCGGATCTGAATAATCTTCTTCCCGGATCTTTATTTTGAGGGTTGACATCTGAACAGTGGGATCTTCCAGCATGGGTTGCACAGCCTCATCAATCATCTTGGGGTCAAGCAGGGGTTGATCACCCTGTATATTAACAATAATGTCAGCCGGAATTTGTTCTACCACTTCGGCAATTCTATCAGTTCCAGACTGATGGTTTTCATTGGTCATAACCGCATTCCCCCCAAATCCCTCCACACATTCCAGAACTCGCTGATCATCCACTGCCACAAAAAGCTGGTCCAGCACCTGCGATTGGCTTGATCGCTCATATACCCACTGAATCATTGGTTTGCCTGCGATTTCGACCAGTACTTTTCCGCGAAACCTTGACGAACCATAACGGGCAGGGATGACTCCAATAACTTGTTGCTTCTTTGTCATAGTGCTGATCATTTAATTTGTTGCCGGTCCGATGGCTCCCACATATCTCCCGGCCCAATATGGCAGCAGGTAGATGTACGGAGGATATTCCCTGCGTCCGTTGCTTCCCCCGTTGTTCCTGTACGCGTTGTTATGTAAGTGCATCGGGCGCTCATCCCTGGGCAGCACTTCGGAATATTCCTGTTTTCTGAAATTTGGCTCGATCCTCGTTAAGTCCTGCCTGTGACTGTTGTCCACACTCCATGAAATAAGATCCATTGGAAACTCTTTTAACCACCAGACGGATTCCTCAAGATCATAATCTGCCCCGTCAATAAGTGCATAAATAAAATTCCATAGCGGATTCTTTTCAGAGCGTTCAATTTCCCAGTGGCTTTGCGCTGTTTTGAAATACTCCTCTCTTAATTCCTCGGTAAACGCATATTTAATCAGCGCCGGAACAGTTAAGAAATACATCTCGTCATCGGAATGGTTCCATGAATCGCTCAGGAATTGTCCCTCCACATAACCAATGACCGTTGCCGGTCGTGTCACGTTTTCCTTGTATCCATGTACATCCATAAGTTCGTAGGCCTTCTCCTTGTATACCTCCTCACCGGTAAAATGGTAAGCGGTCTGAAGGAACGCCAGGATCAGGGTCGAGTTGAGGCGCCGGTCACCCACACTTACCGGGAACTGGTTCACATAGTCAGGGTTCCATCTCCCCCACTGGGTGATCTTTCCGTTCCATGTGACCAGGTACCAGTCATGCTCAATGATATGGTCCATCTCTATTTTTATCTGATGAATGGCACGCTCCCGCCATGACTGATCCGGTACAATCTCAGCAAACAGTGCATAGACAAAAAAGTGTCCGCATGATTCATCACTGCTGGTGGTGGATTTCCACCTCCAGCGCCCATCATCGGTTAAGCGCCATATTTTCTGATCTTCCGGCATATTGGGATCAGTATCACTGGACTGATAACTGTCAATCTCATAGGTCCGTGCAGGAAAACCCCTGATCCCGCTGATTTCAGTGAGACGTTCCATGGCTTCAAAGGCTTCATAGGCATTTTGAAGGGCATCTTCCGATGCTGTGGAGGCATATCGAAACAACTCGCCGGCTAGATACATTGATGTCCATAGTCCGTCGTTATCAGTATCTCTCAGCACAATGCTTGACAGGTCGCCGGGTCTTGACAGATTGCCTTCTGAACTAAACCCATAGCGAATATGCCTCAGTCTCTGAACCGTTTGGAAGTATTGGGCTTTATCCGCCAGTGTCATTTCCACAAAACTAATCTTGCTTAATCCCCTTTCTGTTAGAATCAGCACACTGTGATCCGGTCCCGGGTAAATGTCAGTTACCCGGTCATCCACCAGCCAGCGTTTAGAGGCGTAATAATCGAATTTGCCATCAGACCGCAGGGCAAAAGCTCCTTTCGCTGATCCGAACCAGAGTCTCCCGTTGATCTCCCTGATAGAGGTAATATGATGATGTGGCAATTTCATATTCAGAGGGGATACTTCTGCAAACGACTCAGCATCCAGGCGCAGGATCCCATCTTCTGTACCCACAACCACTTGTTTGGTTTCCTGCGCCAGGGATATGGCCGTTAAATGCGTACCCTTGTATTTTTCCGTCAACTTCCTCTCAGTGACATTGAAGGTATACAGGGTGTTTTCTGATAATATAATGTACACCCCTCTGCCGGCATCAAACAACAGTTCTACCGGCTTAAGGTCTTTTATGGTTTTCTCCCATACTCTTTTGCTGTTCTGGAACAGTACCAGCTTCCCCTCTGCTGCAACCAGAAAAGAGAAATCACCGCCCATCGCAAAATGGGTTGGGTGGTCCGTTTGATGCTCCACATAGAACTTCCCGGCCCAGGCATTGCTGAACACTGCTTTATCGGTTAAATAGACAAACTGATCCCTGTAGGTTTCAAAAGCGACGATATGCCGGTCAGACACAGGACGGTAGCGTTGATCCTTAATCAGCTTTTTCTCCCAGGGTTGTAATAATCCATCTGCGGAGAGAATATTGATGATTTGATTCCTGTCGCTTCGCACCTGCATAAGGTCCGGGTCATTGCCCTCACATCTAAGCTCAAACTTATCGGCATAATCCTGAAGATAAGGCTTGTCGGCATACTGCTGTGAGAAGGCACTCACCACCGTAAAGAATCCCGCAAAAATGAATAGAAAGTTGTTTTTCATCCGTGTTGTTAATTTTGTTCTATTTGTTTTAATATACAGGGATCACCCATTATTCTGTTAAAGGGATTGCGGCTTCCATCATGCCCGTGACGATCACCATTCCCAGATCTTTGCCATAGAAACTGACACTGGATTCATATCCGCTTTTAAGATATGCAGGTTCACTTAATATATAGCTTATCCATTGATTGGCCAGTCCCCCGATCACCGGATATTCAATTCCCCGGGATTTGAGTTTGTCTTTTATCATCAACCCCAATTCGGCACTCAGTTCACCCGGCGCACCAATGATCAGCAGGTCACCCAGCCTGCAGGCACCTATTGAAGTTTGTGATGGTAAAACCTGTTCGAGAAGCGCATGAATGTTTGCTTCATTCAATCCATACTCTTTTCCACCGGTTGCCATGAAGTCAGGATGAGCCACTTTACCGGGTAACGGGATGACTCTGAAATTATAACAGAACCGGATATCCTCTGACGGATTGATACTCTCATACATATCCAACACATGGATAGCCAGGGCCCGTCCGTATCTTTCTGCTTTCTCGTAGTGGCTTCCTGCAGCTTTAGCAATCACAGACTGGTCTCCTTCAGCCCCGTTGTAGAACATGGCCACTACATCCCGACCAATCCAGCTCTCCAGTTCGCGCTGCAGATAGCCGGGCCACCCGCCCGATACAAACATGTCACCTTCATCCATAATAGTAGGATGTCCTGACCAGTTAACCAATACCGTCATTGGTTTTCCATCGGTATGATCAATCCGGGTCACCGTCAAATAATTATCGACAAACGACTCTCCTCTCCGGTTACGGTTTAACCCCTCTATCTGTTTACATCGGCTGCCGATCTAAACAGATATCAGGTTCTGATCTGCCGCCTGGATCAAACCAGCCAGAGATTTCACCACGAAGTCAAGCAGTTGGGGTTGAAATATTCCAATGGGTTCCAGCCCGAAAACATTTTTATCATTCAGGGCGAACATCTCCAGGGAGGTATGAGAATGACTGGGAAGAAGCATGATGTTCTCTTCGGTCCACTCTTCGTGATTGAGTTTTTCGATAACCTGAGGCTTGACATTGGGAGGCAATCCCAGGATATCCAGCGTGACAATGGCATATTTTTTAATGCCATCATTCAGTACCAGTGCCTTCGCCCAGATATCATCATGTATTCCTTCTGCCGGTCTGCTCATGCGTGCACCATAGCCACCCAGTGTATAACACATTTCCAGCGGTGGTGTCAGCTTTATCACTGCCACATTGGCTTCAATGGCAGAAGCGTGCAAGGCAAGCATAAAAACAGCATTCCCAATAATGACAAGGATGAATGTTCGCAGGATCTTCATTTTTTTCTCAGTTGTGCAATGTATAAATAATCATGTTGACTCAGTTTCCCTTTTCGAAAAGCCTGGGTCCTCCCAGATGATGATCAGGATCAATGTGTCGACAGTGCCTGGCTGAATAATCATATAATTACATGAAGGTGATCTCTTCAATATATTTTTCTATCTGTTTCCGCTCTGCAGGTTGAAACCGGGTCAGTGGAGGAGCTAAATAATCGTTACAGATACCCATGACCGACAATCCACATTTTGTCCCCTTCAAAAACCTGGAGGAGTGTTTCCCCACCCGGTATATGGTTTGATAAAGTTTCATGACCTTTTTGCGAAGGGTTGAAATGGTTTCCGGATCATTTTCTATGGATGCCTGATACAGATCTACAAACAACTTAGGGAACATGTTTGCCCCACCGCCCACTGTACCGTGCCCACCATACTTGATGGTTTCCGGTAAAAACAGTTCTGTTCCGGTAATGACGGAGAATTCCGAAGAATTCCTGAACTCTTCCACAAGAGAATAGAAATAGAGCATATCCCCGGAACTGTCTTTAATACCTACGGTACCCAGTTCTTTAACTCTTCTGACAGTATCCACAGAGAGGTGTACTCTGGTATGGCTTGGCATGTTATAAACGAGAAATGGCAAAGGTAATCTGGGAACCAGGATCGTAAAATAATCCACCAATTCTTCTTCTGACACCGGAAAATAGTATGGAGGGGCAGCAACCACTGCATCTGCTCCCATGCGCTGAGCATATTCAGCAATTTCCAGTGATCCTGCCATAGATGCATCGGTAATTCCAACCAGTACAGGGAGCCTTTTGTTGACCAGTTCGCATGTTCTTTTAATAAATTCTTTTCGAAGCTCATAGCTGAGTGAAGGAGCCTCACCGTTGGTACCTAAAATGAACAGGGCATGTACCCCCCCCGACACCTGGTGTTCTATTAACCGTTGCAGTCCGGGAATATCAAGATCCTTAGAGCTGTTCAAAGGAGTAACCAGTGGAGGAATGATTCCTTTCAGGGGTAGATTCATAATATGTTGTTCCTAATTATTGAAGATACATGACACACATGTATAACAAAGAAATATATTATGAATGCAAAGCACTTCTGCTTTTATAGTAAAATAGTATCATATATTAACCAAAGAAAGTATCCATTCAATCCATTGATCCAAACCCTCCCCCGTCTTTGCTGAAAGCTCCATGACCTGAAGGTGAGGATTCACCGACAGGGCATATGATTTTGCCTTCTCCTTATCAAAATCCACATAGGGCAGCAGATCTGTTTTATTGATGACACAAAGATCGGCATGTTCGAACATAGTGGGGTACTTCAACGGTTTGTCCTCTCCCTCTGTGACACTGATAATCACCACCCTGCTCTTTTCACCCAGCTCGAACAGAGAGGGACATACCAGGTTACCCACATTTTCAATGAACAACACACTGTTCTCCTGCAATTCCAGTTTATCCAGAGCCTGTCTGATCATCTCGGCATCGAGATGGCAACCGTTCCCCGTATTCACCTGCACCACAGGTGCTCCTGCCTTGTGGATACGGTTCGCATCATTGAGGGTCTGCTGATCCCCTTCAATCACACCCACCTGTCTCCTGCCTGCCAATGCTTTGATGGATTGCTCCAGCAGGGTGGTTTTCCCCGATCCGGGCGAGCTCATGAGGTTCAGTGCCACCACTCCCTTGGCTTCGAAATACCCCCTGTTCCTGCTTGCCACCAGTTTGTTTTTTCCCAGTATGTCTTCCTCCACCCTGATCAGCCTCTGATGAGTCTGATCGTGATGTTCATGGTCGTGGTCGTGATGATGGCCATGGCTATGAGGGTGATCATGGTCATGATGACCGTGACTGTGGGGGTGATCGTGGTTGTGAGTTTCCTGTTCCGGTTCTCCGGGTCTGGTGATCCTTACTTGTTTTTCCTGGTTTCCGCAACCGCATGTGTCGCACATAATGATTTGAATTATTCGATGAGTAATGACTTAATCTGCAACTCTTTCCCCCTGAGCAAGCGGTTGTTAAATTCCTGGCATTCAGGGCAACTGCCAAATATCCCGTTAGGAGTATAAATATGATGGCAGGCTAAGCATTCCGATTGAGGATCAATGCGATTGATCCTGAAATGGGTATCTTCCAGCAGGGTATCCTTTACAGCCACACTCAGCGCAAATTCCAGCGATTCAAACTCAATACCAGCCAGAGTGCCAATATCCAGTTCCACCTCTTTCACCTGCTTTGCTCTGGCTTCCGAAGCCTGCTTCGAAGCTATATCGATAATACTGAGGGCTATAGAGAGCTCGTGCATATATGAATAGTTAGATCAAGTGTTGCCTGATGGCCCCGATGGCTACCTGTCCGGCAGCAATGCCCTGATCATTGACCGGGATCCTGTCGGGAAGATAAACTCTAAATTTCTCCTTTTCAAGTGAATCGGTTACTTTTCCGGATAAATACCGGTTCTGAAAGGTCCCGCCGCCCAGTACCACCCGATCCAATCCGGTTGATTTTTTGATCTCAACTGCCAGATGTATCATCAGATCGACCAGTGTATGATGGAATTTACCGGATATCGTACCCAATGAGCTCCCGTTATGCAGGTCATCCACCACACTTCTGATCAGTGGAAGAAAACTGATCTGTTTTCCATCAATCAAATAAGGGTAGGTCCCCGTTTCAGCAGGATCCAGGGCCGATTCAAGCAACATGGGTGCTTCGGCCTGATAGGTGGAATAGTAATTAAGGCCCAATAGGGCTGCAACGGCATCAAACAACCTGCCGGCACTGGATGCAAGTGGCGTATTGATCTCTTTATCTATCATCCTGGTGATTGTACTGATCTCCTTTTGGCCAAAAGACCGGATTAAAGGGATCTTCAGATCAAAGAGCTCCTCACCGAAACAGCGGTAGAGGTACGCTATACCCATCCTCCATGGCTCTTTGCTGGCTTTATCCCCGCCGGGTAAAGGCATATATTCAAAATGGAACAGTCGCTTGAAGTCATCAAAACCTGCAGTCATCACCTCTGCCCCCCAGATGTGACCGTCGTCGCCCAGGCCGGTTCCATCGAAGCTAAAACCGATCACCTCTCCTTCCAGTCCGGCATTTAGCATACCAGAAGCAATATGCGCATGGTGGTGTTGAACGCGGAGGTGTTTGGTTCCCGGATGCTCGCTGACCAGCTGCTGTGCAAACCGGCTGGAAAGGTAATCGGGATGAAGGTCACTGACCACAAGCGAGGGTGAAAACCTGAACATGCGGCTGAACCTGTCATATATCTCTCTATAGAAATCAAAAGTCTCCAGGTTTTTCAGGTCGCCGCAATACTGACTCATAAGGGCCTGCTTCCCCTTCCCCATACAGAACGAACCGGTCAACTCCGCTCCGGTACCGAGAATCCCTTCCAACTCCAAGGAGGTCCTGATGGGGGAAGGAGCATACCCCCTTGCTCGCCTCAGCACCAGGGGAGTATCCCTGACCACGGTTACCACCGAATCGTCTACACGGTTGAATATTTCCCTGTTATAGGTTACGACCCCATCCACCTGGCCGGCAAACTGTTCAGAAACCTTTTCGTTGGAGATGAGGATAGGCTCTTCCGAGATATTACCACTGGTCATCACCAGGGCAGGAGTATCCAGGTGCTCGAACAGCAGGTGATGAAAGGGCATATAGGGCAACATGATACCCAGAGTGGATAAACCATCTGCAATACCCGGTGTGATTTCCCTTTTCCTTCTCAACAGGACGATAGGTCTTCTCCAGGAAGTGAGCAGTTCCTCCTCCGCAGAACTGATCTCCACGAACCGGGATGCCTCCTCCAGGTTTCTGAACATGAGTGCAAAGGGCTTACCATCTCTTCTCTTGAATTCTCTGAGTTTGCCGATTCCTTGCTCATTGAAGGCATCGCACATAAGATGGAACCCACCGGTACCTTTTACGGCCAGTAAGGCACCCCCGGAGAACAGGGATTGAATTAGATCCAGTATCTGAGGCAAATCTGTGGAATAGTAATCCCCACTACTCAGGCTGTAGACCGGACCACAATGGTTACACGCCACGGGCTGGGCATGGAACCTGCGATCCTCCACATCCATATATTCCGAGTAACAGGTGGGACACATATTAAAAGGGGCCATGGTGGTGTTGGGCCGGTCATACGGGAGTTCACGTATGATGGAGAACCTGGGTCCGCAATGGGTACAATTGATCAATGGATACCCTTTGCGGTGGGGCTGGGTTTTCATCTCTTCAAGGCAAGCCTGGCATACAGCAATATCGGGACTGATCTCGGTCACCGAGTCAGACACATCCTCACTGCGCCTGATCTCGAAGGCAGTAAATACCTCATACGGTTCCATCATCACTTGCACCGACTCGATGGAGGAGGCATCAGGGGCATGATCCAGCATTCCCTCCCGGAACCTGAGAATTTGTTTGTAAGTACCGTTGACTTTCATTATTACCCCGTCGTTCCGGTTCTCCACCCATCCTTTAAGTCCATGGTCCGCGGCCATTCTGAACACAAAGGGACGAAATCCGACACCCTGTACCAATCCATCGATCTGAATCCGGTAAGTCCCGTACTTTTTCTCTTTCTGAGTTATCTTCTCCATCTCCTGAAATTTAAAAAGAAAGTTCCACATTTTGAACTAAATGGATATTTCGCATATATTTATTGGCTAATACCATGCAATTATGTGTTTGGCAGTACCAGGAAAAATTCTCTCCATAGATACCAGCGATCCGGAAATGAAAATGGCCAGGGTACAGTTCGGTGAGGCCATCAGAGACATCTGTATTCAGTGGGTAGACGATGTGGAAGTGGGAGATTACGTGATGGCACATGTGGGAACGGCATTAAGCAAAGTGGATGAAGCAGATGCCAAATTCACTCTGGATGCGCTCAGGGATATGGGAGAAATAGATTAAAAACGCAGAAAACTGATCCTCTGTTTTGAAACATATTGATGAATACCGTGATAAGCAGTTGGTAGAAAACCTGGTGCGGAGCATCAGGAAAGAAGTGACCAGAAGCTGGACCATCATGGAAATCTGCGGCGGACAGACACATTCCATAATGAAGTATAATCTTCAGGAACTCCTGCCACCTGAGATTAACCTGATCCACGGGCCCGGTTGTCCGGTTTGTGTCACCCCGGTGGAACGTATTGATGCTGCACTGGAGATCGCCCTGGATCCCAGGGTGATCCTTACATCCTTCGGAGATATGCTGAGGGTACCCGGTTCAAAAGAAGATCTGCTGAGTGTAAAAGCAAGGGGTGGTGATATTCGAATGGTATACTCCCCCCTGGATTCGCTGGAAATAGCCACCCGAAATCCTGAGAGAGAAGTGGTCTTTTTCGGTGTGGGCTTTGAGACCACAGCCCCGGCAGTGGCGATGGCCGTAAAACAAGCCCACAGAAAAGGGATCCCCAATTTTACGGTGCTGGTCTCACATGTCAGGGTGCCTCCCGCCATTGAACTCTTAATGGCATCCGAGCAAAACAGGATCGAAGGATTTCTGGCTGCCGGCCATGTCTGCACAGTCATGGGGACCCATGAATATGTTCCCCTGTCAGAACAATTCAACATCCCTATTGTGATCACAGGTTTCGAACCGGTGGATATCTTGCTGGGGCTTCACAAGGCTGTACAGATGCTGGAGCAGCACCGGCACGGAGTGGAAAATGCCTACCCGCGCTCTGTAAAGCCTGAAGGCAATGTACCGGCTCAGGAATTGCTCAATGAAGTCTTCATTCCTGTGGACAGAACATGGAGGGGGATCGGGACCATTCCGGACAGCGGTCTGGGGCTTTCCGCGAAATTCAAACAGTTTGATGCATCTGAGAGGTTTGAAACCCGGCATGTCGATTCCCGGGAGTCTGACGTATGTTTGGCGGGAATGATACTGACCGGTCAGATTAAGCCGTCGGAATGTCCTGCCTTCGGAATTGCTTGTACACCGGAGAAACCTTTGGGAGCACTTATGGTCTCTTCCGAAGGTGCATGCTCGGCATATTACAGGTACAACAGAGTTACCAGGGCTTAAAATCATGTGAGCACTATGAGTCAACCTGCAAACTATACCCTTCAGTGTCCCATCCCCAAATCGGATTACGAACACGTGCTGCTGGCACATGGAGGAGGAGGAACACTTACACGGCAACTGATCGAAAAATTGTTCTACCCCCGCCTCGGCAATGAATTCCTTGCAACAGGCCATGACGGGGCTCTTTTTCCTTCCGTGGAGGGAGAACTGGCAATGACCACCGACTCTTTTGTGGTCAATCCCATCTTTTTTCCCGGTGGTGACATAGGTGAACTGGCAGTGAACGGAACGGTCAATGATCTGGTTTGCTGTGGAGCAGAACCTCAATACATTTCACTGGCTTTTATCCTGGAAGAGGGATTTCTTCTGGATGATCTTTGGAAAATCGTACAATCCATTGAATCAGCTGCTCAAAAAGCCGGGGTAAAAGTGGTGACTGGTGACACCAAGGTGGTTGAGAAAGGCAAGGGCGACAAAATATACATCAACACCTCGGGCATTGGAAAAGTAGTACCAGGAATGAACATTTCACCGGATCGCTGCTGTGAAGGGGATGTGGTGATCATAAATGGCACCATTGGAGACCACGGAATCGCTATTATGTCGGAACGTGAAGGTCTCGCCTTTGAATCGCCTGTAATGAGCGATACCATGGCGCTGAACCAGATGATGCTGGATGTTTTCAGGGAAAAACCGAATCTGCATGTATTAAGGGATCCCACAAGAGGCGGTTTGTCCAGTGCCTTGAACGAGATATGCCTTTCGTCAAAAACAGGGATCACCCTTATGGAGGATCAGTTGCCTGTAACCGAGGGGGTCAGAGGTGCCTGTGAGATACTGGGACTGGATCCTCTCTACATAGCCAATGAGGGCAAGATCCTTGTCATTCTTCCGGAACAGGAAGCAGCCGATGTCCTTTCCGTCATGCAAAGACATGAATCGGGGAAGGAAAGCAAAATCATAGGTAGAGTGACATCAGACCATCCTGGTATGCTCAGAATGGAGACCAGCATAGGCAGTACACGTATTATTGATATGATTTCAGGCGAACAATTACCCAGGATTTGTTAACTTACAAGCTGTTATGCAAATAACACAGGCCGTATCGATCATTACCCGGAACAACCGTTTGAGGGAAGTCCTCCAACTGGCAGCCAAGGTTGCAGCATCCGACTCTCCTGTATTGCTGGTAGGTGAGACCGGGGTGGGGAAAGAGATCTTTGCCGATTACATCCACCGGTTAAGCCACCGTTCTCAGAACACCATGGTAAAAATCGGCCTTTCCGCCATGCCTCCTGATCTGATGGCAAGCGAACTGTTCGGGTATGAAAAAGGAGCTTTCACCAGTGCAGTCAACTCAAAACCCGGACTGTTTGAAATGGCAGACCGGGGAACCGTTTTCCTGGATGATATTGATGATGTTCCGCTGGATATCCAGAGCAAATTGTTGAGGGTGCTTGAATCCCAGGAGCTGATCCGTGTGGGAGGAAGAGATGTCAGGCCCATCAACACCCGGTTGATATCTGCCTCTAAGGTAAATTTGGAGGACCTGGTGAGTGAGCAATTGTTTAGATCCGACCTGTTTTACAGGATCAATGTGGTGAAAATCGAGATTCCTCCGCTCAGAGACCGGAAAGATGATATTGAATTGCTGGTTGCACATTTTATGAAAAGATATGCTCCTAACCGAAAGCTAATTGTAAGTCATGGAGCCCTGAAAATTCTTACAGAATACGATTGGCCAGGAAATATCCGGGAGCTAAGGAATGTGATACACCGGGCCACATTGTTTGCACAGGAAGAGATTACCGAAGAAGAGATCCCTGTGGAGATTCGATCCCGCAAACCTGTTGAGAATACCCTGGATGCCTGTGCGATCTGCCTCAATGAAAAGGGCATGGGCCTGAACCAAACCCTGGCCTGTTTGGAATATAAGCTGATCTGTGAAGCTCTGAAAAAATACGATGGAAATCAGACCCATGCCGCTCAATTCCTGAACCTGAGCCTATCCACCTTCAGGGACAGGATGAAAAAATATGAAGAAGCCCCTATTGACTGCTATGGAATGACTCACTAACGGATTTCCGCAGATTATTTGCGGTATCTCGCAGATGATGTTTTTGTTCATATTGATTCTACATAAGGTCATTCTGTAAACAATTCATTTTCTTGCCTTTACAGACACATCTGAATCAACTCTCCATGAATTGGCTTTCTGGCATTATCGTTGTTATGGGGTATAGTAGCAGATAAATGATGGAGATGTCAGAATCAAATACGTATCGTTTCAAATGCGAGGTGGTCGAAGTGATCTACAAAGGAGAGAATCCGGTAGTGAAAATGATCTGCAACCCAGGTTCAATGATCGTTGAGGTCCCAAAAAAGGGTGATATTCAACTTGGAGACTGCCTTATCCTGACAGGAGAGCTTAATATCTCATCCTTAGAAAAAGACTGTAATAGTGAATCCAATCCTATGGAAAGCAACTAAAACCATACTGTTATGAGCAAAAGACCGAATACGGTTTATGAAGAGATTCGCGAGCAGGGCTATTCCCGTCGTGAATTCATGAAGTTCTGCGGTACCATGGCTGCAATGCTGGGGCTAGGAACCTCCGGTGTTGCACAGGTAGCCAAAGCACTTGAAACAAAATCACGTATCCCGGTGCTGTGGATGCATTTTCAGGAGTGTACCTGCTGCAGCGAGTCATTTATCAGATCCTCTCACCCTTTGGTGGCCGATGTGGTCCTCGACAAAGTTTCCCTGGATTATACCGAAACATTGATGGCAGCTGCCGGGCATCAGGCAGAGAAATCATTGCACGACACCATGGAAAAACATCATGGTGAGTACCTGCTTATGGTGGAAGGCTCCATCCCCACTAAAAATCCGGGTTACTGCACCATCGGAGGGAAAAGTGCTGAAGAGATCCTCCACGAAGTGACAGAAGGTGCAAAGGCTGTGGTTGCATGGGGCAATTGCGCCTCGGCAGGTTGTGTACAGGCTTCCAGCCCTAATCCCACCGGGGCAAAACCGGTTCATAAGGTGATAAGGGGCAAACCTGTTATTAATGTGCAGGGGTGTCCTCCCATTGCTGAGGTAATGGCAGGGGTTGTGGTTCATATCCTCACATTCGACAGGATACCGCAATTGGATGCCCTAAGGCGACCCAAAGCATTCTACTCTACCCGGGTACACGATACCTGCTACAGGCGTCCCAATTATGATGCCGGACTTTTCGTTGAATCATTCGATGATGATAATGCCAGAAGAGGTTACTGCCTGTATAAGATGGGTTGCAGAGGACCTAATACCTACAATGCGTGTGGAGTGATCAGATGGAATAACGGGGTGAGTTTCCCGATCCAGTCAGGTCACCCCTGCATTGGGTGTTCAGAAGCCAATTTCTGGGACAGTGGTCCTTTCTATAACCACCTTCCCGGATTTAAGGGCTTCGGAATTGAGAAGACAGCTGACAGGATAGGGCTCGGGCTCGGAATTGCAACCGCTGCAGGTATTGGTCTTCATATGATCTCTACTAACATTCAGAAGCGCAGGGAGATCAGGTTGGGTGATGCAGAGAAGAAAGAATCTTAAATCCAAAAGTTTACTGTTATGGCACAAAGAATAGTAGTAGATCCGATAACCAGAATAGAAGGCCATCTCAGGGTAGAGGCCGAAATAAAAGATGGAAAGATTGTCGATGCTTTCAGCTCCGGAACCATGGTGCGTGGTATCGAGATCATCCTAAAAGGCCGAGATCCCCGTGATGCATGGGCCTTTACCGAACGGGTATGTGGTGTATGTACTACCGTCCACGCCCTGGCATCGGTCAGGTCGGTGGAAAATGCACTGGGTATTATAATCCCTCAGAATGCAGAGCTGGTAAGGAACCTCATGTTCGCTGCACAATATATGCAGGACCATGTGGTTCACTTTTACCATCTTCATGCACTGGACTGGGTAGATGTGGTTTCCGCTTTGAGCGCCGATCCAAAGGCAACTTCTGAGCTGGCTCAGAGCATCTCCAAATGGCCCAAAAGCTCCCCCGGATATTTCTCTGACCTGCAGAAACGGCTAACCAAATTTGTGGAGAGCGGACAGCTTGGCATATTTGCCAACGGCTATTGGGGGCACACCGCATACAAGCTTCCACCCGAAGTGAACCTGATTGGTGTGGCACATTACCTGGAAGCACTTGAATGGCAAAAAGAACTTGTGAAGGTCCATACCATCTTCGGCGGGAAGAATCCGCATCCCAACTACCTGGTTGGAGGGGTGCCCTGCTCTTTTAACCTGGACAACAGTAATGCTATCAATGCAGAGCGATTAGCGATGGTGGGCAAATTGCTTGCCGATGCGAAAACCTTTATAGATCAAGTATATATTCCGGACCTGATGGCTGTTGCCTCATTCTACAAAGATTGGGGTGCTATCGGAGGCGGACTCACAAATTACCTGGCTTTTGGAGATCTTCCCACCAATGGGTTTGCCGATGTGGATGCCTTCAAGTTTCCCAGAGGGATCATCCTTGACCGCAATCTTGCTGAAGTAGTACCCATGGATACCTCAGATCCGGAACAGATCCAGGAACAGATAGCTCACTCTTATTATGACTATGAAGGAGGGGATGCCAAGCATCCATGGGACGGACAGACTACTCTCAATTACACGGGTCCGGAACCACCGTACGACCTGCTGGATGTAGAAGGGAAATACAGCTGGCTTAAAACACCTCGCTGGAAGGGCAAACCCATGGAAGTTGGTCCACTTTCCAGAATGTTAGTAGGTTATGCCTCAGGAAGAACTGAATTCCAGGATGTGGTTCACTGGGCATTGGAAAAGCTTCAGGTACCGGTGGAAGCCCTCTTCTCCACCCTGGGTCGTACTGCAGCGAGGGGACTGGAGACCGTACTGGTCTCCAAATGGGCCATGGAATTTTATGATTCTCTGCTGGCCAACCTGAAAAACGGGGATACCCGCACCTTTACCAAAGAGCTCTGGGAGCCCACCTCATGGCCCAGAGAGGCGAAAGGGGTCGGGCTCACTGAAGCCCCCAGAGGTGCACTCTCTCATTGGATCGTAATTAAGGACGGGCGAATCGAAAACTACCAGTTGGTGGTCCCGAGTACCTGGAACGCTTCACCCAGGGATGGTGCCGGTCAGCTCTCAGCGTATGAAGCTTCATTGATCGGGACACCCATAGCCGATCCGGAAAATCCGCTCGAGATCCTGAGGACCATACACTCCTTTGATCCGTGCATCGCCTGTGCGGTACACCTCTATGATGAAAATGGATCTTATGTTCACCAGGTAAAAACATTCTGATATGCCTACTAGACGAAGGGGAATCACCCCCAGAAAACATGACCTCAGGGAGGTTTACGTATGGGAGCTTCCTGTGAGGGTATACCACTGGGTGAATGCCATCTGTATTGTGATGCTTTGCCTCAGCGGGTACCTGATTGGTGATCCGCTCGTTCTGGGAGGGCACCTGGAAGCTTCTGACAGCTTTTTCTTCGGGAAGATCCGTTTTATCCATTTCTTCTTCTCATTCCTGTTTTTCTTTAATTATGTTATGCGAACCTACTGGGCATTTGTGGGAAATAAGTATTGCAGGTGGAACAATTATATTCCACTGACGAAGAAGCAGTGGCAGGAGTTCTGGGCTGTTGTACGTGTGGATATTCTGCAGATCAAGCACCAGAATATCGATTCGATAGGCCATAATTCCCTGGCGAGTTTCACCTACCTGATCGTATTCCTGCTCTTTTTAATGCAGTCGCTTACGGGATTCGGCATGTATGCAGCCATGAGCGATGGCTGGTTCCCCAAACTATTTGCCTGGATCGTTCCAGCATTAGGAGGGGATGAGATGACCAGGCACATCCACCACATCCTGATGTGGGTATTTATCATTTTTTCCATGATCCATATCCATCTCTGCTTCTACCATGACTGGATTGAAAGAAGAGGAGTAACTTCTTCGATGATCGGTGGTTGGAAGTTTATAGAAAAGGAGCACCTGGAAGAATAACCTTTGCATCCTGTTTGCATTTGGGGTGGCCATACTAATGCACGGTGTGGCCACTTCTTTTATTCTCTCCTATTTCAGCAAAGCGAACAACCTGGTCTTATCGAGTAATGTCACCTGTTTCCCCTCTGTAGCAATAATTCCGTCATGATTCATTTCAGCAATGGCGCGCCCTACAGAGGGCCGTGCCACACCAAATAATTCGGATAACTGGGTCTGGGAATGAGGAATCAGGAACCGGTCTGCATTCTCCTTCCCTGAGAGATCCAGCAGGTATTGGGCCAGCTTCCCTTTGATGGTAGAGAAGGAGAGGAACTTGATCTTGTTGGAGAGGAATTGTCCCCTGCTGGACACATTGTCAGCGAAATTCTTGAGGATCTGTTCACTGGTCTGCATCATTTTCAGGAAATCATCCCGGGGAAAGGAGAGGATCGTCACTGTTTCATTCGCCACAATATTGACCGGATACCTGTTCTGTTTTCCAAACAGGAATGCAGGGGCCAGGGGACGCGGAGGGAATATGTCCTCAATCGTGATCACCTTTCCGGTAAAATCGATCATCTCTCCCTTTACACTGCCCTTCACCATGATGTGCAGGAAATGTACCTCATCACCGGCCCTGGCTATCAGGTCGCCCCTGGAGAAGTTACTAAGGCGTGAGGCGGAGCGAGAAAGAACCTCCGATAGCTGCTCTTCCTTTAAGCCTGAAAAGAGCGGACACTGAACCAGGATACCTACAATTTCTTCTGAATGAGATCCCATACTTTGCAATTCTTCCCGGCAAGATAGAAAAAGTTTCCCCGGAACCCTAGGTTACAACCCTTTGGAAATTATCTTTGTCCTTCTAACAGTTCACTTATCCTGAAAAGAGTAGTTTGCATGAGGTGGATGATCTACATATTAACCGGTATGCTGGTATTTATCTCTCCCCTCAGGATAATGGGAGGAGAGGTGGATCATTGGGAGACCATATTGGGACCGGGGAGCAACTGTCGTTACCTTGTTCCTGGTTCTAACGTAGATTCGGATTGGATCCTCCCTGAATTCAATGACCTCGGCTGGAACAACGGTCAGGGAGGTGTTGGATATGGAGATGGAGATGACCTCACAACCATCGATCAGGCCATTTCCGTCTACTGCAGGTACCATTTTGAGATCTCCGATACGGGAGTGATCGCTGCATTGATCCTGGATGTGGATTTTGATGATGGGTTTGTTGCCTACCTTAACGGAACAGAGGTAGGCAGATATAATATGGGAGCTGCAGGGAGCTCTACCTCATGGGCATCTACAGCCGATGGATTGCATGAAGCCGGACTATACAGAGGTATGGAACCTCTCAGAGTCTCTTTAGACGAAAACATAGTGGGATTGCTGACAACCGGAGATAATGTATTGGCCATTGAAGTACATAATGAATCCATTGGTTCATCGGATCTCTCTTCCAACGTATTCCTGCACGCCGGAATAAAGAGTGCAGATCAAATATTCTCCGATACCCCGCCATGGTTTTATCCTCCCTTTGAATCAGACAGCACCTATCTGCCTCTGATGGTCATAGATACTGAAGGACAGGAGATCCCCAACGAACCCAGGATCACTGCCAGAATGGGATTGATCCATAACGGTCCGGTAAACTACAATTCCATGGGAGATACATTCAATGCATACGATGGACAGATCTCTATTGAGAAGAGAGGGGAATCCACACTCTGGTTATACCCGAAGAAGTCTTACAGTATCGAGACCCAAACCGATAGCGGAACGAATAACAACGTGTCCCTGCTGGGCCTCCCGGAAGAGAATGACTTTGTCCTGTATGGACCCTATGGAGATAAGAGCCTTATCAGAAACGTACTCACCTACAACCTCTTCGGAAAATTTGGTCATTATGCCCCCCGTACCCGCTTCATTGAATTGGTAATCAACGGTGATTACAAGGGATTATATGTGCTCACAGAAAAGATCAAAAGAGATAAGAACCGGGTGGCCATTGCCAAGATCACCCCGGACGACACCTCGGCCGTGGACATTTCCGGCGGATATATTTTGCGGGTGGATAAGCTCTCGGGAATGAATTCCACCCAATACTGGGAATCTTCTGTACAACCTCCCCTGGCAGGTTATGGCCGGGTGACCTATCAATATTTCGATCCGAAGTCGGACGAGCTCACCAACGATCAGAAAAACTACATTAAGGATCATATGCAGGAGTTTGAAGAGGCACTTGTGTATGGGAATTATTCACATCCCGAAACAGGATACCGGCCATACCTGGATATACCTTCATTCATCGACCTGATGATCCTTAATGAGTTCTCCAAGGATGTGGACGGATTCCGTCTCAGTCACTATTTCTACAAGCAGAAAGAGACCAAGGGCGGCAAACTGGTCAGCGGTCCACCGTGGGACTATAACCTCACTTACGGGAACAGCGACTATACCCTTGACGTCCATGAGACATTTAACTGGACCTACACCCTGCATAATACAGTCTATTGGTGGGCCTGGATCATGCAGGACCCCTGGTTCAGGTATCAACTCTATTGCCGCTGGGATGAACTCCATAACTCTGTACTGAGTCATGAAAGTGTCGCGAGCCTGATCGACAGTTCTCTCATGGAGATTGAGGAGGCCATACCGCGAAATTTCCAGCGCTGGCCTATCTTTGGAGAGTACGTTTGGCCCAATAGTTTCGTGGGACAGAATCATATGGAAGAGGAAGGATTTCTAAGGCTATGGATCAATAATCGGCTGAACTGGATGGATAGTAAGTGGGGGGGACTATGCTTCCCTGCTTCTGCACGGTCAGATGCGACACTGGAGCGTCCGGGTATCATCAAGTTCTATCCCAATCCATCGGACCTGAGTTCCACTTTTGTTTCGGTAAACCTCCCCTTCGCCGCCCAGCTGTCTATCCGGGTATTTGACCTCAGAGGATCTGTTGTGTTTCAGGGTTCAATGGAGTATTCAGGAACTGAATTTGCCTATTCACTGCCCGACCTGTCCTATCTTCCCGACGGGGTCTACACCATAGAGGTCAGCGATGGCCGGGAATTCAGTGAGATGAGTAAACTGATAAAGCAATAGCCCCTTAGAGGTCATATTCATATCCAAATACCAGAATATATGATTGCATGGGATTTCTCACATGTATCTCATCCTCCATGATATAACGGACACTCAGGGAAGATCGGAAGTTGACCATGAACCGGGTGCCTGCTGAATACCTCACCTTTTTCATATGCTGATTGGGGCGATCACCTATCTGGTGCCAGCTCTCCACAGAGGCAAAGCAGTCGAGCCTGGTCCCAAAAATGTGATATGCAACTTTCAGTCTGTTCCTGTTATTAAGGCTGTTTTGGGAGTAGTCTTCATTCAATATCAGGTCATCGAAACCGTATTGCAACCTCGTCCTGAAAGATATATCCACTCCCAACAGGGAAACGCGACTCATAGCATCTGCTTGCAACCGGTATCTGGCATTGAGCATCTGCTCGCGGCTATTTGTAAGCAGAGCCCTCATGCCTGCTGCCACGTTGAGATACTCCATCAGATCATACTCTGCGGAGACAGTGACCAGGGAACGGTCGTAATTCAGACTATTGTTCCTGAACCTCTGCTCGATCTCGCCCGAAAGATCGATCCCGTTGTTCAGCCCTTTATCCAGACTAAACTCCCACCAGGTTTGGAAATCTTTCTGCTGACCCAGTAATCCTAACGGAATCAGCCACATAATCAGACAACATCCTGTGAAATATGTACTCCTTTTAAACGTCATCATTCATATCCCCTGCCTGTGATTCGTCTTCAGTGGAATGGGTCCAGTCGTTATTGTCAAAAAAATAGATAAATATCCTCGCTGCATCCCGCAGGAAATCGACTCTGCCGATCTCCACCCTGTTGATGGTGAGTCCTGTGCGTTTCTCCAGGTCCCTGATCAGTTCATTCCGCTTTTCGGGTTTGATCAACTCCACGTTTTCATAGATGATCACCTTCCTCGATTCGTGTTTCAGGAGGAAAACCTTTTCCAGGAAGTAGGTCAGAGTCATGACGATCAGGTTGGTCAGCAAAAGTTCAGCATAACTAACCTTCCTGTTAGCCAGACCATTAATAACCGATATTCCAATAACCAGGAAAAGGTAGGTCATTTCGCGTGGAGGGATCTGCCTGGTCCGGTATCGAATGATCCCGAATACGGCAAACATCCCAATGGCAAAACCGAAATCGACCGCAACATTTTCCAGGAGAAAGAGTATGAAGAAGATCACCTGACTGATAAGGATATAGGTAAACAGGTAATCCTTCCTGGGAGTTACCTTATAATAGTGTACACGTACCAGGTACAATACCACTCCGAGGTTAAAAATAAAACGGATAACCAGGTCCCAGAAGTCTTCCCCTTCATACAGCGGGATGTTCAGGAATTCAGGTATGTGAGAAATTTCAGGCATGTTATGTAAGTTTAATGGTTTCCATAAAATGGTTGTTGATCTGATGCACCTTGCGAACCTTTGCTTTGAAACGGTTCTGTTTCAGATCAGGATTGAGCAGTGCCATTCCAATGGCATATTTACTAAATCGCTTAGGGGTAATATGAGATCTTCTCAGAGCCGCATTAAAAGGCGAACCTGAGAGATGATTTTCGTATTTAATCTCGGCAATGGATACCCCATGCAATGACAGATTGATGTCAGATTGCATGCTGAAGAACTGCAGACCATAGTCCAGTGTGATCCTTTCGGTTTGATCCTGTCGAACAAGAGTAATACGATTAAAACTGTTCTCCAGAAGCGGCACCATTTCATCAGGTTTGTAAGGCGAATAAGAGACCAGGAACTCCTCTTCAGTACTCAGGATCGAGGCATCCATACTATTGGTTCTCACCCGGTTTTTCTGAGTAATGCCTTTAGCATTTTTTTTCTTCACTTCCAAAAAATGGATATCGGATGTCCCATACCGTCTGAACCTCACTTTATGCCGGTTTGCCATGCCCCGGTGATGCATAAAATACATTTCCAGGTCTGTGGTGTCGTAATAGTGCGTATGATAAGGATGTGATCGGATTCCATCAATATCCAATACCCTGTAATCCTTCTCAACCATGGAGAGTATATCCGGGAGACAGCTGTAGCTGAACAGAAACTTGCTGTCCTTCCTTCGCATCAGGCTGGCTTTCTGCACCTCCTTTAAAGAGATGTTGCCATAACCTGATAGAATACCCTCTATCTCCTTACCGATACTCATAGGTATACATCTTCTTCTTGGTGAGTCTCCCCCTGCCGTTGAAATAGTGCTTTTCGGTCCTCAGTTTGCCATTATAGATATTCTTTTCCAACCTTTCCACCTTCCCTTTCTCATCCAGAAATATCTCCTCCACCAATTTCCCGTCTTCGTTATAGACGTACTTCTCCCACCTTCTAACCTCTCCTCTTTTATTCAACTCCTTCAACTCCACAATATCCCCCTCTTCATTATATTTTTCCATGGATTCTACCACAGGTGCTTTCATTCCCTCTTCAATAAAATATTCATGTACAGTTACAGAAGCAATCCCCTTTTCTTTTATGGTTTTTTTACTCTGTCCCCCTACTGCCAGTGTCATCAACACGAACAGTGCTACTACCGATAATATCCTCTTTTCCATTAGTATATAAAAATATGAATCATAATTTTTCAATGGTGATCTCTCCCAGATCCACTACCTGGTCAAACTCCGAAATAGTGACCTCAAACTTCAGAACCACTCTTTCAGTTGCCCGGGTCACATCCTCAGAATAAAGAAAGATCATGTAATCGCCCGGGATCAGATGACTGAATTCAAAATACCCATCGTACTGGGTGCGGATACGGTCATCGTAAAAGGCATGATGGTTATAAGTAAGGTAAATCTCCTGTTCCTGGGCGAAGTCGATATGGTCTATAACCAGATTGGGCCAGCTTGATTCATCTACATAATCAATGACTTTAACCACCCCTTTGATAAGAGCACCTCCCTCATCATAATCAAGTACAGTCAGTTTCTCCAGATCTCCCAACTCCTTCTTTTCTCCCCTTTCCAGATCTATAAGGTAGATTTTCTCCTTTTCCCCTTCCATAAAAGAGGTTGAATCTGCCGATTTGTAGTAGATATAGTATCGTCCCGGGTAGAGATAGTCAAACCTGAAATCCCCGTTAATACCTGTAAACACCCTGTCGCCCAGAACATTATCCTCCCCGTAGAGCATAAAAACCTCTTCATCCACCGCAGGCTGTTTTAAAATCAGGTCGGAATAGTCGGTGTTGTAATAGCATTCAAGAATGGTGCCGGATATGGAACCAGTTCCACCCGTTCCTTCTTGCTTCTCACAGGAGATAAGAGCGGATAGTAACAGGGTGAAACATATCACATACCTCAGCCCGAAAGAGGCTTTCGCGCGGACAATGGAAGGAGACATATTCTGTTTAATTAATCTGAAAACTCAAATATAGCAATTTCCTCACCCATCGTGATCGTAAGCTGTACGAATAAATAAATAGAGGTACTCCTATGATATCCATAGTTTTTTGCCTCCTGTAACATATGTTACCGGATTCTATCAACTCTTCTTCTCATCTTTGTGCTTATCAAATACTATCAACTTTTAACTTAATTATTTCAAACTATGATACGGGAAGTTGTACATATAGACGAAGAATTATGTGACGGATGCGAACAATGCATACCCAACTGTCACGAAGGAGCACTACAGATGATCGATGGAAAAGCCCGGCTTATCAGTGATCTCATGTGCGATGGACTGGGTGCTTGCCTGGGACATTGTCCCCAGGGGGCCATTACTATTGAAAAGAGGGAAGCCGAACCCTACAATGAAACCAAAGTGATGGAGATCATGGTGGATAAAGGAGAGAATACGGTAGTGGCTCACCTGCAGCATCTGAAAGAACACAACGAATTGGAGTTTCTTAAAGAGGGTGTGCAGTATCTAAAGGATCATGAAAATGAGTTGAACTTTAATATTAAAGATGTTATGAACAAAGTACACCATGCCAAAGTGGAAGAGGAGCAGCTCGCCTGTGGTTGTGCAGGATCAGAGGCCAGAAGTTTCAATCCACAATCGTCTGCGGGCCAACCGGCTTCGGTTGCCGCAGGAGCACTTACTCTGGACAGCCAGGTCAGAGCAGATCAACCTTCAGAGCTGAGACAGTGGCCGGTTCAGATGCACCTGATCAATCCGGTAGCTTCCTATTTTCAACAGGCCGACCTGGTGCTGGCAGCAGATTGTGTAGCCTTTTCACTGGGTAATTTTCACACCAAGTGGCTGAAAGGAAAAAGCCTGGCCATCGCCTGTCCGAAACTCGACTCGGGTCTCGATAGTTATGTTTCCAAGATCACCTCTTTGATCGATGATGCGCAGATTAATACCTTAACGGTGATGATGATGCAGGTTCCCTGTTGTGGCGGACTGCTGCAAATGGTGAAGGCTGCCGCACAGCAAGCCGAAAGAAAGGTACCGATCAAATCGGTTATTGTCGGTGTAGAGGGGGAGATCCTGCAAGAAGAGTGGGTGTAACATGTACAACCAACTGATCCACACGGGTAACGCACAGAAGTTACCTATCCCCCAGGATGCCTGGATGATGTACCGGACTGATAATCATGAGATCGTCCGGCTGGATCTGAAGCCCGGAGAAGCTATTGAGAAGCATGCCAACGACTGGCGTATCGTATTCTTCGTCCTGGAAGGCACAGGTACTCTCACTGTGGAAGATCAATCTTTTGAGCTGGATGCCCATCAGTTGATGGCTATACAGCCGGGTCTGTTGCGTGAATGGAAGAATGGGGGGGATCAGAATCTGAAATTGCTGGCAATAAAAACCCAGGATCCCGTTCATAACCCTTAGATTGCTGATGTCGAAATACAACTCCTTCAGACTGCCTTTACTGGTTTTTGCCATTACGGCAATCCTGTTATCCTTTGTCCAGTTGAAAGTAGATAATCCGTTGCTGCTTCTGGAGCGATTCATGACAGGTGGTGGTTGGATCGAAATTGTAATGATCGCCCTGTATGCTGCACTGGTGGCATATCATATGCAAGATCCCAAAAAAGCGGCCATCTGGCGGAAATATACCTGGTTTGCCTTCTCGGTTGTATTCTTTGCCCAGTTGATTATCGGATTGTTTGGCTATGAATCCTTTCTGATGACCGGGAAATTGCATTTACCGGTACCCATGATGATACTGGCCGGTCCCATCTACAGAGGGCATACATCGGTGATGACCATCCTTTTTCTGAGCACAGTAATCCTGTCAGGGCCAGCCTGGTGCAGTCACCTCTGTTATTTCGGAGCCATCGATAATCTGTCGGCTATCAGAAAGACCAGCCGGACCCCATTGAGATACAAATGGGCATTGAAATCGACGGTCATGATCCTGGTGATAGCCGGAACCATAGCCCTCAGGTGGATGCAGGTACCGGTATTGGCAGCCACCCTGATTGCAGGCGGTTTTGGAATGGTGGGTCTGGGTGTTATTTTATTGATTTCCAGACGGGAAGGACGGATGGTGCATTGCACTGCTTACTGTCCCATTGGAACCATTGTCAACCTGACCCGGTTTGTGAATCCTTTCAGGATGTACATCGACAACAACAGCTGTACCGATTGTTTGGCCTGTACGAAGCATTGCAAATACGATGCGCTAAATCTATCTGACATCGTATCCAGGAAACCGGGCCTGACCTGCACGTTTTGCGGGGATTGTGTTACTTCCTGTCACGCAGGATCCATAAAATACCGATTTTTGGGGCTTTCTCCCGGAGCTGCCAGAAACCTTTACCTGCTGATCACTATCTCCCTCCATGCCTGTACCATGGCACTCGCCCGGATGTAAAAGCTGATTGACAATTTCATTATCTGCCTGTAACACTGAGTGTAATTGAAGATAAATCACTATTTTTAGGTAAGATCAATGATTCTCTTACATGGAAGGTGTCGCTGAAATCCTTCAAGACTCAACCGGAATTGGGGTAACAACCCCAATAGAAACCTCCACCCAGGCTCCTGTCGTTTCAACTGGTATCACAGGCTTTTTCCAAGATTCCCTTGGGATCAGTCCGGAGAATCAGACCAAAATTCTCTATTCCGTCATCATTCTCCTGGTCCTGGGAGTGGTCCGGTACACCATACTGAAAATAGTCTGGAGATTCACCGAAGATCCCAAGTCCCGGTATACCTGGAGACGGTCTGTCTCTTTCACGGTGGGATTTCTGACCATAATACTTATTGGCAGTGTCTGGATCAAAGCCATAGGTCAGTTCGGTGCATTTTTAGGTCTGCTCACTGCAGGTCTGGCCATTGCTATGAAAGATCCATTGACCAACATTGCCGGCTGGATCTTTATCCTCACCCGGAAGCCTTTCACGCTGGGCGATCGAATCCAGATCGGTGACCATGCCGGAGATGTGATCGACCTCCGCCTGTTCCAGTTCACCCTGCTGGAGATTGGCAACTGGGTGGATGCCGATCAGAGTACCGGCAGGATCATCCACATCCCCAACGGAACCATCTTCACACAGGCCCAGTCGAACTACAGTGCAGGATTCAAATTCATCTGGAACGAATTGCCTGTGTTGGTCACTTTTGAAAGCAACTGGAGGCTGGCCAGGGACATCATGCAGAAGATCGTCAGCGAACATACCGAAGATCTTTCTGCTGATGCAGAGAAGAAGATCATTGAGGCCAGCAAGAAGTATATGATCTTCTACCAGTATCTCACACCCATCGTATACACTTCGGTCAAAGATAGCGGTATCTTACTGACGATGAGGTATATATGCGATGCCAGAAGACGAAGGATCACAGAACATGAGATCTGGGAGGATGTACTCAAAGCTTTTGCCAAAAGCAAGGATATCGAATTCGCCTATCCCACTCAACGCTTCTTCTCCCGTTCCGAAGAGAAGGGTGAATCTCCCTTATAGCATAATAACTTATACTTACTAAATCCAACAACCATGAAGCATATTCTTAGATTCTTCACTTTAGTGCTACTGGCAGTGCTTCCTATCTCTCTCTTCGCACAGAATTCTACAGTGATTATCGAGTATATGAAAGTCCCCCAGGGTATGGATAATGATTACCTGCAAGTGGAACAGACCTGGAAAAAGGTCCATGAGAAACGGATAGAAGCTGGTGTTTGTTCCGGATGGCAATTGTGGCGCAATGTATATGCAGGTTACGAAGATCCTTACCAATATATCACCATTACCTGGTTCGACAGCTATGAGCAGACTTTTACGAATTTATGGCCAGAGGATCTCATTGGCGAAATATTTACTATTGAGGAGTGGGATGAGCTCATGGAACTGACTAACAGATCTCGTTTTCTTGCGCACAAGGAGCTTTCTCACCAGGTGGTACAAGCGGACAACAATGAGGGAGGTAACCTGATCGTGGTAAACAAAATGAGGATCAAACCGGGTATGGAATCGGAATATGTTAACATGGAGCAGGAGATTTTCAAACCGCTATACGAAGAAGGTATTAAGAAAGGTCAGAGGGCGCATTGGGGGATCTGGACCACCTGGCCCTACAGAGAAGATCAGCCCCGCTATACTGCTGTGGACGGGTACAAGAACGCAAAACAAATGACCAGCGGAGAAGATCTGCTTCCGGATGTTCACCCAGGTAAGACCTGGGATGAGATCAGTAAAAAAGCGGCCGGTGCCAGAGAGATGGTCAGCAGTGAACTCTGGGAATTGGTGGATGACGCCTATCCTGAGGAGTAGTTCCGGCTACCTGTGTGTATGGGTCATGGTGGAAGGAACGCAAATGATGAAGTCGGCTTTCCCTTGTGACTCTTCTTCCAGTTTGCCCACGTTATCCTGAACTACGGTTGAGATCGTTACAATATTCAGCTCCGGCTTCGCCCGTTTAAGAAACCAGTTCAGGCTTTCATAGTTATCGGAGTGGTAGGCCCCGTTGTAGTGGATAAACAGTTGTCCGGGCCCACAGTTCTTCAGGATAAAGTGGGACATGGTAGCATCCTTAATAGCCTGTGCATCTGCCATGTTGATACTGCCATGGCCACCCATAGCCCCCCCTCCTCTTAGCTGCTTATAACAATTCAGTGCCGTGTCATACTCCATAGGCAGCGGTGCCAGATAAGCTTTAGCCTCAGCGCTCAGGCTATCCAGTATGCCCAATCCCTTTTTATGCACAGCACTGGCATAACGCCTGGGAATGTTGGTGGCAATGAATTGCAGGCTATTCTCTTTTGCCAGAACCACCAGCGGTTTGTAATCGGTCTTATAGTTTTTCCACAAACGGGCTTCTTCCTCAAATTTACTTTCTGAGATCAGGCCAGCAAGGTACTCATTCAGAATCAGCTGATTATCTGCTTCAAGCATTTCGGCACCCAGCACCAGTTTTTCTCCTTTCATCTCCAGAAGATCCTGAGTAAGTTCAAGCTGCAGCCAGTGGGAAATGGGATTATTATGGTACTCACCAAATAAGACCACATCTGCTGCTGAGGCTGTCTCCACCATCTTCTCATACTTCACCTTTTTACCTTTCTCACTGAAAAGCCGGTAGGCATGTTGCTGTCCCACCACGGAAATGGAGATACTCATCAGGAACAGGGTGATCAATCTTCTATTTTTCATCTCTTTAAGGTTATGGACATTATTTATCTAATTTATCGAGCAGGATAGCATTAAACAGTAATTTGAATGAAGTCTGGGTGGAGGCACGGAATTTGGGATTGAATCCAAAGAATACAAACTGTCCTTTGCCTTTCTTCATCCATATCATAGCCGCCTTGTTTCCTATTTTCTCCTCCCCGGCGGCATATCCGCTCATCAATACCTCATTCTCAGGGTAGGTTCCGATCACCCTGCGGTCCATATCAAACAAGGGTGGAGAAGTTGCGAAAACAGGACGGCCGCGAGAAAATACGCCAATGCTTTCAGGCATACCCAGAGTAAGCGGATGCTCTTTTGCCAGGTTTAATTTCATCAGGCTACCCGGAACATACAATCCCCCTTTGGACAATTGGGAAGAGATATCTCTGAAAGGCAGCTGAAACTCCTCTTCCTTATCTTTTCGTTTGATCTTCATCACACCTTCAAACAGTTGGGTGGAGCCCTCCCAGGCCACTACGATCCCGCCTCCGTCGATAAAGGTCATCAGTTCCTCTAAACCCTCTTTACCCATTCCCTTTACATAGTCGGGATGATAATTGCCCAGGTAATAGGACTCACCCGTTTTTCGTTTGCCGGTCATCAGAATCGACTTGCTGCGGTTGGGAAAAAGGATCACATCGTAGGTTG
The DNA here is from genome assembly GCA_964622985.1 of uncultured Bacteroides sp. Taxonomy (GTDB): domain Bacteria; phylum Bacteroidota; class Bacteroidia; order Bacteroidales. Next base: position 1,690 of record CAZURA010000003.1, on the reverse strand, counting down.
AAGCCAGCTTACTTTTCTGAAACTGATCGGGATGCAATACGGTATAAGGAATATGGTAGGTGTCGAAAATGTAACGGGTCCACCCTGCATCCATATCATGGAAGTAAGTCTCCACCAATGCAATCCTCGGCAACTTTAACTCATCGGCACCGAGAGCACGCTTATCCAGGATCCAACCCGGTGAAAATGGAAGCTCCTCCAATACTGCCTCCCAACTCTCTTTCTTACCGGGGTTGAAATGTACCACGAAACTGCCCCTGCCAAAAGTCTCTCCTTTTATATCCACATTCCCATCCAGTCGTTCCACTTTCAATCCCTCCTTCAGGGCTTTAAATGCTGCCCTGAAAGATTCATTGGATGCAACTGGCAATATCATAGACACTTCCATATCATGAGATACCTGCAAGCTGTATTCACCTTCGATGAGGCTAAGATTTGCCTCAAGTGCTGTGCTGCGGACCGCTATTTCCTCAGCTTTCACCCACCTGTGAAGAGGGAGTGACCAACTGGTAATGTCATAAGGCCTGATAAGCTCGCCACCTGGTGTATAGTGCCTTTCCGGAAACTCCTGCTTCTCCAGCACCTCCTTGATAAACGCCCGGAACGGTTGTGCCAGAGGAATAACCACGTCTCCTGATTTGTACACTCTTCCATCCAGTTCCTGATCCGCTGTCAATTGGTATGCTTCTACCCCATGCTCTTTCATTAAGTTCACCAGGTTCACAAACTCACCCATATCGTGCTGCTTTGCAGGCAAGATGTAATAAAAAGGAGCCTCCGTTTTCCCAAGTTCCACCTGCTCCCGGCAAATTTTGTTCCTGAACTGCAGGATATCCTCCCGGTATAAAGAAGCGGTCTTGATCATCGACATGGTGGATGCCACCTCGTACTCCACAATATCACTAAGACGCCACCAGCCCCCCTTCCAGGGCATTAGCATATTGACACTCTTCTTGTATTCGGAAAGCCCTTTTCCCCCTACCCGAAGTTCAGTGGGCTCCACATAGATGGGGGTAGCATCCCTTGCACTGGCACATTCGGTGAGCATACCAATCACATTTTTCCAAATGCAGGTTTCTGTGGAACCGGGCCAGTAGTTATCAAAAATGTAGTGCTGCGAAACCCCGGCCAAACCCTGTTCACTCATGTCTGTGGCCATATGCTGTCCAAATACCGCCCCCCAGTGAAATATGCCTGCAGGCACATTTTCGGCAACTGGATCGTGGTTCGGAGGAACGAAATAGCGGGTCCCCGTAGAACCCATTTGGTGCTTTTCGACCATCACCTGTGGGAACCAGGTCTGATTATATATGCGGGCTACAACCTTATTTTCACTCTGTGAAAGGGTCACGAAATCGCGATTGATGTTATGACCCACATATTTATGGTATACCCGGGGAAGGGAGGCTCCCTCGTACTGGGTTCCCAGGTGCTTTTTGTAGTTCTCCACCACCAGGTCCATCCCATCGGGATTGTGACACGGAACCGCCATATAGACCACATTTTCCATCCACTCTAACTTCTTTTCATCCTGTGTGGATACAAAATCATAGGCAATCAGAGGAGCCGACTGGGAGGGCCCCACCTCTGTGGAATGCATGGAGAGGGTAGCTAAAAGAAATACCTTTCCGTTCCGGATCATTCCCTGGAGTTTCTCCGGTTGCAGTTTGGCATTCAAGGCCAGTTCACG